>NZ_JAUSQV010000001.1:3979266-4320333 GCF_030811475.1 Nakamurella flavida
CGCGTACCAGCAGCGGGCCAGCCTGACCTTCGAGAAGATGGACGGCTACACCTGGGGCCCCAAGCCCATCGCCGACACGATCCAGTACCAGATCATCGGTGAGGCCACGGCCGCGGTGCAGGCGCTGACCAACGAAGAGGTTGACGTCATCTCCCCGCAGTCCACCGCGGACATCTACGAGGCGGTCAGCGCGCTGTCCGACCGTGGCATCCAGGTGAAGACGGGCGACGGCGGCACCTACGAGCACGTCGACCTGGTCTTCGCCAACGGCGGCCCGTTCGACCCGGCCACCTACGGCGGCGACACCGAGAAGGCCAAGAAGGTCCGCCAGGCGTTCCTCAAGACCGTCCCCCGGCAGGACATCCTCGACCGGCTCATCAAGCCGATCAACCCGGAAGCGGTGCTGCGCCAGTCGTACACCACCGTCCCGGGTGCACCGGCCTACGACGCCATCACCGAGGCCAACGGCATGGGCACCGCCTACGGCACGGTGGACATCGAGGGCGCCAAGGCGCTGCTCGCCGAGGCCGGGGTCACCGGCACGGTCGACGTGCGGCTCAAGTTCGCCGAGAACAACGCCCGTCGCTCCAACGAGTACGACCTGATGAAGGCCTCCGCTCAGGAGGCCGGGTTCAACCTGGTCGACGGACGCAGCGCGAGCTGGGGCCAGGAGCTGCCGGCCATCGACGGCTACGACGCCTCGCTGTTCGGGTGGCAGTCCACCTCGACCGGTGTGGCCGAGCAGAAGGCCAACTACGTCACGGACGGGTCGAACAACTACGGCCTGTACTCCTCGTCGGTGGTCGACGACGCCGAGAACAAGCTGACCGGCAGCGTGCTGTCCGAGGACGAGCGGACCGAACTGCTCTCCACGATCGAGAAGCAGCTGGTGGACGACGCCTTCGGCGTCACCATCTTCCAGTTCCCGAACGTGACCGCGTGGAACGAGAACCGGGTCACCGGCGTCTCGGACACCCCGCTGGCCCCCGGAGTGTTCTTCAACTTCTGGGACTGGCAGCCGGTCTCCTGACCTGACGGTCGGGTACCGACAGCTCCACCAGGAGCCGCACGATCTGCACCACCCCGCGGCGGGCCCACCGGGCCCGCCGCGGGACGACCGGGGCGCCGAATCCCTCCGCGTGTACGCGCGGCCTCACCACCGGGTTCGGCGCCCTCGTCGCGTCCCGGCCCGTCCGGCGGGTCCGACCGCGACGGTGAACGGTCCCGTCAGTCAAGGGCTACGGTTCGCCCCAGGCACGTCCCTCCGGCGCAGGCGAAGGGTTTTTCCTCGATGGCCACCTTCATCCTCAGGCGACTGGTCGCCGGGTTCTTCGTGATCCTGGCCGCCTCGTTCCTGGTCTACATCCTCACCGCGAACGCCGGTGACCCGCTCGAGCGCACCCTGGCCATCAACGACCCGGTGGCGCGGCAGCAGGCGGTCGAGTCGATCACCCGCAACCTGCGGCTGGACCTCGACCCGGTCAGCCGGTACTTCTTGTGGCTCAAGGGGGTCGGCGGCTGCTTCGTCGGCAACTGCGACTTCGGCATCTCGACGGTCACCCTGCAGCCGGTGGCCGCCGACCTGCCCGGCCGCATCGCCATCACCATCAAGCTGGTGCTCGCCGCGCAGATCCTCGCCGTGCTCATCGGTGTCGCGATCGGCATCGTCACCGCCCTGCGCCAGTACTCCGGCTTCGACTACACCGCCACGTTCTTCACCTTCCTGTTCTTCTCCCTGCCGGTCTTCTGGGTGGCGGTCCTGCTCAAGGAATTCGTGGCCATCCGGTTCAACGACTTCCTCGCCGACGGGCCCACCCTGCCGCTGTGGGTGATCATCGGCGGCGCCGTCGTGGTCGGTGCGATCGGGTACAGCCTGGCCGGCGGCAGTCCACCCAGACGCCTGCTGGTCGGGGCGGTGGCCGCCGTCGTCGTCGGTGGGGTGCTCGCCTACATCTCGGCCACCCAGTGGCTGCTCAATCCCTCGCTCGGCATCATCGTCATCGCCGTGCTCAGCGTCGGCATCGCCTTCGGCGTCACCGTGCTCACCGCCGGCCTGCGCAACCGCAAGGCGCTGTACTCCGCGCTGACCGTGGTCGCGATCGGCCTGGCCGCGTACTTCCCGCTGCAGTACTTCTTCTACGAGGGCATGAATGTCTGGAAGCTGCTCGGCCTGGCGGTGCTGGCCATCGTCGTCGGCATCGGCGTCGGGTACGCCTGGGGCGGGGACGACCGGGGGCTGTCCGCCCGGGCCGCCGCGCTCACCGCCGTCGGGGTCTCGCTGGTCGTCTTCCTGGACCGGACCATGCGGGCCTGGCAGGTCTACAGCGACAACCCGGCCATCCGCGGCCGGCCGATCAAGACCATCGGTGACGCGCAGACCGGTCTGGAGGGCGACTTCTGGATCCGCACCATCGACGTCTTCACCCACCTGCTGCTGCCGACCCTGGCCCTGATGCTCATCTCGCTGGCCAGCTACACCCGGTACTCCCGGGCCAGCCTGCTCGAGGTGTTCAACCAGGACTACATCCGCACCGCCCGGGCCAAGGGCCTCACCGAGCGCACCGTGGTCATGCGGCACGCGTTCCGCAACGCCCTGATCCCGCTGGCCACCATCGTCGCCTTCGACATCGGCGGCCTGCTCGGCGGCGCCGTCATCACCGAACGCATCTTCCAGTGGGACGCCATGGGCACCCTGTTCAACAACGGCCTGACGAACCGCGACCCCAACCCGGTGATGGCGTTCTTCGTCGTCGTCGCGGTCATCGCCGTCGTCTTCAACATCCTGGCCGACATCGCCTACGCCACACTCGACCCGCGAATCAGGGTGGGACAGTCATGACGACACCGCTTCCGACGAACCCCGGCCACGTGTCCGGGGAGACCGTGGCCCCCGAGGGCTCCGCCGAGGCCGGCAACGAGCAGAGCCTCGAGCAGAAGGAGGTGGCCGGTCTCTCGCAGGGGCAGATCGTCCGTCGCCGCTTCTTCCGTCACAAGGGCGCGATGGTCTCGTTGTTCGTGCTGATCCTGATCCTGCTGCTGGCCGTGACCAGCATCGGCATCGGGCCGATCCGCGGCTGGTACACCTGGACGCCGTTCGACCGCCCCGCCCCGCTGAACCCCCGCGGCCAGCCGACGCTCTCGCTCTGGGGCGAGGGCGGGTTCACGATCGGCACCCACCCGTTCGGCCAGGACGAGGTCGGCCGCGACATGTTCGCCGCCACCATGAAGGGCATCCAGAACACGATGGTGGTCATCATCGTGCTGGGCCTGCTGGCCACCACGCTGGGCATCGTCATCGGGGCCGTCGCCGGCTACTTCGGCGGCTGGGCCGATTCGATCCTGATGCGCTTCACCGACATGATCATCATCGTGCCGCTGATCCTCATCGCGGCGGTGGCCGGCTTCGCCTTCAACGCCCGCGGGGTGTTCAGCGTGGCGCTGGTGCTGGGCCTGTTCACCTGGACCGGTCTGGCCCGGCTGGTCCGGGCGGAGTTCCTGGCCCTGCGGGAACGGGAGTTCGTCGACGCGGCCCGGGTGGGCGGGGCGTCCTCGACGCGGATCATCTTCAAGCACATCCTGCCCAACACCGTCGGCGTGGTCGTCGTCAACACCACGCTGCTGATGGGCGCGGGCATCCTCACCGAGGCCGCCCTGGGCTTCCTGGGCTTCGGCATCCAGCCGCCCAACATCTCGCTCGGCTCGCTGATCAGCCAGTACCAGGGCGCGTTCACCACCCGACCGTGGCTGTTCGTGTGGCCCGGGTTCTTCATCGTGGTGATCGTGCTCTGCATCCAGTTCATCGGCGACGGCCTGCGGGACGCCTTCGATCCCCGCCAGAAGCGCATCCCCAAGCAGAAGGACCTGGCCGCCTCCGCCGCCCGCACCTCGCAGGACAAGGCGTGAGAAGTTCGGCGCGGTCGGTGCCCGGACCGTGGTCAGCGGATGACGCCGGCCAGGTTCAGCAGCGCCCAGACCAGCAGGGCGACCAGCGCGAGGATGGTGCCCAGGTGCCAACGGGTCGGCGCCCGGTCGAACTCCAACCGGGGATCGTCGAGATGCCCGGCGTCACGCAGGGCCTCCCAGCGGCGACGGATCGATTCCGCGGCCGCACCGGACTCGGAGTCCGGCAGATCGCCCAGCCGGATGCCGCCCTCGTCGGCCGAGGCCCGGCCGCCCCGTCGGCGCTGGTCGCGGCGCGCCGCGTACCGGCCGGGTGCCGGCGCCGCCCAGGCGGAGAACTTCCCGTAGGCCGTGTGCAGGGTCAGCGACCAACGGGTGTCCACCCGTTGGATGCTCGGCCAGGGCAGCCGGACCGTGCGCAGCACGTTGACCAGTTCCACCCCGCCGTCGTCGACCGCGACCCCCGGGCGGTAGAACACCGCCCACACCGCGACCGCGGGCAGCAGCAGCCAGGCGCCCGAGCCGACGAGCACCCCCGGACCCTGCGAGACGGCCAGGGCCACCGCACCGGCTGCACAGATCACCCAGACGGACACGGCGAGCACCCGGCCGCCGGTCGGTCGCTGCACGTGGCTCTCCATGCCGCCATCGTCGCACCCGGACCGGAGCGGGCCCGCTGCCTGCACCGTCCCGCCCGCCGCGGACCCGTCCACGGCGCCCCTCTGCACCACCCGTGCGAAAGGAACTCCCGATGAGCACCGCTGCCAGCTCCGCCAGTGGCGCCCCCGTGGTCTCCGTCAAGAACCTCGGCGTCGACTTCTGGGTGGACGGCACCTGGTACCCCGCCGTGGTCGGCGCCGAGTTCGACCTGCGGGCCGGTGAGGTGCTGGCCATCGTGGGCGAGTCCGGCTCGGGCAAGTCGACCACCGCCATGTCCCTGCTCGGCCTGCTGCCCAAGAACAGCCACGTCTCCGGGTCGATCGAGCTGGGCGGGCGGCAGCTCGTCGGCGCGGACGCCCGCATGCTCCGGTCGATCCGCGGCCGGGAGATCTCGGTGATCTTCCAGGAGCCGATGACCGCGCTGAACCCCGTGTACACCATCGGGTTCCAGATCGCCGAGATGCTCCGCAGCCACTTCGCGATGGCCCCGTCGGCGGCTCGCAAGCGGGCGATCGAGCTGCTGTCGATGGTCGAGATCCCGGACCCGGAGCGCCGGGTCGACTCCTACCCGCACCAGCTGTCCGGCGGGCAGCGGCAGCGCGCGATGATCGCCCAGGCCCTGGCCTGCGATCCCGAGCTCCTGGTGGCCGACGAGCCCACCACGGCGCTGGACGTGACCGTCCAGGCCGAGATCCTCAAGCTGATGCGCGATCTGAAGAACCGCATCGACGCGGCCATCGTGCTCATCACGCACGACATGGGCGTGGTCGCCGACCTGGCCGACCGCCTGCTGGTGATGAAGGACGGTCGCATCGTCGAGTCGGGCACCGCCGACGAGGTGTTCCACCGCCCGCAGCACCCGTACACGATCCAGCTCCTGGACGCCGTGCCCCACCTGGGTGCCGTCATCGGCGCCGAGAGGGAGACCGACCGGGCCGGCGCCGCCGGGTCCGGGCCCCTCGCGGACGGACCGGCGGCCGACGGGGCGACGCTGGGGCACGGCGGACTGCTGGCCGGGAGCAGCCCTCTCGGCGGGGCGGAGACGTCCCCGCGGCCGGCCCCGTCCCTGCAGAAGACGGCGTCGGGTGTCGAGCTGGACCCGTCCGTGCACCGCGCCGGCCTGGCCCCCGGGGTGCCGGCCGTGGTCGAGCTGGACGACGTGGCCATCGAGTACCCCAAGCGCGGCCGCAGCGCGGCCTTCCGGGCCGTGGAGGGGATGAGCCTGCGCATCGGCGAGGGCGAGGTCGTGGGCCTGGTCGGCGAGTCCGGGTCGGGCAAGACCACGGTCGGCCGCGCCCTGGTCGGCCTGTTGCCGTTCGTGCAGGGCCAGTCCCGCGTGGTCGGCCACGACCTGGTCGGCATCAAGCCCAAGGATCTCCGCCAGCTCCGCCGCGACGTCAGCTTCGTCTTCCAGGATCCGGGCTCGTCGCTGAACCCCCGCTTCCCGGTCGGGGAGTCGATCGGCGAGCCGCTGCTGCTCAACGACGTGGCCAAAGGTGCGGACCTCAGCAAGCGGGTCGAGGCCCTGCTGGACAAGGTGCAGCTGCCGCGGGCCATGCGGAACCGGTACCCGCACGAGCTCTCCGGGGGCCAGCGTCAGCGCATCGGCATCGCGCGGGCGCTCGCCCTGGAGCCGAAGCTGCTCATCGCCGACGAGCCGACGTCCGCACTGGACGTCTCCGTGCAGGCCAAGGTGCTGCAGCTGTTCCAGGACCTGCAGGCCAGTGCCGGCTTCGCGTGCCTGTTCATCAGCCACGACCTCGCCGTGGTGGAGATCCTGTCCCGGCGCATCGCGGTCATGCACCACGGCCGCCTGGTGGAGCTGGGCACCCGGGAGCAGATCCTCACCGATCCGCAGCGCGCCTACACCCGCCGCCTCCTGGCCGCCGTGCCCGTCCCCGACCCCGACGAGCAGGCCCGCCGCCGCGCCGAGCGCGACGCGCTGCTGGCCGCCGGGGTCGGAACGGACGACGACGGTCCGGATCGACGCGACGACGAGGCCGACGCCAAGCGCAGGGCCGAGGCCGACAAGGGCCTCGGCGTCGCCGAGGACGCACCGGGCTCGTTCGCCGCCGAGGAATCGGGCCGGTTCGCGGGCGGGTCCGGCTGATCGCGGCGGGGGTCGGGGGAACCCACCGAACCCGGGGAGTGCCCCGGTAGCGTGATCCCTCGTGCCCCGCCTCCTCGCCGTCCACGCCCACCCGGACGACGAGACCCTCACCATGGGGGCGACCCTGGCGCGATGCGCGGCCGAGGGGATCGCGGTCACCCTGGTCACGGCGACGCTCGGCGAACAGGGTGAGGTGATCGGCGCCGAGTTGGCCGGTCTGGCGGCCGACGAGGCCGATCAGCTGGGCGGCTACCGCTACACCGAGTTGGCCGCCGCCTGCCGCGCACTGGGGATCACCGACCACCGGATGCTCGGCGGCGTCGGCGCCTTCCGTGATTCCGGCATGGCCGGAACCCCGTCCGCCGACCACCCCCGGGCCTTCGTCCGCGCGCGTACCGGCGGACCGGACCACGCCCGGGCCGTCGCCGCCCTGGTCGCGGTGATCGACGAGGTCCGTCCGGACGTCCTGCTCACCTACGACGCGGACGGCGGCTACGGCCACCCGGACCACATCGCCGCCCACGAGGTCGCCGTGGCTGCGGCCGCCGGTCGGGTGCCCCGCGTGCTCGCCGCGGTCAAACCGCGGGCGGAGCTGGCCCGGCTCGTCGCGGGGATGACCGTGCCCGCCGGGTACGCGGCCCCGCGGGACGGCGACCTGGGCTTCCTGGTCGACGACGCCGAGATCGGCGCGACGGTCGAGCTCGGACCCGGGGCACCCGCCCGCCGCGCGGCGCTGGCCGCGCACGCCACCCAGGTCGAGCTGTTGCCCGGTGGGTTCGCGTTGTCCAACCGCATCGCCCAGCCCGACCCGAGCGCGGAGTGGTTCCGCGTGGTGACCGGGGACGCCCTCCCCGGGATCGTCAGCGGCGGGCCGGACGTGCTGTTCGCCGGGGCGGGATGACGGGGCCGACGGCCGCCGGCGCCCAGCCGGTCGGCTCCCCGGCGGCGCCGACCCCGGTCGAGCTCGACGCAGCAGCTGCCGACGGGTGTCCGCTGCCCGGCGGTCCTGCGGGAGGTCGGACGCAGACGGCGGACCTCGACGGTGTGGACACCGGCGATCGGGCCGTTCCCGCCCCGGCGCACCGCCCGGGACCGGGGGACTGGCTGGTCGTCGCCGGTCTCGCCCTGTTGGCGGCCTGGGTCGCCGTGGTGGCCGTGTTCTTCCTGCCCCTGCACATCGGCTCCGTCCCGCTGCCCGTCAGTGCGCTGCTGCCCGTCGCCCTGCTGGCGTGGGCGCCGCGGGCGGCGTACCGGCTCACCGGCCGGATCGCCGCCGCCGGGCTGATCGTGGTCGCCTGGTTCGCGGTGTCGGTGTACCTCGTGCTCGTCCGCAACGAGCTGTACTTGAACTACCCGGTCACCGTGTTCCTGGGGCAGTGGCGGGTGATGCTGCTCCTCGGCCTGGGTGCGCTCACCGCCGCGGCCACCCTCGGGCTGCTGTGGGGGGATCACCTGCGGAGCGGGCTCGCCGCCCGTGCCGATCCCGCCCGCCCCGATCCCGCCCGCCCCGACCCCGCCCGTCCCGACCCGCCGGCGTGATCGTCCTCACCGTGCCGATGGGGGCGGGGGATGGTCACACCCCGCCGCCGGTCGGGGGATACTGGTGCGGGTGTTCGGCCGCCTGCCCGCGGGCGGCCCGGGAAGGCTGTGGAGAACCGACGTGACCTATGTGATCGCCGAGCCGTGTGTCGATGTGCTGGACCGTGCCTGCGTCGAGGAGTGTCCCGTCGACTGCATCTACGAGGGCGACCGGATGCTCTACATCCACCCCGACGAGTGCGTCGACTGCGGCGCCTGCGAGCCGGTCTGCCCGGTCGAGGCGATCTTCTACGAGGACGACGTGCCCGCGCAGTGGTCCGAGTACTACCGCGCGAACGTCGACTTCTTCGACGACCTCGGTTCGCCCGGCGGCGCGTCCAAGATGGGCAAGATCGCCAAGGACCACCCGCTCATCATGGCGCTGCCGCCGATGGCCGCCGAGCACTGATCGTTCGGTGACCGTCCTGCGCGTCCGCCCCGTGCTGCCCGGTCGGGTCCGGCGATGACCCGACCCACCCGCGGGCCCGCCGCGCTTCCCGATTTCCCGTGGGACGCGCTGGCGCCCGCCCGCGAACTGGCCGGCCGGCATCCGGACGGCCTGGTCGACCTGTCCATCGGCACACCGGTGAACCGGGTGCCGCTGCCGGTCCGCACCGCCCTGGGCAATGCCTCCGATGCCCCCGGCTATCCGACCGTGCACGGCACCGCGGCGCTGCGCGAGGCCTACGTCGGGTGGCTGTCCCGTGCGCACGGCGTGCGGGGTCTCGACCCGGAGGACGTGCTGCCGACCATCGGGTCCAAGGAGCTGGTGGCGTCCCTGCCCACCCAGCTCGGCCTGGGCCGTGGCGACCTCGTCGTCATCCCCGATCTGGCCTACCCGACGTACGAGGTCGGCGCGCTGATGGCCGGCTGCACGGTGCTGCGCAAGGACGGCGTCGCCTCCAGCGGGGCCGACCGGATCGCCCTGGTCTGGGTCAACTCGCCGTCCAACCCGACCGGCCGGGTGCTGACCGCCGAGCAGCTCGCCCGCATCGTCGGCTGGGCCCGCCAGCGGGGCGCCGTCGTCGCGTCCGACGAGTGCTACATCGATCTGGGCTGGGAGGCCTCCCCGGTCTCCGTGCTGGATCCGGAGGTCTGCGGCAAGGACCACCGGGGTCTGCTCGCCGTGCACTCGCTGTCCAAGCGGTCGAACATGGCCGGCTACCGCGCCGGGTTCGTCAGCGGTGACCCCGAGCTCGTCGGTCGGTTGACCGCGCTGCGCCGCCATCTCGGTGCCATGGTCCCCGCCCCGATCCAGGCCGCGGCCGCCGCCGCCCTGGACGACGACGGACATGTCCTGTCCCAGCGGAGCCGGTACGAGGGCCGTCGCGAGCTGCTGATGGACGCCCTGGACACGGCCGGCTTCCGGATCGGCGAGGACGGGACGTCGGCTGCCGGGCTCTACCTGTGGTGCACCCGCGACGAACCGGCCATGGAGTCGGTGGAGTGGCTCGCCGAGCGGGGCATCCTGGTCGCACCGGGCGACATCTACGGCGCCGCCGGCGCCCGGCACATCCGGGTCGCACTGACCGCCTCCGACGCCCGCGTCGCCGCGGCCGTCCAGCGTCTCGGCTGATCGCGCCCCGGCTGATCCCGCGTCGCTGTCGCCACCCGGACGGTCCGTCGCTGTCGTCCGCATCCGCATCCCGCCCGCTGCAGGTATGACTCGCGGTGCGCGTGTTGCGTACCGGACCCCACGGTCCGATCGACCCCGCCGATGATCGACATCCGGTGTGACCGCCCCGGCGACGGGGTACCCCGGAACCGTCTCGCATCCCCACAGTTCGGAGAACCCCATGACCACCCCGGCCCAGACCTTCGCCGACGCCCTGCAGACCCTGGAGGGCAGCGGGGACGTCGCGTCCTTCGTCAGCAGCGTCTTCACCTCCGACGCCGTGCTGCTCCGCCCCGAGACGGGCCAGGAGCTCACCGGCACCGACGGCGCCCGGCAGTACTGGGAGCAGTACCTCGCCCAGTTCGGCGAGATCCGCTCCGAGTTCTCCCAGGTGCGCGACGCCGACGGGCTGGGGGTCCTGGAGTGGACCAGCACCGGCACCCTGGCCGGTGGCGGGGACATCTCCTACACCGGGGTGAGCCTGCTCGACCTCGACGGGGAGGGTCGGGTCACCCGGTTCGCCACGTACTTCGACACCGCGAAGTTCTCGGCCCCGCCGACCGTCTGAGCGTCCGCGGGCCGTCGCCCGGATGGGTCGCCCGGGTGCACGTGGCCCGGCCGCAGGTCGCCGGGCGCGGTCCGTCAGGCCGGGAAGGCCTGCCGGGCCGCGTCGGTGACGGCTTCCCACGCGTCCGGGTAGGCGTCCCGGGCCCGGCGACGGGCCTGCACGCACAGCTGGACGATCCGCCCGGCCGCCACCCCGGCCCGGGGGTCGCCGGCCTCGGTGACGAGGCGACGGAGCCGCTCCTCGAGCACGGAGGCGTCCTGGTGGTCGCCGAGCACCTCCTGCAGCGCGGCCAGGGCGGCCAGGAAGTCCTTGACCGAGCCGTCGCGGAGCAGCTCGGCGCTGTACCGGGCGCGTTTGCCCCAGATGCGCAGCTCGTGCAGGTCGTCGTCCGGCGGGTCGTCGCCGTGCGCGCGGTGCAGTGCCCGGTGGGCCTTGTCGAGCTTGCGCCATTCCTTGCCGGCCAGTTCGTGCAGATCGGCCCAGGGATCGGCGATCGGGGGAGCGTCCGCCGCCCCGTCGAGCTCGGTCAGCAGGGCGGGATACCCGGGGGCGTCGAGGGCTTCGACGAGGGCGGCCCGCGCCTGGGTGCGTTCGGCATCCAGGTGGTCGATGAGCACGCCGAGCGCCTCGGTGTCCGGGGAGCCGAGACCGTCGGCCTCCTGGTGCAACCGGTCGATCATCACGTCGAGATCGCGGACCACCCCGAGCGCGGCGGCCACGTCCCGCAGATCGGCGCGCAGGCCGTCGGCGGCCGCGTGGTCCATCACCGGGCGGGCGGCCTTGAGATACGCGCGGATGCGTCGCGTGGCCACCCGCATCTTGTGCACGTCCTCGATGTCCCCGCCCTTGCGGGAGCCCTTCTCGTACTTGCGGATCTCGCCCGTCGCCCGGGCGATGACCGCGGACAACGCGTCCGCGATGTCGGTCGGGATCAGCCCGGGGCGGCGGGGCGCCGGTCGCGGCGGGATCAGCGAGCTCTCGGCGCCCGGCTCGGCCGGGGCGGTCACGTCCGCAGTCGTCTCCCGGGTCGTGTCCCCGGCGGCCTCGACCGGGGTCTGCGGAACGGGGGCGGGAACGGACGCGGGACGACGGCGCCGGGCCGGGGCGGTGGGCGCCGCAGCGGCGGTGGTGGTGGTACGAGCCCGGCCACGGCGGGTGGGGGTGGTGGGCGCCTCGTCGGCGGCGGGCGCGCTGAGGGCCCGGGTACGCCGGGCAGGGGCGGTGGGCGCCTGGTCGGCGGCGGGCGTGCTGCGGGCCCGGGTGCGCGGCGCCGGGGTGGAGGCATCCGCCGTGCCGGTACGGCCCGCGGCCGGGGTCCGCTTCTTCCGGGTGGGTGTCGCGGAGGTGCGTGACGCGGCGGTCGGTTCGGCATCGGGGGCGGCCGTGGCGGCCGGCTCGTCGGACGGGGCCCGCCGCGTGGTGCTCCGGGCGGGCTGCGCCGACCGGCGTCGGCCGGCGCTGGCGGTGGCTTCGGACGAGGCGGGAGCCGACGCGGCCCGGCGGGTTCGAGGAGGCACGCGGCGAGTATTCCGTACGCCGGTGAACACCCCGTCCGCACCCGCCCGGAGCGCGGGAACGGGTGCGACCCCGTGGAACCCCGGCGATGCCCCGGCCGGGAGTGGTCCCCGGGCCGGTCAGCCGGTGTGCAGGGCGGCGTTCAGCCCGCCCCAGGATCCCGACCGCGGCACGGCCTCCACCCCGCCGGTGAGGGAATTGCGGCGGAACAGCAGACCGGCGGTGCCGGACAGCTCGCGGGCCTTGACCACCCGTTCCGTCCCGTCGGCCCGCAGGGTCAGCTTGGTACCGGCGGTCAGGTAGAGCCCGGCCTCGACGACGCAGTCGTCACCGAGCGAGATGCCGACCCCGGAGTTCGCCCCGAGCAGGCAGCCACGACCGATGGTGACCTGCTGCGTGCCGCCGCCGGACAGCGTGCCCATGATGGAGGCCCCGCCGCCGATGTCGCTGCCGTCGCCGACGACCACCCCCTGGGAGATGCGCCCCTCGACCATCGAGGTGCCGATCGTCCCGGCGTTGAAGTTGCAGAAGCCCTCGTGCATGACGGTGGTCCCGGCGGCCAGGTGGGCGCCGAGGCGGACCCGGTCGGCATGCGCGATGCGCACCCCGGACGGCACCACGTAGTCGGTCATCCGGGGGAACTTGTCGACCCCGAACACGGCCAGCCGCTGCCCGGCCACCAGGGCGGCGAGGCGCACCTGCTCGACGCGGTCGGCCGGGACCGGCCCGAGCGAGGTCCAGGCATTGTTCGGGAGGACGGCGAAGATGCCGTCCAGGTTGATCGTCCGCGGCGCGACCACCCGCGCGGAGAGCAGGTGCAGCCGGAGGTACGCGTCGGCGGTGTCCACCGGGGGCTGCGCGAGCGAGTCGATCACCGTGGTCACCGGGACCAGGTCGACGTCCCGCAGGTCGTCATGCCGGGCCGCGGCGTCGAGATCGGGTTGTGCGTCGGCGCTCTCGGCCAGTGCGGGCCGCGGGTACCAGACGTCCAGGACGACACCGTCGGCGGTGCGGGTGGCCAGGCCGACGGCGGTGGCCCCGGCCGTGAGCAGTCCGGGGGCGGTCGACGCGGGCGCGGCGGGAGTCGTCATGGGGCAGCAGCCTAGTCAGCGGGCGGTGCGCCTCAGCCGACGGTCAACCGCACCGCGGGCACGTCCGGACCGGGCCGGTCCGACCACTCCGCGTCCGTCCAGCCCTGCCCGGCGGCGACCACCTCGACCACCGGCGCGCCCACCGCGTGAGCCACCGCCCAGGCGGCCAGCGACCGGGCCGTGGCCGTGGCGGTGTCCGACGCCCCGGCGGTGACCCCACCCGGGTCGACACCGACCGGCACGTCCGCCGACACGGTCACCGTGCGGCCGTCGGCGCTGACCTCCAGCACGGTCAGCGGCCCCCGTTCGGCGGCGGCGTCGGCCAGGAGATCCGCCGCGGCCGTGCCGGCCGCTTCGGCGCCGGGGACGACGGGCCGGTCGGGCACCGCCGCGGTGGGTGCGGCCGCGTCGTCCCGGCAGCTCGGTCCGAGCGGGGCGGCGCCGGTGAACTGGCGGGCCAGCGTGGTCGCCTGCGGCTCCCACTGCGCGTACGCCTCGGGGAAGCCGGAGTACTGCACGGCCTGGGCGACCACGGTCAGCGCACCGGTGTCCCAGTCCTCGACCTCGACCAGGGCGTCGTAGAAGCGTCCGGCGGAGTAGACGGGGTCGATGATCTCGGCCGCCGTTCCCCACCCCTGGGACGGGCGCTGCTGGAACAGCCCGACCGAGTCCCGGTCGCCGTCCGGCCGGTTGCGCAGGCTGGACTCCTGGTAGGCGGTGGCCAATGCGATGACCACGGCCCGCTCGGGCAGGCCGCGGGACAGGCCCACCGCGGCGATGGTGGAGGCGTTCTGCAGCTGGGCCGCGGTGAGTTCGACATCGGGCACGGACCCGGCGGCGGCCGTGGGGTCACCAGGCACCCGGCACTCCGGGCCGCCCGCCGAACCCAGCGCGGTGACCGCCCAGACGCCGGCTGCGGCGGCCGCCAGGACGACCACGGTCAGGGGGACGATCACCGCGGCGCGCACGGCGGCAACGGTACTGTGCCGCCATGACCGATCCCGAGATCTCCGCGCCCCGTCCTGTTCCCGGCGACAGCGGGACGAGCGGGACCGGTACGGCGGCAACGGATGTCACGACGCAGCGGTACGACCTGGATCTGCGGTCCGACCCGGCCGATCTCACCGCGGCCCTGGTCGACATCCCGTCGGTGTCCGGGACCGAGCAGCCCCTGGCCGATGCGATCGAGCGGGCGCTGCGTGCCCTCCCGCACCTGGAGGTGGTCCGCCTGGGCAACTCGGTGCTGGCCCGCACGCAGCTCGGTCGGCCGACCCGGATCATGCTGGCCGGTCACATCGACACCGTGCCGATCGCCGACAACGTGCCCTCCCGGCGCGACGGGGACATCCTGCACGGCTGCGGCACCACCGACATGAAGTCCGGTGACGCGATGCTGCTGCACCTGGCCGCCACCCTGTTCGACGACGGCGCCGAGCCCGCCCGCGATCTCACCTTCGTCTTCTACGACTGCGAGGAGATCGAGCACGAGCGCAACGGGCTCACGGCCATCGAGGCCCAGCTGCCGGAGTGGCTGGACGCGGATCTGGCCGTCCTGGGCGAGCCGACCGACGGCAAGGTCGAGGCCGGCTGCCAGGGCACGCTGTCCATGGCGGTCACCGTCCACGGGCGCCGCGCCCACGCCGCCCGGTCGTGGCGGGGGAGCAACGCGATCCACCGGGCCGCCGCCGTGCTGGACACCCTGGCCGCGTTCGACGCACGCGTGGTGGAGATCGACGGCTGCACCTACCGGGAGGGGCTGAACGCGGTCGGCATCACCGGCGGGGTCGCCTCCAACGTCATCCCGGACGAGTGCGAGATCCGCGTCAACTTCCGCTTCGCCCCCGATCGGTCGGCGCAGTCCGCCGTCGAGGTGATCACCGGCCTGCTCAGCGACGACGGCCCCCTCGATCCGAGCGTCCGGGCGAACGAGGTCCGGGTGCTGGACGTCGCCGCCGGTGCCCTGCCCGGCCTGTCCGCCCCGGCCGCGGCCGAGTTCGTCGCCGCGGCCGGCGGGGAGGCGGTGGCCAAGTTCGGCTGGACCGATGTCGCCCGGTTCGCCGCCCGGGGGGTGCCCGCGGTCAACTTCGGCCCCGGCGACCCCTCCCTGGCCCACACCCGCGAGGAGCACGTGTCCCGCACCCAGATCCAGCGGATGACGCAGGTGCTGCGCCGCTTCCTGGCCTGAGCGGGAGCGGACGGCCTCCGTCCGTTCACCCGCTCGTTCCCGGTCCGCCCCGCGCGCCGGGCCGTCCCCGGCGGACCGCTCACTACCCTGGCGCCGTGACCGAATTCGACGATCGTGCCGACGGCGACGACTCCCGCGCGGCGGGCGCGCCCCCGCAGAGCTACCGCGGCCCCGTGGTGCTGCGCGGCGAGCAGCGGAACCAGGCCAGCACCACCGACCAGCGACTGCTGGACTCCCGCGGCCCCAGCGACTGGGTGCACACAGACCCGTGGCGGGTGCTGCGCATCCAGGCCGAGTTCGTGGAGGGCTTCGGCGCGCTGGCCAGCCTGCCCCGCGCGGTGTCGGTCTTCGGCAGTGCCCGGACCAAGCCCGAGGACCCGCACTACGGGCAGGCCCAGCAGATCGGTGCCGCGCTGGCGAAGGAGGGCTTCGCCGTCATCACCGGCGGCGGTCCGGGGATCATGGAGGCCGCCAACAAGGGGGCCAAGGAGGCCGGTGGACTGTCCGTCGGGCTGGGCATCGAGCTGCCGTTCGAGCAGGGTCTGAACCACTACGTCGACCTGGGTATCAACTTCCGGTACTTCTTCACCCGCAAGACGATGTTCGTGAAGTACTCGCAGGCCTACATCTGCCTGCCCGGTGGCTTCGGCACCCTGGACGAGCTGTTCGAGGCGCTCACCCTGGTGCAGACCAAGAAGGTCACCAAGTTCCCGGTCGTGCTGTTCGGATCGGAGTACTGGGGCGGCCTGATGGAGTGGATCCGGTCGTCGGTGGCCGGTGCGGGCAACGTCTCCGCACCCGACCTGGACCTGCTGCACGTCACCGATGACGTGGACGACGCGATCCGCGTCGTGCACGACGCCTACGCCGCCTGGCAGGCCGCGCACTAGGACACGGCCGCTGCGGCCCGCCCGGGACGGGCCCGACGCGACGCGGGTCGGGCCCGTCCGGCACCGTGGGAGGATGGCGACGTGCTGCGCTGGATCACTGCTGGGGAATCCCATGGGCCCGCTCTCGTCGCCGTCCTGGAGGGTCTGCCCGCCGGAGTGACGGTGGGCACCGAGGCCATCGCCGACGAGCTGGCCCGCCGCCGCCTCGGGTACGGCCGCGGAGCCCGGATGAAGTTCGAGCGCGACCAGGTCTCGCTGCTCGGCGGGGTCCGGCACGGACTGAGCATGGGTGGGCCGGTGGCCATCCAGATCGCGAACACCGAGTGGCCCAAGTGGCGCGAGGTGATGGGCGTGGACGCTCCCGACGAGGAGACCGCCGCCCACCTGGCCGATCTGGCCCGCAACGCGCCGCTCACCCGCCCGCGTCCCGGGCACGCCGATCTGGCCGGCATGCAGAAGTACGGCTTCGACGAGGCCCGCCCGGTGCTCGAGCGGGCCTCCGCTCGGGAGACCGCGGCCCGGGTCGCGCTGGGCGCGGTGGCCCAGAGCTACCTGCGCCAGGTCGTCGGCGCCGAGGTGGTCTCGCACGTGGTGGCCATCGGTGCCGCCGACGCCGTGGACGGCCCCCTGCCCTGCCCCGCGGACCGGGAGACCATCGACGCCTCCCCGACGCGCGCCCTGCACCCGGACTCCACCGCGGCGATGGTCACCGAGATCGAGGCGGCCAAGGCCGACGGGGACACGCTGGGCGGCGTGGTCGAGGTCCTGGTCTACGGACTCCCGCCCGGGCTCGGCTCCTACGTGCACGGCGATCGCCGGCTCGACGCCCGGCTGGCCGGGGCCCTGATGGGCATCCAGGCGATGAAGGGCGTGGAGGTCGGTGACGGCTTCGCCACCGCCCGCCGCCGCGGCTCGGCCGCCCACGACGAGATGGACCCGCGCGGCCCCGGGGTGACCCGAAGGTCCAACCGCGCCGGCGGTATCGAGGGCGGCATGACCAACGGCGAGATCCTCCGCGTGCGGGTGGCCATGAAGCCGATCTCCACCGTGCCGCGTGCGCTGGCCACCATCGACGTGGCCACCGGCCAGGCCGCCGTGGCCAACCACCAGCGCAGCGACGTCTGCGCGGTGCCCGCCGCGGGCGTGGTGGCCGAGGCCATGGTCGCCCTGGTCGTCGCGGACGCCGTGGCCGAGAAGTTCGGCGGTGACTCGGTCGTCGAGGTGCAGCGCAACGTGGGTTCCTACCTGGCCTCGATCGCCGACACCCTGCCGGTGCCCGGGCCGCTGCCCGACGGCCACCCGCAGCAGGACGCTGCCCGCCGCGGCGACGGCATCCTGCACGACGAGGACAGCATGGCCGGGTTCGAGGACCCGCAGGCCGGTCCGCCCGGCCCGCAGGATCCGCCGGCCGACCCCGACCGACCCGCCTGACATGGGCCCCACCGACCCGACCACGACCGACCCGATCACGGCCGATCCGGTCACGGCCGATCCGGTCACGACCGGCCCGCTGGTGGTGCTGGTCGGCCCGCCGGGGTCCGGGAAGTCCTCGGTCGGCGCGGCCCTCGCCCGGCTGACCGGCACCCCGCTCCGGGACACCGACACCGACATCGAGACCCGCGCCGGCACCACCATCGCCGAGATCTTCACCGGCCGCGGTGAACCGGCGTTCCGGGAGCTCGAGGAGCAGGCCGTCGCCGACGCCCTCGCCGAGCACCCCGGAGTGCTGGCCCTGGGCGGCGGCGCCGTGCTGTCGGCGCGCACCCGGGCCCGGCTCGCCGGGCACCCGGTCGCCTATCTCTCCGTCTCGGCCACCACCGGTGTCCAGCGCGTCGGGCTGGCCTCGCACCGGCCGCTGATGGTGGGGGTCAACCCGCGCGCCACCTACCGCGCCCTGCTGGCCGATCGCGTCCCGCTCTACCGGGAGGTCGCCCGGTGGGAGTTCGCCACCGACACCGAGTCCGTCGCCGACCTGGCTCGCGCCGTCGCCGACGCGGTGGCCCTGCCGGCCACTCCCACCCCAGCAGAAGGACAGCACCGGTGAGCACACCCGACGCAGCACTCCCGATCCCCGTGACCTCGGAGCCGGCGGTCGTCACGGTCGCCTCGGCGATGCCGTACGACGTCACCATCGGTCGCGGTCTGCTGGACGAGCTGGTGGCCGCCGTGGTCGGCGGGGGTCGGCCGCCGGCCGTCGCCGCCCTCGTCCACGCGCCGACGCTCGGGGCCACCGCCGAGGCGGTGCGCGATGCGCTCAAGGACGCCGGCGTGGACACCCACCTGCTCGAGGTGCCCGACGCCGAGGACGCCAAGAAGCTGCAGGTGCTCGAGTTCTGCTGGGACGTCTTCGCCCAGATCGGCCTGGACCGGGGTGGGGTCGTCGTCGGCCTCGGCGGCGGGTCGGTGACCGACCTGGCCGGTTTCGCCGCGGCCACCTGGATGCGCGGGGTCCGCATCGTCCAGGTGCCGACCACCCTGCTCGGCATGGTCGACGCCGCCGTCGGGGGCAAGACGGGCATCAACACCGAGGCCGGCAAGAACCTGGTCGGTGCGTTCCACGAGCCCAGTGCCGTGATCGCCGATCTGGCCGTGCTGGACTCGTTGCCGCCCAACGAGTTGGTGGCCGGGCTGGCCGAGGTGGTCAAGTGCGGGTTCATCGCCGACCCGGAGATCCTGCGGCTGATCGAGGACGACTCCACCGCGGCCGTCGATCCGTCCGGCCCGGTGCTGGCCGAGTTGATCCGCCGGTCGGTCGCCGTCAAGGCCGACGTGGTCGCGAAGGATCTGAAGGAATCCGATCTCCGCGAGATCCTCAACTACGGGCACACTCTCGGCCACGCCATCGAGAAGCGCGAACGGTACCGCTGGCGGCACGGCGCGGCCGTCTCCGTCGGCATGGTCTTCGCCGCAGAGCTGTCCCGGGCGGCGGGCCGGCTGGACGACGAGACCGCGGACCGGCACCTGACCGTGCTGCACACCCTCGGGCTGCCCACCACCTACGACCCGGATGCGCTGGGCGAGCTGGTCACCACCATGGGGTCGGACAAGAAGACCCACTCGGGCACGCTGCGCTTCGTGGTGCTGGACGGGCTGGCCCGGCCGGGCCGGCTGGTCGGGCCGGATCCGTCGTTGCTGGCCGCGGCGTACTCGGTGCTCGCCGGGCGGCGTCGGGCCCGCGGGTCCATCGACCTCTGAGGCCGCGCGCCCCGGCTAGATTCGGACGCGTGACTCCTCCCGCCGCCCGCCGTGCCCGCCTCCGCGACCGCCTGGCCCGGGAGGGCCTGGACGCGCTGCTGGTCACCGACCTGATCAACCTGCGCTACCTGACCGGGTTCACCGGATCCAACGGCGCGCTGCTGATCACCGCCGGCGGCACGGGCAGTGCGGGTGGGACCGACGAGACCGGCACGGTGTTCTGCACCGACGGTCGCTACCTGACCCAGTCCGCCGCCCAGGTCCCCGACCTCGAGCGGGTGATCGATCGTCCGGTGGATGTCGCCCTGCTCGCCCGGGCCTCCGGTCGGGTCGGGTTCGAGGCCGGGGCGGTGACGGTGGCCCAGCACGCCGGTCTCGTCGAGGCACTGTCCGACCGGGCCGGCGCCGTCGAGCTGACCGACACCCGGGATCTGGTCGAGGAGCTGCGGGTGGTCAAGGACGACGGGGAGATCGACGCGCTCCGGCGTGCGTGCGCCGTCGCCGACCGCGCGTTGGCCGAGCTGATCGCCGCCGGCGGCCTGCGGCCCGGCCGCACCGAGCGGGAGGTGGGCCTGGACCTGGATCAGCGGATGCGGGTGCTGGGCGCCGCCGACCCGGCCTTCGAGACCATCGTGGCCGCCGGGGCGAACGGGGCCGTCCCGCACCACCGCCCGGACGCCACCGTGCTGGCCGCCGGCGATCTGGTCACCCTGGACTTCGGCGCGGTGATCGACGGCTACCACTCCGACATGACCCGCACCCTGGCCCTGGGCCGGGTCGCCGACTGGCAGCGGGACCTCTACGACCTGGTCGCCCGGTCCCAGCAGGCCGGGCGGGAGGCCGTCCGACCCGGCGTGTCCGGGGCCGCCGTCGACGCCGTCTCCCGGGCGGTCATCGTCGATGCCGGGCAGGGCGAGTTCTTCCTGCACGGGCTGGGTCACGGTGTCGGTCTCCAGGTCCACGAGGCACCGGGCCTGGCGGCCTCCGCCACCGGTACGATGTCCACCGGGATGTGCGTGACCGTCGAGCCCGGGGTCTACCTGGCGGGGCGCGGCGGTGTACGCATCGAGGACAGCGGCGTGGTGCGTCCGGACGGGTACGAGGTCCTGACGACGACCAGCCGGGAGCTGATCGAGGTCTGACGCCGGCCCGGGGGATCCCCACGGCACCGGGGGCGTTCCCCGGCCGGTCCACGCCACCGGCGAGCACGCCCGATCGACGACGGAAGGTATCAGCGGAGCAACATGGCATCCACCAGCGATTTCAAGAACGGGCTCGTCCTCAACATCGAGGGCCAGCTCTGGACGATCACCGAGTTCCAGCACGTCAAGCCGGGCAAGGGCCCCGCGTTCGTGCGGACCACCCTGAAGAACGTCATGTCCGGCAAGGTCGTCGACCGGACGTTCAACGCCGGCGTCAAGGTGGAGACCACCGCCGTCGACAAGCGGGACATGACCTTCCTCTACAAGGACGGCACCGACTTCGTCTTCATGGACGGCGACACCTTCGACCAGATCAGCGTGACCGATCGGGTGGTCGGCGACGTGGCGAACTTCCTGCTGGAGAACCAGCAGGCCATGGTGGCCACGCACGAGGGCGTGGTGCTCTACGTCGAGCTGCCCGCCTCCGTCGAGCTCGTCGTCTCGCACACCGACCCCGGCCTGCAGGGCGACCGGTCGACCGGCGGCACCAAGCCGGCGACCCTGGAGACCGGCGCCGAGATCGCCGTGCCGCTGTTCCTCAACACCGGCGACCGCATCAAGGTCGACACCCGCGACGGTCGGTACCTCGGCCGGGTCAACAGCTGACCTGCCGTGTCCGCCCGTTCGAAGTCGCGCAAGCGAGCCCTGGATGTCCTGTACGCCGCCGAGGCGCGGGGGATCGACCCCGTCGACGTCCTCGACGAACGCCAGGAGTGGGCGACGCTGAGCAGCAGTGCGGGTCCGGCCGGTGACCGGATGGATCTCGGCGAGCAGCCCAGCCCCGGTGCCGAGCTCACCGAGTACGCCCGGGAACTGGTCCGCGGCGTGGTCGCCCACCAGCACCGCATCGACGACCTGATCAGCGAGCACGCCCACGGCTGGACCCTGGACCGGATGCCGGCCGTCGACCGGGCCATCCTGCGGTTGGCCACCTGGGAGTTGCTCTACTCCGACGACGTCCCGGCCGCCGTGGCCGTCGACGAGGCGGTGGAGCTGGCCAAGACCCTGTCCACCGACGACTCGCCGCGCTTCGTCAACGGCGTGCTCGGCCAGCTGATGGTCATCGCCGGTCGGCTGCGCGAGGCCAGTCCGCGCTGACCATGCCGTCCTGACGGTCGGCCGGTCGCCGAACCGGTGGACGACCCACGTCGATGACACACAGCGAACGCCCGGAGCCGATGGCTCCGGGCGTTCGTCGTGACCGTGCGGACGGGGTCGGGGCGGCATCCGGGGGATGCGCCCCGAGGAGTCAGTCGAGCTCGGTGCCGGCCGGCAGGACGCCCCAGCGGACGAGCTGCTCGGTGAGATCCTCCGGGCTCATGTCGTAGATGACCGCCAGTGACCGCAGGTCCTCGGCGCGGATGGTCAGCACCTTGCCGTTGTAGTCACCGCGCTGCGACTGGATCGCGGCGGCGTACCGGGCCAGCGGACCGGCCTGGTGGGTGGGCAGCTCGCCGAGGCGCTGCAGGTCGATGACCAGCCGCGGGCTGGGAGCGCCGCGGCGGGTCGCCCGGGCGTCGGGGAGCAGCTCGGCGACGGGCACTCCGTAGAATTCGGCCAGCTCAGCGAGCTTCGCGACGGTCACCGCGCGGTCGCCGCGCTCGTACGAGCCGACGACCACGGCCTTCCAGCGGCCGTCGGACTTCTCTTCGACCCCGTGCAGGCTCAGTCCCTGTTGGGCGCGGATGGCGCGCAACCGGGCGCCGAGCGCATGTGCATAGTCCTGGGACATTTCCCACTCCCGATCTCGGTCGAGGCGGGACCGCCAAGGTGGGAACCCGGTCCGACTCGTCCATTGCTGTAATACGCAGAGTAGTCGGACATCGGGCTCCGTGGCGAACCGAATCGCGGCCCGTTCGGTTGAATCAGCGGCCACCGAGCCGCGCCCGCCGCCACCCGGCGGGGTGTCGCTCCGTCGAACAGTGACCGGACGACCCGCTCCCGGGGGATACGGGCTTCCCGACCGGGTGAGATCGGTTGATCACGGCCCGGCCCGGCCGACGACGAATGTGTCGCAGAGTCAGCACGCCGCAGCGGCCCGCCGACGACGGGCGGGCTGCCCGACCCGCCCCGGACCTCCTCCGGGCGCCCGCGCCCCGACGGTCGACCATCGGTCCCATGACGCGGGGGTAGGGTCTGGTCCCGAACCCAGACATCCTTTAAATCCGTCCCGAGAGGCGGGGAAGGAGGTCCGAGATGTCGGCTGTCCCCGCCCCGCACGACGGCGCCACCGAGTCCGGTCCCACCGAGCAGTCCGCGACCGCACTTCCCGCCCGTGACCAGGCCGGTGCGCTGCGGTCGGAGATCCTGTCGCCGGTCACGCTGGCCCGCACGGTCGACCGCATCGCCCACCAGATCCTGGAACGCCACGGCGAGGACGACATCGTCCTGCTGGGCATCCCCACCCGCGGTGTGCACCTGGCCCGCCGGCTGGCCGGGCGGCTGGCCACCTTCGCCGGCCCCTCCGCCGGACGCATCTCCGTCGGGTCCTTGGACATCACCCTCTACCGCGACGACCTGCGGCGACACCCCCCGCGGGCGCTGGAGGAGACCAGCCTGCCCGACGACGGCATCGACAACGCGGTGGTGGTCCTCGTCGACGACGTCCTGTACTCCGGCCGGACGGTCCGGGCGGCGCTGGACGCGCTGCGCGACCACGGCCGGCCGCGCATCGTCCAGCTCGCCGTGCTGGTCGATCGGGGCCACCGGCAGTTGCCGATCCGCGCCGACTACGTGGGCAAGAACATCCCGACCGCCTTCACCGACGACGTCGCCGTCCGCATGGTCGAGACCGACGGGGTGGACAGCGTGGATCTGGTCCGTCGGGACGCCGGCGGGCCCGTGAGCGGGGCCGCGCGCCCGACGGCCGGGAGTGATCGGCGATGAGCCGCCCCGTCCCCACCCCCCGCGAGGCCCGGGAGGCCGAGATGCGCACACGGTCCGTGACGGCACCCACGGTGACCGACGATCCGACCTCCTCGGCATTCGGGCACGAAAGGTCGTCCGGCCCGTCGGTCGACGCCCCGTCCTTCCGGGCCGCTCCGGCTCCTCCGGGGCAGACCGCCGCCGTCACCCGTTCGGGGACGGTCGCAGGTGCCGGAGCGCAGGTCGGTGACGATCCCGGCGTCGACGGGCCCGTCCGCACCGGCATCCACGTCCCCCCGCATCTGTTGTCGGCCGCCGATCTGGACCGGGACACCGCGCTGCACGTCCTGGACACCGCGGCCCGCATCGAGCAGGCCATCGGGCGACGCGAGGTCCGCAAGCTGCCGACCCTGCGCGGCCGCACCGTGGTCAACCTGTTCTTCGAGGACTCCACCCGCACCCGGATCTCCTTCGAGCTGGCCGCCAAGCGGCTGTCGGCCGATGTCATCAACTTCTCCGCCAAGGGCTCCTCGGTGTCCAAGGGGGAGTCGCTGAAGGACACCGCCTGGACCCTGCAGGCCATGGGCGCCGACGCGGTGGTCTGTCGGCACTCATCCTCCGGTGCCCCGCAGCGGCTGTCCGGGTGGGTGGACGGTGCCGTCATCAACGCCGGGGACGGCACCCACGAGCACCCGACCCAGGCCCTGCTCGACGCGTACACGCTGCGCCGGCACCTGGGGGACCTGCGCGGCCGCCGGATCGTCATCGTCGGTGACGTGCTGCACTCCCGGGTCGCCCGCTCCAACGTGCTGCTGCTGCACACCCTGGGCGCCCAGGTCACGCTGGTCGCGCCGCCGACCCTGCTCCCGGTGGGCGTGGGCAGCTGGCCGGTGCAGGTCTCCTACGACCTGGACGCCGCGCTGCTCGGAGCGGACGCGGTGATGATGCTGCGGGTGCAGGCCGAGCGGATGGCCGGCGCCTTCTTCCCCACCGCGCGGGAGTACAGCCGCGGGTACGGCCTGGACCGCCGCCGGCACGACCTGCTGGCCGGGCACGGCATCGTGCTGCACCCGGGGCCGATGAACCGCGGCATGGAGATCACCCCCGAGGTCGCCGACGGCGTCGACTCGGTGATCGTCGAACAGGTCGCCAACGGGGTGACCGTCCGGATGGCCGTGCTGTACCTGCTGCTGTCCGGCGAACTCACCCCGGGTGCCGCGTGAACGCGCCCGCCCGACCCGCACACCCGATGGACCGAGAAGCAAGGTGCCCCAGCCGATGACCACCCCCGCCCTGTTGATCCGCGGCGCCGCCCCCTACGGCGAGGAGCCGGCCGACGTGCTGGTCGCCGACGGGCTGATCGCCGCCGTCGGTGTCGAGGCGGCGGGCCACCCCGCCGCCGCCGACGCCACCGTGCTGGACGCGTCCGGCCTCATGCTGCTGCCCGGTCTGGTCGATCTGCACACCCATCTGCGCGAGCCCGGCCGGGAGGACGCGGAGACGGTCGAGACCGGTTCGCGCGCAGCCGCTCTCGGTGGGTACACCGCGGTGTTCGCGATGCCCAACACCGACCCGGTGGCCGACACCGCGGGCGTCGTCGAGCAGGTGTTCCGGCTGGGTGCCGCGGTCGGCCTGGTCGACGTGCACCCGATCGGCGCCGTCACCGTGGGCCGCAAGGGCGAGCGGCTGGCCGAGCTGACGGCGATGGCCACCTCCGCCGCGCAGGTCCGGGTGTTCTCCGACGACGGCGACTGCGTCTCCGACGCGTTGCTCATGCGGCGCGCACTGGAGTACGTGAAGAGCTTCGACGGGGTCATCGCCCAGCACGCCCAGGAGCCGCGGCTCACCGTCGGCGCCCAGATGCACGAGGGCGACTGGTCGGCCCGGCTCGGGATGACCGGCTGGCCCGCGGTCGCCGAGGAGGCGATCATCGCCCGGGACTGCCTGCTGACCGACCACGTCGGATCGCGGCTGCACGTCTGCCATGTGTCCACGGCCGGTTCCGTGCAGGTGCTCGCCGCGGCCAAGGCCCGCGGCACCGCGGTGACCGCGGAGGTCACCCCGCACCACCTGATCCTCACCGACGCCCGCGCGGAGGGCTACGACCCGGTGTTCAAGGTCAACCCGCCGTTGCGCACGGACACCGATGTGGCCGCCGTCCGGCAGGCCCTCGCCGACGGCACGATCGACATCGTCGCGACCGATCACGCGCCGCACGCCCAGCAGGACAAGGAGTGCGAGTGGGACCACGCGTCCCCGGGGATGCTCGGCCTGCAGACCGCGCTGTCCGTCGTGATCGAGACGATGGTGCACACCGGGGCGCTGGACTGGCGGGGGGTGGCCCGGGTGCTGTCCGAGAACCCCGCCCGCATCGGCGGGCTGACCGACCAGGGACGGCCGGTCGCCGTCGGCGAGCCGGCCAACCTGGTGCTCGTCGACCCGGAGGCGCGGTGGACGGTGCGCGGCGCCGAGCTCGCCAGCCTGTCGGCCAACACCCCGTTCGAGGGGGTGGAGCTGCCCGGCCGGGTGGTCACCACGTTGCTCCGCGGCCGACCCACCGTGCTCGACGGCGTGCTCGTCGATCCCGCCGGGGCGGGTGCCTGATGGACCGCGTGCTGCTGACCCTGGCCCTGGTCGTCCTCGTCCTGCTCATCTTCGGCGGGCTGTGGTGGGGCTGGCGCAATCGCGCCCGGCGACAGGGCGACATCCCCGCCCTGCCCACGGTTCCCGCGGTGAGCGGGCCCCAGCTCACCCCTCCGTTGGCCGGGGTCTACATCTCCACCACCCGCGCAGGTTCGTGGCAGGACCGGGTCGTCGTGCACGGCCTCGGTCGCCGGGCCAAGGCATCCCTGGAACTGGCCGACGACGGCGTGCTGATCGACCGGGTCGGCGAGGACCCGATCTTCCTGCCGATGGCCGTGATCACCACCGTGGCCACCGCGCCGGGCATCGCCGGCAAGGTGATGGGCATGCCCGCCGGTGTGCTCGTGCTGACCTGGCGGAACGGGGAGGCCCTGCTGGACAGCGGGTTCCGGTCCGACGACCCCGACGAGCAGGACACCTGGCTGGCCGCGGCGCAGGCCGCGCTGGTCGGGCACGGCCCTCAGGACACCCCCGACGGCGGGCCCACCGCGGCACCGTCCCGGGCATCCCACGAAGACGGATCGCAGGAGGACGAACGATGAGCACAACCGTGCCGGCGCTGCTGGTGCTGGAGGACGGCCGGGTGCACGGCGGCGAGGGCTTCGGCGCCGTGGGCACCACGTTCGGCGAGGCCGTCTTCGCCACCGGGATGACCGGCTACCAGGAGACGATGACCGATCCGTCCTACCGCCGTCAGGTCGTGGTGGCCACCGCGCCGCAGATCGGCAACACCGGCTGGGTGGCCGGCGGCGGCGCCGCGAGCCACTCCAGCGACGGCGTCACCCCCGACTTCCCCGCGTCGGACGACGAGTCCGCGGCGATCTGGGTGGCCGGCCTGGTCATCCGCGATCTGTCCCCGCGGCCGTCCAACTGGCGCTCCGGCGGTTCGCTGGCCGACGAGATGCGCCGACAGGACATCGTCGGCATCGCCGGGGTGGACACCCGCTCGCTGACCCGGCACCTGCGGTCCGCCGGGGCGATGCGCTGCGGGATCTTCTCCGGTCCGGACGCCGAGCGTCCGGTCGACGAGCTCCTCGCCGAGGTCCGGGCCAGCCCGGGGATGACCGGCGCCGATCTCACCGGTGACGTCACCACCACGCAGGCCTACGTCGTCGAGCCGGAGGGGGAGTCGCGATTCACCGTGGCTGCGCTGGATCTCGGCATCAAGGCGAACACCCCGCGGATGATGGCCGAGCGCGGGATCACCGTGCACGTGCTGCCCGCCGACACGACCCTCGAGCAGATCGAGGCGCTGGACGTGGACGGGGTGTTCCTGTCCAACGGCCCGGGCGACCCGGCCGCCGCGGACTCCGTCGTCGCGCTCACCCGCCAGGTGCTCGAGCGGCGGATCCCGTTCTTCGGCATCTGCTTCGGCAACCAGATCCTGGGCCGCGCCCTGGAGATGGACACCTTCAAGCTGCCCTTCGGGCATCGCGGCATCAACCAGCCGGTGGTCGACCACCGCACCGGGCGGGTGCTGGTCAGCTCGCACAACCACGGGTTCGCCGTCGCCCGGCCCGAGGTCGGGGTCGACGGGGACGGCACCTTCCCGACGCCGTTCGGCGCCGCCCGGGTCGCCTTCAGCTCGCTGAACGACGGCGTCGTGGAGGGCCTGGAATGCCTCGACGTGCCGGCCTTCTCGGTGCAGTTCCACCCCGAGGCCGCGGCCGGGCCGCACGACGCCCGCTACCTGTTCGAGCGGTTCTGCGAGCTCATGGCGGCCGGCCCGGCGGCCACGGGGGAGACCGCCGCCGCTGTCCCCCCGTCCACGATCACCCCTGCCACCGGAGAGGGTGCCTGATGCCCCGCCGTACCGACATCGCCCACGTCCTGGTCATCGGGTCCGGCCCGATCGTCATCGGCCAGGCCTGCGAGTTCGACTACTCGGGCACCCAGGCCTGCCGCGTGCTCCGCGAGGAGGGCATCCGCGTCTCGCTGATCAACTCGAACCCGGCGACGATCATGACCGACCCGGAGTTCGCCGACGCCACCTACATCGAGCCGATCACCGCGGAGTTCGTCGAGAAGGTGCTCGCCGACCAGGCCGCGCAGGGCTTCCCGGTCGACGCGCTGCTGGCCACGCTGGGCGGCCAGACGGCGCTGAACACCGCCATCGCGCTGGCCGAGCGCGGCATCCTGGACAAGTACGACGTGGAGCTCATCGGCGCCGACATCCCGGCCATCCACCGGGGGGAGGACCGGCAGATCTTCAAGGACGTCGTCCGGTCCATCGGCGGCGACGTCCCGCGCTCCGCGGTGTGTCACGACATGGACGCGGTGCGTGCCACCGTGGCCGAGCTCGGCCTGCCCGTGGTCATCCGGCCGTCGTTCACCATGGGCGGCCTGGGCTCCGGTCTGGCCTACACCGCCGAGGATCTCGAGCGGCTGGCCGGGACCGGTCTGGACGCGTCCCCGGTGCACGAGGTGCTGATCGAGGAGAGCGTGCTGGGCTGGAAGGAGTACGAGCTCGAGCTCATGCGGGACAGCGCCGACAACGCCGTGGTCGTCTGTTCCATCGAGAACCTCGACCCGATGGGCGTGCACACCGGCGACTCGATCACCGTGGCCCCGGCGATGACGCTGACCGACCGCGAGTACCAGCGGATGCGCGACGTGGGGCTGGACATCCTGCGCGCGGTCGGCGTGGCCACCGGTGGCTGCAACATCCAGTTCGCGATCAACCCCGTCGACGGCCGCATGATCGTCATCGAGATGAATCCGCGGGTGTCCCGGTCCAGCGCGCTGGCCTCCAAGGCGACCGGCTTCCCGATCGCCAAGATCGCCGCCAAGCTGGCCATCGGCTACCGCCTCGACGAGATCTCCAACGACATCACCAAGGCCACCCCGGCGGCCTTCGAGCCCACGCTGGACTACGTGGTCGTGAAGATCCCGCGCTTCGCGTTCGAGAAGTTCCCCGGCGCCGACACCACGCTGACCACCACGATGAAGTCGGTCGGCGAGGCGATGTCGATCGGCCGGTCGTTCGCGGAGGCGTTCGGCAAGGCGCTGCGCTCCATGGAGACCAGCCGCACCGGGTTCTGGACGGGGCCCGGTGAATCGCGCGTCGACGTCACGCTCGAGCCGGGGCAGGTCGAGGATCTGCTCGCCCAGATCGCCGTGCCCACCGACGGCCGCATCTACGGCGTCGAGCGCGCCCTGGCCGCCGGGGCCACCGTGGAGCACGTGCACACGGCCACCGGCATCGACCCGTGGTTCCTGGACCAGATCCAGCTCATCCGCGATGTCGGCCGGGACGTGCAGACCGCCGCGGAGCTGTCCCCGGCGCTGCTCCGGCGGGCCAAGCGGTTCGGCATCTCCGACGCCCAGATCGCCGTCCTGCGGGAGGATCTCGCCGACGAGGCGGCCGTGCGCGAGTTCCGCCACCGGCACGGGATCCGGCCGGTCTTCAAGACGGTGGACACCTGCGCCGCGGAGTTCGAGGCGACCACGCCGTACCACTACTCGGCCTACGAGACCGACCCCGCGGCCGAGTCCGAGGTGAGGCCGCAGACCGAGCGGCCCAAGGTGATCATCCTGGGCTCCGGTCCCAACCGCATCGGCCAGGGCATCGAGTTCGACTACTCCTGCGTGCACGCGGCGCTCGCCCTGCGCGACGCCGGGTACGAGACGGTGATGGTCAACTGCAACCCCGAGACGGTCTCCACCGACTACGACACCTCCGACCGGCTGTACTTCGAGCCGCTCACCGTGGAGGACGTGCTGGAGGTCATCGAGTCCGAGCGGGCCTCGGGCACCGTGCTCGGCGTCATCGTGACCCTGGGCGGGCAGACCCCGCTCAAGCTGGCCGACACCCTCGAACGGGCCGGGGTGCCGATCCTGGGCACCCAGCCCGACGCCATCGACCTCGCCGAGGACCGCGACCGCTTCGGCACCCTGCTGAGCGAGGGCGGCCTGCCCGCGCCGGCGTACGGCATGGCCGTGTCCTTCGACGAGGCCGACGTGGTCGCCGAACGCATCGGGTTCCCGGTGCTCGTCCGCCCGTCCTATGTGCTCGGCGGACGTGGCATGGAGATCGTCTACGACCGGGACGCGTTGCGCGACTACATCTCCCGGTCCACCGAGATCGGTGCCGATCGCCCCGTGATGGTCGACAAGTTCCTCGACGACGCTCTGGAGATCGATGTCGACGCGCTCTGCGACGGCACCGAGGTCTACCTCGGCGGGGTCATGGAGCACATCGAGGAGGCCGGCATCCACTCCGGCGACTCGGCCTGCGTGCTGCCGCCGATCACCCTGGGCCGCAGCGAGATCGACACCGTGCGCGCGCACACCGAGGCCATCGCCCTGGGCGGCCGGGTCCGCGGGCTGCTCAACGTCCAGTACGCCCTGAAGGACCAGACGCTGTACGTGCTGGAGGCCAACCCGCGCGCGTCCCGCACCGTGCCGTTCTCGTCCAAGGCCACCGCGGTGCCGCTGGCCAAGGCTGCGGCCCGGATCATGCTGGGCGCGAGCATCTCCGAGCTGCGGGCCGAGGGCATGCTGCCGGCCACCGGGGACGGCGGTGCCCTGCCGCCGGGTGCCCCGGTCGCGGTGAAGGAGGCCGTGCTGCCGTTCCACCGCTTCCGGCGGGCCGACGGAACCGGGGTCGACTCGCTGCTCGGCCCGGAGATGCGGTCCACCGGGGAGGTGATGGGCATCGACACCGCGTTCGGCCCGGCCTTCGCCAAGTCGCAGACCGCCGCGTACGGCTCGCTGCCGACGTCGGGCACCGTGTTCGTCTCGGTGGCCAACGCCGACAAGCGGTCCATGGTGTTCCCGGTGAAGCGGCTGGCCGATCTGGGATTCCGCATCGTGGCCACCGAGGGCACCGCGGAGATGTTGCGGCGCAACGGGATGGACGTCGAGGTGGTCCGCAAGGCGTTCGAGAACGCCCTCGACGAGAACGGCGCCGCGGTGCCGACGGTGATCGACCTGATCAAGTCGGGCGAGATCGCGCTGGTCATCAACACCCCGTACGGACAGTCCGGCCCGCGCGTCGACGGGTTCGAGATCCGCACCGCCGCCGTCGCCGCGGACATCCCGGCCATCACCACGGTGGCTGGGGCGGCCGCGGCCATCCAGGGCATCGAGGCGGTCATCCGGTCCGACGTGGGGGTGGCGCCGCTGCAGATCCTGCAGGAGCGCCTGCGGGCCAGCCGTGCGCTGGCCGGCGCCTGAGCAGCCGCGGATGAGCGAGCAGATGCTCTACCGGGCGTTGAGCCGCGCCGTGCTGTTCCGCCTCGGCGGGGGTGATCCGGAGCGGGCGCACCACCTGACGATGGCGGCGCTCGCCCGGATCGGCCGGGTCGCGCCGGCCCGGCGGACGCTGGCGCGGCTGCTGGACACCCCCGCCCCGCGCCGGGTGTTCGGGCTGGATTTCCCGTCCCCGGTCGGGCTGGCCGCCGGGATGGACAAGAACGCCGTGGCCGTCCAGGCCTGGCCCGCCCTGGGGTTCGGGTTCGTCGAGGTCGGCACGGTCACCGCGCACGCCCAGCACGGCAACCCGCAGCCCCGGCTGTTCCGGCTGCGGACCTCCGAGGCCATCGTGAACCGGATGGGGTTCAACAACGAGGGTGCGGCGGCCCTGGCCACCACGTTGGCCGCGGCGGGTCCGGTCGGCGTGCCCATCGGGGTGTCCCTCGGCAAGTCCAAGATCACCCCGGTGGCCGAGGCCGTCGAGGACTACCTGACCTCGCTGCGGCTGGTCCACCCGTACGCCGACTACCTGGCCATCAACGTCTCCTCGCCCAACACCCCCGGGCTGCGCTCCCTGCAGGACCGGGCCCCGCTGGACGAGCTGCTCGGCGCGATGACCGCGGAGGCCGCCGCGCTGGCTCCCTCCCGGCCGGACGGCCGCCCGGTGCCGGTGCTGGTCAAGATCGCCCCCGACCTGACCGACCACGCGGTGGCCGAGGTGCTCGAGGTGTGCCAGGACCGCGGCGTCGCCGGGGTCATCGCCACCAACACCACGCTCGACCGGTCCGGGGTGTCCACCACCGAGCTGGGGATGGCCGCCGAGGTCGGCGGGCTCTCCGGTCGGCCGCTGCGCCGGCGGGCTCTGGGCGTGGTGCGCTTCGTGACCAGCCACAGCGATCTGCCGGTCATCGGGGTCGGCGGGATCAGTGACGTGGATGCCGCCCTGGCCATGCTCGACGCGGGCGCCAGCCTGCTGCAGCTCTACACGGGGTTCATCTTCGGCGGGCCGGGCCTGGTTCGGGACATCAACCGGGCCGTCGCGGCCCGCGACGCAGGGGAGAACTGATGGGGCAGGACGCGTTCGGAGCCCGGCTGGCTGCGGCGACGGCGGCCCGTGGGCCGCTGTGCGTCGGGATCGACCCGCACGCCGCACTGCTGGGCGCGTGGGGCCTGGACGACACCGTCGCCGGGCTGGAGTCGTTCGCCCGCACCGCCGTCGAGGCGTTGGCCGACACCGTGGCCGTCCTCAAGCCGCAGTCGGCGTTCTTCGAGCGCTTCGGCTCGCGCGGGGTGGCCGTGCTCGAACGGGTCATCGCCGACGCGCAGCAGGCCGGCGCGCTGGTGCTGGTCGACGCCAAGCGGGGTGACATCGGCTCGACGATGGCCGCCTACGCCGACGCGTATCTGGGGGACGGCTCGCCGCTGGCCGGGGACGCGGTCACCGTGTCCCCGTTCCTCGGCTTCGGCTCGCTGCGTCCGGCGGTCGACCTCGCGCTGGCCACCGGCCGCGGGGTGTTCGTCCTGGCGCTGACCTCCAACCCGGAGGGCGCCGCGGTGCAGCATGCCCGGGCCGCCGACGACCGCCGGGTCGCCCAGGTGATCGCCGACGAGGCCGCCGCGGTCAACGCCGGGGCCGCGCCGCTCGGTTCGGTGGGACTGGTCGTCGGCGCGACGGTCGGGCGCACCGGGGTGGACCTGACCGCGGTCAACGGCCCCCTGCTGGCCCCGGGCCTGGGGGCCCAGGGGGCCACCGTGGACGATCTGCGCGTGGTCTTCGGGGACGACCTGTCCGCCGTGCTGCCCACCACCAGCCGCGAGGTGCTCGGGGCGGGCCCGGGTGTCAGCGCACTGCGTGACGCCGCCCGCCGCCAGATCGACGGGCTGCGCGCCGTCATCGGCTGAAAATCGCTGGCCATCCGGTGGCGGGCATCCGCAGACTCCGGGGATGGCCAGGCGACCCCGGGGTGCGACGTTCGCCGAGATCGTCCGGCAGGTCCGCGAGGCCCCGGCGGCCGTCGTGGTACCGGTTCCGCTCCTCCGGGGCCCCGACGGGCGTGCCTACTTCGCGATCGAGGAGGAGGAGATCGACCCCGACCGCGCGCTCGCCCTGGTCGCGGCGGGAGCCCTTGTCGCCTGGGACTACTGCGGCGGGCTCGGGCACGGGCCGTGCTCGCCGCTGGACTGGTTCGACGCCCGGGACCGGGCACGGATGGTCGCGGCCGGCCCGCCCTTGCTGCGTGATGCCGATGCCGGCCGGGGACATCTGGTGGAGCTGTGCGCGCCGGACGGCCAGGCCCTCGTCCTGGCCATGCTGGATGTGCGGTGGGGGGACCTGATGTACCGGCGGTGACCCGGGCCGGGATCTGCCGCCCGTCGTCGGTGGGCGCCGGTACCGTCGGGTCACCGAGCGGGGGAGGGCCATGACCGACCTGGTGTCCTCCCGTGCGCCCGACCGGCGCGGTGACCCGGAGCCGGCGCTGGTCGAGCTGCGTCGAGCCCTCGGCCCCCGCCTCGACACCGCCCCCCGCCGGTTGGCCGAGTACTCCTCCGACGCGTCCAACTACCGGGTCGTGCCGACGGCGGTCGTCTTCCCGGCCGATGCGGACGACGTGGTCGCGGTGCTGGAGGTGGCCGGTGCCCACGGGCTCCCGGTGACCGCCCGCGGCGGCGGCACCTCGGTCGCCGGCAACGCCGTCGGACCCGGCGTGGTGCTGGATCTCTCGCGTCACCTGCACCGCATCGAGGACATCGACCCGGTCGCCCGCACCGCCCGCGTGCAGCCGGGGGTCGTGCTCGCCGATGTGCAGCGCGCGGCGGGTGTGCACGGTCTGCGCTTCGGGCCCGACCCGTCCACCCACGCCCGGTGCACCCTCGGCGGGATGATCGGCAACAACGCCTGCGGCCCGCACGCGGTGGCCTGGGGTCGCACCGCCGACAACGTCCGGTCCCTGGACGTCCTCGACGGCCGGGGCCGCCGCCTGCACCTGGCTCCCGGGTCCGGCCCCGCCGGGCTCGATGCGTTGATCGGTGCGCATCTCGCGGTGGTGCGCACCGAGTTCGGCCGGTTCGGTCGCCAGGTGTCCGGCTACTCGCTCGAGCACCTGCTCCCGGAGAACGGGCGCGATGCGGCCCGGGCGTTCGTCGGCACCGAGGGCACCTGCGGCATCGTGCTGCAGGCCGAGGTCGACCTCGTCCCCGTCCCGGCCGTCACCGCCCTGGTCGTCCTGGGCTACCCGGACATGCCCTCCGCCGCCGACGCGGTGCCCGCACTGCTCGCGCAGGGTCCGTTGGCGATCGAGGGCATGGACGCGCGGCTGGTCGACGTGGTGCGTCGCCACCATGGCACGGTCCCCGAGCTGCCCGCGGGCCGAGGCTGGCTGTTCGTCGAGGTCGGTGGGGAGACCACGGCCCAGGCCGCCGACGCCGCTCGTCGGATCGTCGCCGGGGGCGGCACGGGCGCGTCCCGGGTCGTCCCCACCGGTCCGGAGACGCGGGCGCTGTGGCGGATCCGGGAGGACGGCGTCGGGCTGGCCGGGCGCACCCCGGACGGCCGCCCCGCCTGGCCGGGCTGGGAGGACGCCGCGGTGCCGCCGGCGTCGCTCGGGGCGTACCTGCGGGACTTCGCCGCGCTGATGGCCGACCACGGGGTGGACGGGTTGACCTACGGGCACTTCGGCGACGGCTGCGTGCACGCCCGCCTGGATCTGCCCATCGGTTCTGCGTCCCACCGCTTCCGGGCCTTCCTGGTCGACGCCGCCGTGCTCGTCGCCCGGTACGGCGGGTCGATGTCGGGGGAGCACGGTGACGGTCGGGCCCGGGGAGAGCTGCTGCCGCACATGTACTCCCCGGCCGCCCGGGCCCTGTTCGCCGACGTGAAGGCGCTGTACGACCCGCTGGACATCCTCAACCCGGGCATCGTGGTGCGGCCCGCACCACTGGACGACGACCTCCGGCTCGTCGGCGCCCGACCCAGTCCCGCGCTCGGCTTCTCCCTGCTGAGCGACGACGGCGACCTGAGCACCGCGGTGCATCGGTGCGTCGGGGTGGGAAAGTGCCGTGCCGACACCTCGGCCGCGGGCGGGTTCATGTGCCCGTCGTACTTGGCCACGAAGGACGAGAAGGACTCCACCCGGGGCCGAGCCCGGGTGCTGCAGGAGATGGTGAACGGCACCCTGGTCCGCGACGGCGCCCGGTCGGCCGAGGTCGCCGAGTCCCTCGACCTGTGCCTGTCCTGTAAGGCGTGTGCGTCCGACTGCCCGGCCGGGGTGGACATGGCCACCTACAAGGCCGAGGTGCTCTTCCGCCGGTACCACCGGCGTCTGCGGCCGGTGGCGCACTACGCGCTGGGATGGCTGCCGCGGTGGACGCGGGTGGTCGACCGGCTGCGGCTGGCGCCGGTGATCAACGCGCTCGCCGCCCGACCGGCCCTGCGGTCCTGGGGTTTCCGCGCTGCCGGTGTCGACACCCGCCGCAGCGCACCGGTGCTCGCCCCGGAGAGCCTCCGGCGATGGTGGCGCTCCACCTCCTGGCAGCAGTCGGCGCAGCAGGACCGACCGCCTGTCCTGCTGTGGACCGACTCCTTCACCGACGCGTTCACCCCGCAGGTCGGCCGGGCGGCGCTGGAGGTCCTGCGGGACGCCGGGTTCACCGTCACCATCCCCGCCCGTCCGGTCTGCTGCGGGCTCACCTGGATCACCACCGGGCAGCTCCCCGCGGCCCGGAAACGTCTGCGCCACAGCGTGGACACCGTCATCGACCACGTCGACGCGGGCGGCCTGATCGTCGGGCTGGAACCGTCCTGCACGGCGGTGCTGCGGTCGGATCTGACCGAGCTGCTGGCCGAGGACCCCCGCGCCGCCCGCGTCGCCGCCGCCACCCGGACCCTGGCCGAGGTGCTGACCCAGGCCGCGCCGGATTGGAAGGTCCCGGATCTGGGCGGGGGAGAGGTGGTGGTGCAACCGCACTGCCATCAGCACGCCGTCCTCGGTTTCGACGCCGACCGGTCCTTGCTGGAGCGGGGTGGGGTGCACAGCACCGAGATCGCCGGTTGCTGCGGGCTGGCCGGCAACTTCGGGATGGAACGCGGCCACTACGACGTCTCGGTGGCGGTGGCCGAGAACGGGCTGCTGCCCGCGTTGCGGGACCACCCGGACGTCCCGTTCGTCGCCGACGGATTCTCCTGCCGCACCCAGGCCGAGCAGCTCGCCGGGCGCCCCACCCGCCACCTGGCCGAGTTGTTGGCCGACGGGGTGCGACGGCGGGACCACGGATCGATCAGGCCGTCGCCGCCCGGCTGCTGCTGACCGCGTCGACCGGGTGGGCACCCAGGTGCTGTTCCGGCCGCAGGTGTACCGGAGCGCCACCCTGTGCCGCGGACCGGTAACCGGCGGCGAGGCACCGCACCACATCCAGTCCGTGTCGGGCCGAGGCCGCGGTCGGGCGGAGACCTCGGGCCGCGGCCACGAACGCCGCGCACTCTCGATCGAACAGCGCGGAATGCGCGATCTCGGGCATCTCCGGGGAGTACGGAGTCCGGCCGCCGGACCACGGCTGAGGCTCGGGATCACGCCAGGACGACCACCCGGCCGGCAGGCCACCACCCGGTCGGGACAGGTACAACCGCGACCGGTGCGGCAGCAGCCCGGAGTGCAGCACCCCGTCCGTCCCGTACACCGACATCTCCCAGGACTCGAACCAGGGCAACGGGTCCCAGGCCGAGAAGTCCAGCGTCACCACCCGGTCGGGGTAGTGGAACACCGCCGCGGCGACGTCCTCCCGGTGCGCACCGGGGATCGAGGCCGGGAGCCTGACGACGACGGCGTTGACCGCTGCGGGCATCCCGAACTGACGCACCACCAGGTCCACCTGATGGCAGCCGATGACGAAGAACGCGCCCCCGAGATCGCCGGGTCGATTCAGGTGGTCGGTGCCTGCTTCGCCGAGGCTGCTGCCGCCGTGCACGCGGACCTGGTGCACCGAGCCGAGCAGGCCCCGCCGCAGCACCGTTCCCGTCAGCGCGACGGTGTCGCTGAAGCCGAAGGTGTAGCCGATCTGGCAGACACCCCCGGTCCGTTCCGTGGCTCGGACCAACCGGTGCAGGTCCGCCTCGTCCCGTCCGCCCGGTTTCTCCACCAGGACCGCCTTGCCGGCCTCGAGGGCGGCCACGGCGTGATCGACCATCTCCCGCGAGGTGCTGTGCACCAGGACCGCGTCCACCTCGGGATCGTCGAGCAGGTCGGCCCGCCGGCGGACGCGGAGCCCGAAGGTGGCGGCGAAGGAGGTGACCACCGGGTCGTCCTCGGCCACACCCATGAGCCGGACCCCGCCCATCCGACGCAGCGCCCGCAGCCGCGCGGACGCGTGCGGGTGCGTCACCCCGAGGAACCCGACGCCCAGCCTCCGCATCGCCCCACCCCCGACCGACAATCTGCTCGGTGGTCTATGGGGCGGCGGTGAAGCGCACCGGTCGCCCCCGGGCGCGGACGGAGCACCCCCCGTCGATACGGTGGGGTCTGTGACCGGAGCCGAGAAGTCCCCGTCCCCGTCCGATCCCGACACCCGTACCGACGCCCAGCTCGCCGGTGACCTCGTCACCGGAGCCGGGGAGATGGCCGCCCGGATGCTCCGGGCCGGGCTGACCGTCGACGAGAAGACCAGCATCAGCGACGTCGTCTCCGACGCCGACAAGGCGGCCGAGCAGTGGATCGTCGACGAGCTGGCCCGGGTCCGCCCGGACGACGGTGTCGTCGGCGAGGAGGGCGCGGCCGCGCCCGGCCGGCGCACCTGGATCATCGATCCGGTCGACGGCACCTACAACTTCGTCTCCGGCCTGCCCGCCTGGTGTTCCGCGCTGGGCCTGGTCGACGGGGACGAGCTCCTGCTCGGCGCGGTCTACCAGCAGACCACCGGCGAACTGTGGGTCGGCGGACCCGGCCACCCGACCACCTTGAACGGGGTCCCGGTGCCGCCGGTGCAGGACGCCGAGCTGGCCACCATCTCCATCGCGACCTACCTGCACCCGGCCCGACTGGCCGAGGACGCGGTGCGTGAGCCCATCCTGGCGGCCATCGGAGGGGCCGCCTCCGTCCGGATCATCGGGTCCGGCTCGATCGAGCTGGCCGCGGTGTCCGCCGGCCGGCTCGGGGTCTGGTTCCACCTGGACACCTTGAGCTGGGACTGGCTGCCCGGGGCCGCGCTGATCACCGCCGCGGGCGGGGTCGTCGACGTCTTCCACCACAACGGCCACCGCTATCACATGGCCGGTCCGCCCACCGCGGTCGCGCAGGTCAAGCGGGCCGTGCTCGCCGTCGGCAGTTAGGTGGTCGCCCGCGGGGGAGCGGTCGTCGCCCCGCGGTGGAACGTGCAGGTGAAGGCCACGCCCTCCGGCGCCGCACCGTCCGCGGCCTCCGGGCCGTCCAGCAGGGCCAGTACGGCGCGCCCGGCGGCCCGGCCCTCCTCGGCCGCGGGCTGCACCATCGTCGTCAGGTCGTGCGGGACGGCGTCGTCGACGCGCACCCCGTCGAAGCCGACCACGGACAGATCCTCCGGCACCCGCAGTCCGCACTCCTGGGCGGCCCGGATGACCCCGGCGGCCAGCAGATCGCTCTGCGCCACCACCGCCGTGGGCCGGTGGGCGGGATCGGCCAGCAGGGCGTGGCCGGCGAGAACGCCCTCGTCCACGTAGCTGCCCGCGGCGACCACCCCGCCCGCGGCGGGGAACACGTCGCGAACGCCGAGGATCCGTTCGTCGGCGACCATGGTCGTGCTGGCGGCGATGCGCTCCGCGGTGAGCGGTCCGCGGGTGCGATCCAGATCCAGCGGCAGGGTCACCATGGACACATCCCGATGGCCGAGATCGGCCAGGTGACGGGCCAACTGGGCGGTCGCGGCGCGGTCGTCGATCGACACCGAGAGCACGCCGGGCACCACCGGTCCGCCGATGGCGACGATCGGCACGTCGCGGCGTCGGGCCTGCTCGATCGTCCGGGCGATCGCGGGGCTGCACGCCACCAGCACGATCGCGTCCATCACCGTCGTCTGCACGGCGTGCGCGCTCTCGCCCATGTCGGCCAGCAGCAGCAGGGCGCGGCCCTGCGGGGAGACCTCCTGGGCGATGCCGTCCAGCACGGCGATGTTGATCGGATCGCGGAACGCCTCGAGGACCCGTTCCTGCAGCACCACCCCGACGATGCCGGAGCGCCCGGACCGCAGCGACCGGCCCCGGGGATCCGGCCCGGCGTAGTCGAGCTCCGCCGCCGCGGCCCGTACCCGCTCCCGGGTCGACTCGGCCACCGGGCCCGCGCCGCTGAAGGCCAGCGACGCGGTGGACACCGAGACCCCTGCCCGGGCGGCCACCGCGGCCAGGGTCGGGGGTCGGGCAGCCGTCGTGCCGCTGTCCGTCATCGCTGCCTCCTGACCTGGACGACCGGCTCCCACCGGAGCGGTCGGGTGGCTTGACCGCCCGGGACTCCGCTGGTTAGCGTGGTCGAATCGTTTCGATCGTATCGATTCGACCCCGGATGTCCAGCGGCCCACCCGGCCGGCCGATCGCCACCCGCCCCCACCGGGGCCGCGTGCACGATCACCACCAGCACGAAGCGAGGACTGCGATGACCCAGGACGCACCGGCGACCGGGAGCGGCGCACCACCCGCCCCCGGCGCGGTCGGGTCGGCCCCCGGGGCCGGGACGCCCACGCCGCTCACCCGACGGCAGCTCAGCGCCTGGCGCAACGCCCTGTTCGTGATCTTCGCGATCTCCGGGGTCGCGCTGTCCAGCTGGGTGTCCCGCACTCCTGTCATCCGCGACATGCTCGGCGCGAGCACCGCGCAGATGGGGTGGATCGTCTTCGCGCTGGCCGTCGGCTCCATCGTCGGTCTCACCCTGTCGACGCCGGCGCTCACCCGCTTCGGGCCGGGCCGGACCATGACGGGGGCGATCACCGTCGGCGCCCTCGGCATCGTGATCACCGGCGTCGGAGCCAGCACCCTGCAGAGCCCGCTGCCCGTGGTCCTCGGTCTGGCCCTCCTCGGCGCGGGCATGGGCATGACCGACGTGAGCATGAACGTGGACGGCGCGGCGAACGAGCGGGCGTTGGGTCGGACGGTCATGCCGCTCTTCCACGCCGCGTTCAGCCTCGGCACCATGGCCGGCGCGGGTCTCGGTGCCCTCGCCGAACTGGCCGACGTGCCGGTCTCCGTCCACCTGACGGTGATCGGCGTGGCCATGGTCGTCACCATCCTGATCTCGGTGCGGTACCTGCAGCCGCATCCTGATCTGCCCCCGGCCGACAGCCCGGAGAGTGCCGCCGTGCCGCACGGGTGGCGGGCCCGCCTGGCCATCTGGCGGGACCGGCGCACCGTACTCATCGGGCTGATCGTGCTGGGCATGGCCTTCGCCGAGGGCAGCGCCAACGACTGGCTGACCCTGGCCATGGTCGACGGGCACGACGTCACCAACGCCACCGGCGCCTTCGTGTTCGGCCTGTTCGTCACCGCGATGACAGTGGGCCGGGTGGCCGGGGTGTTCCTGCTCGACCGCTTCGGTCGCGTCCCCGTGCTCCGGGTGTCGGCGGTGTCCGCCGCGGTCGGCCTGTGCCTGGTGATCTTCGGGCCGAACCCGGTCATCGCCGGCATCGGTGTCGTCCTGTGGGGTCTGGGTTCCGCGCTCGGCTTCCCGGTCGGCATGTCCGCCGCGGCCGACGATCCCGCCACCGCGGCCGGTCGGGTGAGCGCCGTGGCCACCATCGGCTACTTCGCCTTCCTCGTCGGCCCGCCCAGCATCGGCTTCCTCGGCGAGCACTTCGGCCTGCTGCACGGCCTCCTGCTCGTCCTGGTGCTCGTCGCCGTGGCCGGGATGGTCTCGCCGGCCGCGCGCGAGCCGAAGGGTGCCCGGCACGGAGCCCACTGACCCTGCACCACCGCACGACCGACCGGGCCCGGCCGGGGCGGGCTGGCTAGGGTGTGCCGCATGAGCACCCCCCGGCCCAGCTCCCCCCGCGACCGGGCCCTGGCCGTCGCCCTGTGGGCCGTCATCGGCGCGTTCGTCGGGGTGGCCGCCGGCATCTGGATCTGGAACCCGGCGGCCATGGCGAGCATCGGGCTGGTGGCCGGGGCGCTGTACGGATTCCGGGCGACCCGCGACAAGGTGCTCCCCGAGGAGGACTGACCGCGGGGATCCGGCACCGGCCTGTCCGGCAGGCCACAGGTCCCCGGTGGCGTCCGCACGGTAGAATCAGCCCCGACATGCACGCCCTGTGTCTCTGAGACACCCGGGGCGTCCGGTGCAGGGCCACAGCCCGAGTCCGGCCCAGCGCGCCGTCTCGCGCGGTGCCGACGACCACCGAGGAGTACCCGTCTTGACCACTGCCACCACCACCGATCACCTGCAGATCGACCGCATCGGCGATCTCGACTTCAAGGTCGCCGATCTCTCCCTGGCCGATTTCGGCCGCAAGGAGATCAGCCTGGCCGAGCACGAGATGCCCGGGATGATGGCCCTGCGCCGCGAGTACAGCGAGGTCCGCCCGCTGGCCGGCGCCCGCATCTCCGGCTCCCTGCACATGACGGTGCAGACCGCCGTGCTCATCGAGACCCTGGTCGACCTCGGCGCCGACGTGCGCTGGGCGTCCTGCAACATCTTCTCCACCCAGGACCACGCCGCCGCCGCGGTCGTCATCGGCCGCAACGGCACCCCGGAGAACCCCACCGGTGTGCCGGTCTTCGCCTGGAAGGGCGAGACCCTGCCGGAGTACTGGTGGTGCACCGACCGCATGCTGCGCTGGCCGAACGCCGCCGACGGCAGCGTCCAGGGCCCGAACATGCTGCTGGACGACGGCGGCGACGCGACCCTGCTCATCCACAAGGGCGTGCAGTACGAGAAGGCCGGCGTCGTGCCCGCGCTGTCCGAGGAGGACGCGGACTACACCGAGGAGTACTCGGTCATCCTGGACCTGCTGCGCGCCTCGCTGTCCGACGACCCGCAGTACTGGACGACGACCTCGCCGTCCATCATCGGCGTCACCGAGGAGACCACCACCGGCGTCAACCGGCTCTACCAGCTGGCCGCCGCGGGCGAGCTGCTCTTCCCGGCCATCAACGTCAACGACTCGGTGACCAAGAGCAAGTTCGACAACAAGTACGGCATCCGCCACTCCCTGGTCGACGGCATCAACCGCGCCGTGGACGTGCTCATCGGCGGCAAGGTCGCACTCGTCGCCGGCTACGGCGATGTCGGCAAGGGCGCCTCGGAGTCGCTGCAGGGCCAGGGCGCCCGGGTGATCATCGCCGAGGCCGACCCGATCTGTGCGCTGCAGGCGCTGATGGACGGTTACGAGGTCGCAACCGTCGAGTCCGCCGTCGAGCGCGCCGACCTGATCATCACGACCACGGGCAACAAGGACATCATCGGCGTCGACCACATGCGCCGGATGAAGCACCAGGCGATCCTCGGCAACATCGGCCACTTCGACAACGAGATCGACATGGCCGGGCTGGCCCGCTCCGGTGCGTCCCGCATCGAGATCAAGCCGCAGGTCGACGAGTGGCGCTTCCCGGACGGCCACACCGTCATCGTGCTGTCCGAGGGTCGGCTGCTGAACCTGGGCAACGCCACCGGGCACCCGTCGTTCGTGATGAGCGCGTCCTTCTCCAACCAGGTCATCGCCCAGATCGAGCTCTTCACCAAGCCCGACAGCTGGGACAAGGAGGTCTACCGCCTCCCGAAGTCCCTCGACGAGAAGGTCGCCCGTATCCACGTCGAGGCCCTCGGCGGCGAGCTGACCCAGCTCACCAAGGACCAGGCCGAGTACATCGGGGTGGACGTCGAAGGCCCGTTCAAGCCGGAGCACTACCGGTACTGACGGTCCGGCACGACCTGTCGTCCGGAATGCAGAACGGGCCCCGCGGATCTTCGCGGGGCCCGTTCTGCGTCCAGGTGCAGCGGGGTCAGCGCACCGCGAGCAGGTCGATGATGAAGATGAGGGTCTTGCCGGACAGCCGGTGCCCGCCTCCGGCCTGGCCGTACGCCAGGTGCGGCGGGATGGTCAGCTGGCGGCGGCCGCCGACCTTCATGCCGGGGATGCCGTCCTGCCAGCCCTGGATCAGGCCGCGCAGCGGGAACTCGATGGACTCGCCGCGGTTCCAGGAAGAGTCGAACTCGTCACCGGAGTCGAACTCGACGCCGACGTAGTGCACCTCGACGGTGGCCCCGGGGACGGCCTCGGCACCGTCGCCGACGGTCAGGTCGGTGATCTGCAGCTCGCTGGGGGCCGGGCCGTCCGGGTGCTCGACGGTGGGCTTGGACGATGAGGACTGGGTCATGGGCTCATCCAATCACCCGGCTCGGCACCCGATCCGCGGCGGGGGAGTCGGTCAGCGCACCCCGCCCATCTGCTTGCGGATCATCGGGGTGATCAGCGCCAGGACCACCGCGGCGGCCAGGGCGATCAGGCCCAGGGTGAGGAAGTACGGCACCTGGCCCTGCACGGAGTAGCTGCCGGCCAGCACCCCGGCCATCGTCGTGCCGAGGGAGATCGACAGGAACAGCAGCGCGACCATCTGGGTCTGGAACTTCGCCGGGGCCAGCTTGGTGGCGAGCGACAGGCTCACCGGGGACAGGAACAGCTCGGCCACGGTGAAGGTGAACAGGACACCGATGAGGCCGAGGATCGGCGCACTGTTGGGGACGTCGCTGGCCATCGGGATGAAGAGCAGGAACGCCAGGCCCATGACGGCGACGCCCACCGCGAACTTGATCGGTGTGGACGGCTGCCGGTCACCGAGTTTCGTCCAGATCGCCGCGAACACCCCGGACAGGATCAGGATGAAGATGGGGTTGATGGACTGCACCCAGCCGACGGGGAAGTCCCAGCCGAACAGGTTGCGGTCGAGCTGCTGGTCGGCGTAGATCGTCACCACGGTGAACTGCTGCTGGTAGAGCGACCAGAACACCACGCTGGCCAGGAACAGCGGGATGAAGGCGAGCACCCGGCGCCGCTCCACCGCGGTCACCTCCTTGCTGGTGAGCAGCAGCGCGAAGTAACCGATGCTGGCGATGACCACCACGATCACGACGAGGTCGTCCAGCCGGGCCAGCGGGATGACCCCGGTGACGATGAGCATCAGGACGACGAGCACGGGCACGGCGGCGATCAGCAGCACCCGGTTCAAGCTTCCCGTCGGCAGCGGGTTGGCCACCACGTTGCCGGTCTCGGGCAGCTTCTTGCGCCCGGCGGCGTAGATGCCGAGCCCGATGGCCATGCCGACCGCGGCGGCCGCGAACCCGATGTGGAACCCGTAGCGGGTCTGCAGGAAGGCCGTCAGCAGTGGGCCGAGGAAGGCGCCGAAGTTGATGCCGAAGTAGTAGACGGAAAAGCCGGCGTCGCGGCGCGGATCCTCCTCGCGGTAGAGCGAACCGACCAGCGAGGTGGCACTGGCCTTGACGCCGCCGCTGCCGATCGAGATGCAGATCAGCCCGACACCCACGCCGGCCAGCCCGGGCAGGATCGACAGGGCGATATGTCCGGACATCACCAGGGCGGCGCTGGAGAACAGCACCCGCTCCCGGCCCATCACCCGGTCGGCCAGCCACGCGCCCAACACCGTGGACAGGTAGACCATCCCGCCGTAGGCGCCGACGATGCCGGTGGCCACGTCCTGGGACAGACCCAGCCCGCCCTCGGCGACCGAGTAGTACAGGTAGAGCAGCAGGATGCCCTGCAGGCCGTAGAAGGAGAACCTCTCCCACATCTCGACCGAGAAGAGGGTGGCCAGCTGACGCGGCTGTCCGAAGAAGGTGCGGCCACCCCGATCGGGTCCGAGGAAGTCGTCGTCGACGGCGGAACGATCACGGGGCGACTGCGTCATGGCGACACTGTGACACGGACCACCGGGCACTGCGCGGGAGGGGCCGCACCTGCGGTCGGGCCGGGTCCGCCGGTGCTCCCCGTAGGGTGCTCGCCGTGGCTGAGCTGGTGGTTCTGGAAGGTCTGGACGGATCGGGGAAGCAGACGCTGACCCGGCGGATGATCACGCACTGGACGCAGCAGGGGAGGCGGGCGACGAGCCTGGCCTTCCCGCGGTACGGCGCCGACGTGCACGCCGACCTCGTCCGCGATGCGCTCTACGGGCGGCTCGGCGACCTCAGCGAATCCGTGCACGGTGCCGCAGTGCTCTTCGCCCTCGACCGACGGGCCGCGGCGGGGGAGATCCGTCGTCTGCTGGCCGAGAACGACGTCGTCCTGCTCGACCGGTACGTCTCGTCCAACGCCGCCTACGGCTCGGCCCGGCTCGGTGCCCCGGACGACGCGGCCGTGCTGCGGGACTTCCCGGTCTGGGTCCGGGAGCTGGAGATCGACCGGTTCGACTGCCCGGTGCCGGACCGTCAGCTGCTGCTGGCCACTCCCACATCGGTCGCCGCCGACCGGGCCCGCGCCCGCGCCGCGACCTCCGAGGACCGCGCACTGGACCAGTTCGAACGGGACGCGGCCCTGCAGGAGCGCACCGGACGGATGTACCGCCACCTTGCCGCGACGTCCTATCTGTCGCCGTGGACCGTGCTGGAACCCGGGCCCGACGGGACGGTCGCCGTTCCGGACTGAGCCCGGGCGGGCGGCGCCGGGTCAGCCCGTCTTCGCCGGCGGCGGCGGGTTCTGTGCAGCGGCCGAGGCCAGGGAGGGACCGAGGTTCTCCTTGCGGATGCGCAGGTCCACGTAGATGAGCGCGACCACCGACGCCGACCAGGCCCCGATCAGACCACTGGCGATCACGGTGAGGATCTGCATGAAGACGAAGGACGACGTGCTGCCGGCACTGCCCATGATCGGCACGGCGACGAGGCTGACGGCCAGGGTGCCGGCGAAGGCGATCCCGATGACGGCCATCATCGTGCCGAAGATGCGCCCGCGGTGGCCGCGGGTCAGCTCGGCCGACCGCCGCAGGGCGGTCCCGACTCCGGTCCGCTCCATCACCGCGACCGGGACGGCGACGATCCAGGCCAGGTAGATGAGCACGCCGGGAACGACGAGGAACAGCGCGCCCACCGCGACGGAGAGCGAGACGACGGCGCTCACCCCGACGAGCACCACCCATCGACCGCGCAGCCGCTCGGCGATGATGCCCGTCGACGGGCGACCGATGACCGCACGGGTCACCACGGAGGTGGACACGGCCGACAACACGGTCTGGACGACGATCCCGACCACCAGACCGGCCAGGGTGTAGACGATCCACGAGGCCGGGAACGAGGTGCGCCGCCCCGTCGCGAACTCCTGGATCCAGGCGTCGTCCATGACGTAGCTGACCGGTCCGGCCAGGGCGGCGAGGAGCAGCGGGAGCAGGGACGCGACGACGGCACCGAGGAAGGCCACCGCGAGCAGCAGGCCGGCGTTGCCGCGGACCACCCGGATAGCGCCCGACAGCACCTCTCCCACCGTCAGCGGCCGCAGCGGGATCACACCCGGCTGCGGTGCGGTGCCGCCGTGGAAGACGCCCCCGTTCCAGCCGAACTGCGGGCTCGCCGAGTACTGCGCCGGGTAGCTGGGGAACTGCTGCGGGTACCCCTGCTGACCCGCCGGCCCGCCCGGGGGTGGTGTCCGGTCGCCGGGGCGGGGGTCCTGGGGATCAAAAGGGGCGCTCACGCGATCATGTTTGCATGCCGCGCCCGCCCCGATCCGGTGTGCCGGACGCGGGTCGAGGGCACAAAGAGGGTGGAGGTCCGACGACGCGGACGGTGTCCTGGCTGCGGGAACAGCCGGTGCCGGACCCCGGGGATGACACCATGGAGCCATGAGAGCTCGCGTTCTGGTGGTCGACGACGACCCTGCCCTGGCCGAGATGCTGACGATCGTGCTGCGCGGGGAGGGTTTCGACACCGCCGTGGTCCGGGACGGCTCGCACGCGCTGGGGGCGTTCCGCGAGACGAAACCCGATCTGGTGCTGCTGGACCTCATGCTGCCCGGGACCTCGGGTCTGGACGTCTGCAAGGAGATCCGGGCCGAGTCCGGGATCCCGATCATCATGTTGACGGCCAAGACGGACACCGTGGACGTGGTGCTCGGGCTGGAGTCCGGCGCCGACGACTACGTCATGAAGCCGTTCAAGCCCAAGGAGCTGACGGCTCGCATCCGGGCCCGGCTGCGGCGCGCCGATGTCGGCACCGCGGAACGACTGCGCGTGGCCGACGTGGAGATCGACGTCCCCGGGCACCAGGTCACCCGGGCCGGCGAGGCCATCTCGTTGACCCCGCTGGAGTTCGACCTGTTGGTCGCCCTGGCCCGCAAGCCGCGCCAGGTGTTCACCCGGGAGGTCCTCCTCGAACAGGTCTGGGGATACCGGCACGCTGCCGACACCCGCCTGGTCAATGTGCACGTGCAGCGGCTGCGTTCCAAGATCGAGCGCGACCCGGAGCATCCCGAGGTCGTCGTGACCGTCCGCGGCGTGGGGTACCGCGCCGGGGTGTCGTGACCGGGGCCGGTCCCGGAACGCCCCCCGCCCGGGCCGCCAGCACCTCCCTCGACGACGGGGCCGACCGGGCCGACCGGGACGAGCGCCGACCGGGGGACCTGCCCGAGGACGGCGCGGACGGCGGACCCGACGGGCCCGCCACCCCGCGCATCGCCGAGATCGGCGGCACCCGGCCGGTCGGCCGGTCCACCCGCGTGGAGGATCTGGCCTCGCGGTGGCGGGCCGCGCTGACCTTCTGGAGCCGATCGCTGCTGCTCCGCGTCATCGTGGTCACGCTGACCTGCTCGGTGCTGGTCATGCTCGGACTGGGCGTGATCCTGCAGCAGCAGATCATGCGCGGACTGCTGCAGTCCAAGGTGGACGCGGCCGTGGCCGAGCTGGACAACGCCCGGTCCACCGCCGAGAACTCGCTGGCCGGCGCCGATTCCGACCCCAACTCGCTGCGCGACCAGCTGCAGCGCACGGTCCAGGAGCTCGGTCGACCCACCACCCAGACCGGCGCGCAGAACTCCACCGCCGGTGTCTTCGAACCCGTCATCATCCCCAGCCGGCTGGGTTCGGAGATCGACCTCGCCGTCGGCCCGACCCGGGACGTGCCCGCCGAGCTCCGCTCCCGGGTGCAGGCCGGGTACCTGGCCCGGCAGTACACGACGGTGGAACGCGACGGCGTGGCCATCCCCGCGCTGGTCGTCGGGACCCCCGCGGTCACCCGTACGGACTCGTTCGAGGTCTACCTGATCTTCCTGCTGGCCGGTGAGCAGAAGACCGTCGGCGTCGTGCAGAACACGCTGCTGCTGGGTGGGGCCGTGGCCGCCCTCGCGCTCACCGCGATCGCCGCCCTGGTCGCCTTCCAGGTCGCCCGCCCGGTCCGCCGGGCCGCCGCGGTGGCCCGGCGGCTGGCGGCCGGCGATCTCGGGGAGCGCATGCCGGTGAAGGGCCCGATCGAGATGACCACGCTGGCCCTGTCGTTCAACGGCATGGCCGAGGCCATCCGGGCGCAGATCCGCCAGCTGGAGGAGTTCGGCAAGCTGCAGCGCCAGTTCACCTCGGACGTCTCGCACGAGCTGCGCACCCCGCTGACCACGGTGCGGATGGCCGCCGACCTCCTCCACGACAGCCGGGAGGACTTCCCGCCGCACCTGGCCCGGTCGACCGAGCTGCTGATGGCCGAGGTCGACCGGTTCGAGATCCTGCTCGCCGATCTGCTCGAGATCAGCCGGCACGACGCGGGCATGGCCGACCTGAACGCCGAGGCGATCGACATGCGGGCCTGCGTGCGGGACAGCGTTGACGGTGCCCGCGGGCTCGCCGCCCGGGCCGGGGTGCAGATCGTGCTCGACCTACCGCTCGACCCGGTCGTCGCGGAGATCGACACCCGGCGGGTCGACCGGATCCTGCGCAACCTGGTCAACAACGCCATCGACCATGCGGAGGGCGGCACGGTGGAGATCGACATGGCCGCCGACGCCGACGCCGTCGCGGTGACCGTCACCGATCACGGCGTCGGGTTGCGACCCGGCCAGGCCGGCCTGGTGTTCAACCGCTTCTGGCGCGCCGATCCGTCCCGGCAGCGGCACACCGGGGGCACCGGCCTCGGCCTGGCCATCTCGCTGGAGGACGCCCAGCTGCACGGCGGCTGGCTGCAGGCCTCCGGCAGCCCGGGCGTGGGCGCCCGGTTCCGGCTCACCCTGCCGCGCCGGCGGTCCGGCCAGATCGAGGAATCTCCGCTGCCGCTCTCGATGCCGGGTACGGACGACGAGCCCGCACCGTCGGACCCGTCCGGTCCGCACGACAGCGCCGCCCCGCGGCTGGCCGAGTTGGTCACCGGACGTTGGGAGACCGTGGACAGCACCGGTTTCGCCGTGTTCACCGGGCCGACCGAACCGGCGTCGGAGACCGGCAGCCATCCGGTGCAGCCCGCCGTGGGGGAGTACCCGGGTTCCGACGTCACCACCGCCGGACCGCGGCCGGGACGGGGGGCGTGATGAGCCACCGCGCCCGACCGCGCACCCGGAGGCTGCGGGCTCTGCTGGCCGCCGGCCTGGTCACCCTCGCCCTCGCGGGCTGCTCGGCGATCCCTTCGGCCGGGGCGGCGCTGGACGTCCGGCAGGTCACCGACCAGGTCGAGCAGACCGCCCCGCAGGCACCGCAGCCCGGGCAGCAACCCGACCAGATCGTCCGCGGCTTCATCACCGCCAGCGCCCGGCCGGACCGGGACGCTGCCGCCGGGACCAGCCTGGCCGCCGCCCGGCAGTACCTCACACCGCAGGCCCAGGTCGGTTGGCCGTCCCCGGACACGCCGGTGCTGCTGCTCGCCGACGGGTACCGCACGGACTCCGACGAGACCGCCCCCGGTTCGGTCACGGTGACCGGCCCCAGCCAGGGTCTGCTGCGGGAGGACCGCTCCTTCGCACCGCCGCCCGCCGGCGAGACCGACCCCTACACCTGGACCATGACGCTCCAGCAGATCGACGGAGAATGGCGCATCTCCAACCCGCCGCCCCAGTTGCTCATCCAGGCCGGTGACTTCGCCGGGGCCTACCAGCGCAAGGTCGTCTACTTCCTGGACGCCTCCGGGACCGTGGTCGTCCCCGACCCGCGGTACCTGGTGGTCAGCAGCACCGAGATCAACCGCGCCGACCGGTTGATGGATCTGCTGCTCGATGGCCCCAGCGCGGCCCTCGACGGCGCGGCGGTCAGCCAGTTCGGCCCGGAGGCGGCCCTGCGGTCCAACGTCACCGCGGACGCCGACGGGGTCCTACGGGTCGACCTGACCGGCGTCGACGTGTCCACGCCCGCGTTGCGGCGCGCGCTGGCCGCACAGATCGTCTGGACGCTCTACACGACCAGCCCGCGCATCGCGATCTCCGTCGACGGCGAACCGCTGGATCCCACCCAGCTCGTCTACACGGTCGCCACCGTGTCCTCCTTCGACCCGGACCGGGTCGCCGGGACCGGCCAGGTGGCGTCCGACCCGTACTACGTCGACCCGGAGGGCGACGTCGTCGGGCTGCAGGACCCCACCCTGGAGTGGCCGCAGGTCGGGGTGCGGATCTCCGCCGCGGCCCTGTCCGCGGCCACCGGCGCGGAGGCCGCGGTGGCCACCGACCCGCAGGGTGGCCAGCAGTTGCTCATCGGGCCGGCCACCGCGGACACGCTCCAGGCCGCGCTGCGCGCCGACACCCTGACCGCACCGGTGTTCAGCCGGACCGGCGACGAGGTGTGGGTCGTGCAGAACGGCGCCACCCGGCCCGAGGTGTACCGGGTGGCCACCGCGGTGACCGCCGGGACGGCCAGCCGGGTGCGGGTGGACTCGACCGCGCTGGCCGGCATCGGTGCGGTCACCGCACTCGCTCTGTCGCCCGACGGGGTGCGGGTCGCGGTCGTGGCCGGGGAACGACTCTGGGTCGGGGTCATCGCCCCCGTCCAGTCCGCCACGCCCACCGACACACCCGAGACCGCCGGCCCGCAACCGGACGACAGCGCGACCCAGAGCCCGGCCACGGTCGCGGTGACCGATCTGGTGCAGATCCGTCCCGACCTGATCGACGTCGGCGCCGTCACCTTCTCCTCGTCCCGGGAGCTCACCGTCGCCGGCGCCACCTCGCCGGTCAGTCGGCGCACGCTGTTCAGCGTCGGCGTCGACGGGCGGGACCTCACCGGGTTCACCACGACCGGCATCTTCAACGACGTGCAGTCCCTGGCCGTGTCGGCCGGTCAGCCCCCGCTCATCGGGTTCGGCGACCGGATCTGGCAGCTGTCCGGATCGGCCACCGACGGGCAGTGGGTCACCCCGCTGCCGTCCGCGCCGTCGCTGAACGGGTCGTCGCCCTTCTACCCGGGCTGAGCGGCCGTCGGTGTCGGTGCCGCCGGCGGGGCCGTCGTCGGTGGGCCCGGCGGGGCCGATTCGTCCCGGGGCCGGGACCTCCCGACCCGACGGGCGTCTCCGGCAGACTGGCGGGATGATCTCGGTCGATCTCGCGGCCCGGTTGCGCGCCACCGGCCTGCGCTGGCACCCCACCCCGGCGGACCGCTTCACCCTGCTCAACCAGGCCTTCGACGGCGACGTGTTCACCATCAGCGACATGGTCGTCGAGGCGCACCACCGCCCCGAGGGCACCGTGCTGGGCTTCAACGGCACGACGGAGTGGGCCCTGGACTCGGCCGAGGCGTCCGAGGCGCTCTGGCTGCCCCGGGAGGACCAGCTCCGCGGATTGCTCGCCGGCACGTTCCGTCAGCTGACGCGGGACGGGGACGCCTGGGTGGTGACGGCGGTGCTGCCCGGCGGGGACGGCCCGGAACACTTCGCCGCGGCGGAGGCGGCCGACGCCTACGGGTCGGCGCTGCTCGCCCTGCTCGCCGTGGTGGACGACGCCGGTCCCGCGCCGGAGGACGTGGCGCCCAGCCCGCCGTCCTGACCCGGGTCGCCCGAGCCGGGACGAGCGGGTGCGGCGTCGGCGGCCGCGACCGAGTTGTCCCCAGATCCGCCGACGCACCGTCGGTTCACTGCTCGCCCGCCCATGCTGACGGAATGATCCCCGCACCGCCCTCCCGGCCGGCCCGCTGGGCGTCCGCCCCGGCCCGCTGGGTGGGCGCGCTCCGTGCCCACGGCGGGGCGGGCCTGGATCTGGTGCTCCCGCGGACCTGCCCCGGGTGCGGCGCCCCTGAGCCGTGGTGCGCCCGCTGCGCGGTCACCCTCGGTCCGGTCCGGGCCGTCCGCCTCCCCGATGCCGCCCTGGATGCCGCGGCCGGGCTCGCCCTGCCCCCGGTCTACGCACTCGCCGGGTACCACGGCGCGCCCCGGGCCGCGGTCCTGCACGGCAAGGAGCGGGGCCGGAGGGATCTGCCGGCCCGGCTGGGCGTCCCGCTGGGGGAGGGGTTGGCCGTTCTCGTCCGGGCCGGGGTCCTCCTGCGCGACCCCTGGCTCGTCCCGGCGCCCAGTCGCCGATCCGCCGCCCGCGCCCGCGGAGGGGACCCGGTCACCGCGATGGCCCGGTCCGCTGCGCGGACCCTCGCCCGTCAGGGGCTCGCCGCAGGGGTGGCACCGTGCCTGAGCACCGCGGCCGGCGCCGTCGACTCGGTCGGCCTGGGGGCCCGGGAACGGGTCCGCAACCTCGCCGGGCGGGTGCGGTACGCCCCGCGGGCGGCGCCGCCGGCCGGCGCCGTCGTCGTCCTGGTGGACGACGTGGTGACGAGCGGGGCGACCGTCCTGGCCGCCTGTCGGGTGCTCGCCGACCACGGTCGGCCGGTGTCGGCCGTGCTGTGCGTGGCGGCCGCTCCGAGCCTGTTGCGGCGACCCTGACAGGTGGTCGACATCTGCGTTCGGCATGCTGACGTCACCCACCGCGACCAGGATGATCACCGGTTCGACCCGGTCGGCTGACGGCTCCTGGAGGTGTCTGGCGGGTGACCGTCGGATGAACCCCCGGATGCGCCGTCCGATCGGTTCGCGGGTACGTTCGGGGGCACGCCCGACCGGTCCGGACACCTCGTCCGGCCCGACCGGAGCGGCACACCCACGGTGTGCCGCAGTGCCCCGCCCCAGGGCCAGGCGTCGGAACGTCACGCGACGCCGGCCCCCGTCAGCACGGACTGGAGGACAGGTGGAGATCGTCGTCAAGGGACGCCATGTCGAGGTTCCGGAGCATTTCCGGGCCCACGTCGAGGAGAAACTGACCCGCATCGAACGGTACGACCCGAAGATCATCCGGGTGGACGTCGAGCTGTCGCACGAGACCAACAGGCGTCAGTCCAAGACCTGCCAGCGCGTCCAGATCACCCTGGGCAGCCGGGGCCCGGCGGTGCGCGCCGAGGCCAGTGCAGATTCCTTCTACGCCGCGCTCGACGCCGCGACCACCAAGCTCGAGGCGCGGCTGAAGCGGGCCCACGATCGCCGCCACGACCGGCTGACCGAGCGGACCCCGCTCGGTGCCGTCCCGGTGGACCCCGACCTGGTCCTCGACGGTGTCGCGCCGACCGGTTCGGTGGCCACCCTGGTGGCACCCGCGGCCGAGGCGGAACCGGACGAGATGCTGGCCGAGGAGGACGCGCTGTCCCACAGCTACGGCGCCGACGGCGGGCCGGGCCGGATCGTCCGGATCAAGGACCACCCGGCCGATCCGATCACGGTCGACCAGGCGCTGTTCCAGATGGAGCTCGTCGGGCACGACTTCTACCTCTTCAACGACGCCGACACCCATCTGAGCTCCGTGGTCTATCGCCGCAAGGGCTTCGACTACGGGCTGCTCCGGCTGGGCTGACCCGCCCGCCGCACACACGTCGACCCGTCGGGCCGGCCGGACCGTCGTTCGGCCGGCCCGATCGCTTCTCCTGCCCCGCGCTCGCCGGGGCGGCGGATGTGGGTCGGGTGTGGGTTGTGCGGCGACCCCCGGGAGCGATGGCCGCGCGGTGCCGGGCCGTCCTATCCTGCGTGCGGCCGTACCCGGGGGAAATGCCGGTACGCCTACCATGGTGGGCGCCGACCCACCGGTGGATCGGCTGCCGGGTGCACCCGAGTGCGCTCGCGCACACCCCGTCGAGCACGGCGGGGTGGACAACTGCTGTTGGGCAAGGGTGACGCTCGTGGTGCTGGGACGACTGCTCCGGGCCGGTGAAGGCAAGACGGTCAAACGACTGCGTGTCATCGCCGGTCACATCAACGATCTCGAGGCCGACTACGTCGACCTGAGCGACGACGAGCTCCGCGGTCAGACGCAGCTGTTCCGGGACCGGTTGGCCGAAGGCGAGACGACCGACGACCTGCTGCCCGAGGCGTACGCCGTCGTCCGGGAGGCCGCCAAGCGGACCCTGGGCCAGCGGCACTTCGACGTCCAGCTCATGGGCGGGGCGGCCCTGCACCTCGGCAACATCGCCGAGATGAAGACCGGTGAGGGCAAGACCCTGGTCTCGACGCTGCCGGTCTACCTCAACGCCCTGAACGGCAACGGCGTCCACGTCGTCACCACCAACGACTACCTCGCCCAGCGGGACAGCGAGTGGATGGGCCGGGTGCACCGCTTCCTCGGGCTCGAGGTCGGCTGCATCCTGGGCAACCAGCCGCCGGAGGAGCGCCGCAAGGCCTACCAGGCCGACATCACCTACGGCACCAACAACGAATTCGGTTTCGACTACCTGCGCGACAACATGGCCTGGTCGAAGAACGACCTGGTGCAGCGCGGTCACGCGTTCGCCATCGTCGACGAGGTCGACTCCATCCTCATCGACGAGGCCCGGACCCCGCTGATCATCTCCGGCCCGTCCGACCAGTCCTCCAAGTGGTACTCCGAGTTCGCCCGGCTGGTGCCGCGGCTCAAGCTGGAGACCGACTACGAGGTCGACGAGTCCAAGCGGACCGTCGGCGTCACCGAGGACGGCGTGGCCAAGGTCGAGCGCGCACTGGGCATCGACAACCTGTACGAGTCGGTCAACACCCCCCTCGTGGGCTTCCTGAACAACGCCCTCAAGGCCAAGGAGCTCTACAAGAAGGACCGCGACTACATCGTGGTCAGCGGCGAGGTGCTGATCGTCGACGAGTTCACCGGCCGCGTGCTGCACGGCCGTCGCTACAACGAGGGCATGCACCAGGCGATCGAGGCCAAGGAGGGGGTGGAGATCAAGGCCGAGAATCAGACCCTGGCCACCATCACCCTGCAGAACTACTTCCGCCTCTACGAGAAGCTCTGCGGCATGACCGGTACCGCGCAGACCGAGGCGGCCGAGCTCAGCTCCATCTACAAGCTCGGCGTCGTCCCCATCCCGACCAACCGGGATCCGCAGCGGTCCGACGAGTCCGATGTCATCTACAAGAGCGAGGACGCGAAGTTCGACGCCGTCGTCGCCGACATCGCCCAGCGTCACGAGAAGGGCCAGCCGGTCCTGGTCGGCACCGCGTCGGTGGAGAAGTCCGAGCTGCTCTCGCGGCTGCTGCTGCGCCAGGGCGTCCCGCACGAGGTGCTCAACGCCAAGAACCACGCGCGGGAGGCGGCGATCATCGCGCAGGCCGGTCGGTCCGGCGCGGTCACCGTGGCCACCAACATGGCCGGCCGCGGCACCGACATCGTGCTCGGCGGAAACTCCGACTTCACCGCGGACTTCGACCTGCGCGAGAAGGGGCTCAGCCCCACCGAGACGCCCGAGGAGTACGAGGCGGCGTGGGCCGACGCCCTGGCCGAGGCCAAGAAGCGCGCGGAGACCGAGGCCGAGAAGGTCCGTGCCGCAGGCGGTCTGTACGTGCTGGGCACCGAGCGCCACGAGTCCCGCCGCATCGACAACCAGCTCCGGGGCCGGTCCGGCCGGCAGGGCGATCCGGGCGAGTCCCGCTTCTACCTGTCGCTGGGCGACGACCTGATGCGTCGGGTGGGCGGCGGCACCGTCGAGATGCTGATGACACGCCTGCGCATGCCCGACGACGTGCCGATCGAGCACAACTTCGTCTCCAAGGCGATCAAGAGCGCGCAGACGCAGGTCGAGCAGCAGAACTTCGAGATCCGCAAGAACGTGCTGAAGTACGACGAGGTGATGAACCAGCAACGCAAGGTCATCTACGAGGAGCGCCGCCGGGTCCTGGACGGGGAGGATCTGCACCTGCAGGTGCAGAACATGATCACCGACGTGATCACCGCCTACGTCGACGGCGCGACCAGCACCGGCTACGCCGAGGACTGGGACACCGACACCCTCTGGACGGCGCTCCGGACCCTGTACCCGATCACCGCCACCCCGGACTCCATCGCCACCTCGCACGGCGACCTGACCCGGGATTCGCTGCGGGAGGCCGTGCTCGCCGATGCCCGCGAGGTCTGGGCCAAGCGCGAGGAGACCCTCACCCCGGCCATCACCCGCGAGCTGGAGCGCCGCGTCGTGCTCTCCGTGCTCGACCGGAAGTGGCGCGAGCACCTCTACGAGATGGACTACCTCAAGGAGGGCATCGGTCTGCGGGCCATGGCCCAGCGGGATCCGCTCGTGGAGTACCAGCGGGAGGGCTTCGACATGTTCGGGGCCATGCTGGACTCCCTGAAGGAGGAGTCCGTCGGCTTCCTTTACAACCTGCAGGTGCAGATCGTCCCCGCCCCGGGTGCCCAGGCCGCCCAGGCGGCAACCGGTGCAGCCGCTCCCGCGGTGGAGGCTGCTCCGGCTGCCGAAGCCGCCGCGGCTCCTGCGGTGATCGAGGAGGCCGCCCCCGCGGCTGCCGCCCCGGCGCGGCCGGTCCGGCGGCAGGTGCGACCGATCGAGGCGCTGCCGTCGCAGACGGCACCCGCCCCGAAGACGTCCACCGATGCCGCCCCGGCGGCGTTGCTGCGGGGCAAGGGCCTGGAGCCCCAGCCCGTGCGCCCGGCCACGCTGAACTACTCCGGCCCGCAGGAGCCGGGTACCAGCGAGAACGGCAACGGCGCCAAGAGCCGCTCGTCACGGTCCGGCGGACCCAACCGCGCCGATCGGCGGGCCGGCAAGAAGAAGTGATCACCCGCTGTGCCCTGATGTGACCGACGGCCGCCCCGAGAACCGGGGCGGCCGTTCGTGTTTCGACGGTCGGTGTCGACGGCGTCCCTGTCCCGGTTTGCGGTGTCCGGGCGGCGGTGTCCCGGTCGACCGGTCTCGGTCCGTCGGTCCGTCGGTGTCGGTGTTCGGGGCGGCGGGGTCAGCCGACCTGCAGGGCGGTGATCCGCCACCGGCCGTCGACGCCCTGCAGGCGGAACGCCACCGCCCGGGCCCGCCCGCCCCGGCGGAAGACGGTGCTCACCTCGGCCACCCCGTCCGCCGGTTCGCACACGCGCACCGAGAGCAGATGCGCCAGGGCCGGGGAGGACGGCGTGGGTCGGGCGGCCAGACCGGCGTAGACGTCCGCGGAGCAGTGCACCCGCAGCTGGGCGACCGAACGCTGCCCGGAGAGCACCTCCACCAGGGCGCGGGCCAGCATCGACGCCGAGCGCCGGGCGATCGGCAGCGCCGCCGTGGACGTCCGTCGCACGCCCATGTCGGCCTCGTGCGACCACGCGGGAACGTCGGCGACCTGGATCCGCACCGGTTCCCGTGTGGCGGGCACCCGGGCCGGCAGCAGTGCGGTCGTGGCGGACCCGGCGTCGGCCGGAGCCGGTGGCGTCCACCGCCGGTAGCGGGTCGGCGGACCCGGTGCGTCGGCCCGACCCTCCAGTTCGTCGTCGAACGGCGGCTCCGGATCGGGGAGGGCGACCAGGTAGGGGCGGCGCACCCGGCCGGCCGCCGGGTCACCACCCGCGCGGTCGGACAGAGCCGACGCCGTGTCCTGGGACCGGGGGAGGGGGACGGACAGAGCTGTGGTCATCGGGAGTCCTCGGGGTGGTCGACGGTCGGCGGGGTCAGCAGTTGACCGGGTCGGATGAGATCGGGATCGCCGCCGACGACGGAGGCGTTGGCGGAGTACCAGGCGTCGACGGCGACGGCCACCGCGGCGTCCCCGGCGCCGACCGGCAGATGTGCCCGGGCCAGGGACCAGAGCGAGTCGCCGGGCCGGACGGTCACCCGACCGCTGGGCTCGGCGCCCGACGGGGCCGGAACGGCGGGGTCCTCGGCGTGCACAGGGCCCGGGAGACCGGGCAGGGCGTCCTGGGCTGTCGCTCCGGGGGCTGTGGCTGTGGCTGTGGCTGTGGCTGTGGCTGTCGCGGTCGGGGTCGCTCCGGTCGGTCCGGCGGGCTGACCGGCACTGGAGGGCACCGTCGTCACGGACATTCCGGTGGATTCCGTGGCTGAGTTCGGCTCGGCGGACGGGTCCGTGGATGCGGACGGTGCGGTGGTCCCGGCGCCGGCGGTACCGGCGGGGTCCGCATCGTGGGCTGGCGCAGCGGCGGGTTCGGAGGCCGGATCCGCCGCCGGGCGGTCCGTCGAGGCATCGGTCGTGCCGGGCCAGGAGAGATCGGGGACCGTGGGCGGGTGATCGGTCGGGGCCGGTGCCCCCGGGACGGCGGGGGAGGTGGTCATCGGCCAGTCGAGGTCGATCGAGGTCAGGGTCGGCGCAGTGCCGGTGGAGGCGGACCCGCTCGCGGCCGCCCAGGAGGACGCGGTCCCGGATGACGCGGTCGCGGATGCCGAGACCTCCCGCGACGCCGTCGTCGTGGACGCCGACGAGGACTCCGGCGCGACGACGCCGGCCGCCGGCCCACTCGAGGAGGCCGCCCCGGGCGCAGTCGCGCCCACCGGATAGGCGGGCGGGGCCGCGCAGGCGGTCATCGCCCCGCCGACCAGCGCTGTGCCCACGGCTGCGACGACCAACCGGCGTGCGGCGGCGGGAGCCAGTCCCTGCAGCGCGACGTGGGCGCACCGGCCGACGGCACCCGGCACCCAGGAGACCGCGGCCACGAGCAGGACGGCACAGACCCAGCCGACCAGCAGCCAGACCAGGGCGCCGGCGAGCAGCACCATCACCTGGTCCGTCGAGGAGGACGTCCCGGCCGACAGGCGAGCGGCACGCGCGATCAACTCCCCCGGGGGCGGCACCAGACGCGTCACCGCCGCCGACCCGAGGACGAATGCCACGAGCCCCGACCGGATCGTCCCGGGGGAGGTGGCCTTCCGTCCCGCCGCTCCTCCGAGGTCGGGGAGGGGGTCCGGCTCGCCGGTCCCGAAGCCGGCACGAGCCCAGCAAGACACAGCGGGCCGGGAGATGACCGCTTCTCGCGACCCCACCTGATTGTTGCGTTTGATGCCGTTTGACATGATTGACAGTCAATGAAATCCGCTGAGACCTGTCAAGTGCTGGTGAGTCGCGGTTGACGGCGACGGGAACACGGAGCGAGGGTGAATGATGCGTTGGGAGCAGCTGTTCGCCGCCCTGGAGGCCCAGTTCGCCGCATTGGCCGACGACGGGGAGCAGGCGGAGTTCGCGGACCGAACGCGGCTCGCCGTCGGGGCGGTCACGATGAGCGAACGACTCGCCGGATCGGTGGATTCCGTCGTGCGTCTGCGCACCTCGGGTCCGACGATCACCGGGGTGCTGCGTCAGGTCGGACCCGACTGGGTGCTCGTCGACGAGTCGGCCGGCCGGCAGGCGCTCGTGCGGCTGGCGGCGGTCACCGGGGTGGAGGGCCTGTCCTCGGCGACCGGTCCGGCACTGACCGCCGTCGCGCTGCGGCTCGATCTGCGGTGGGCCGTGCGCGGACTGGCCCGTGATCGCGCGCCGGTGTCGATCGTCGTGCAGAGCGCGCCGGCGGATGCGTCGATGCAGGTGGACACGGGTATGACGGGAACCGTGGACCGAGTGGGGGCCGACTTCCTCGAGCTGGCCGCGCACGCGGCCTGGGAGCCCCGACGGGCCCGTAGCGTGCGGGCGGTCGTCCTCGTCCCGCTGGGCGCCGTCGTGGCGATCCGCGCGGCCGTGCTGGGTTGACGGGGGCGCGGTGGCCGCCGGACCCGGTGGGTCAGCGGTCGGCGGTCAGCTCGCGGGGGAGCTCGGCGAGCCCGGCCGCGGTGCGCTGGTAGGCGTGCTCGATGTACTCCTCGAGCTTGCTGCGCTCGACGCGCCACTGGTTGCGGCCGCCGATCTGGATCCCCAGCAGTTCTCCGCTGCGCACCAGGGCGTAGGTCTGCGACGAGGAGATGTTCAGGATCTCCGCCACGTCGGCGAGGGTGAGGAAGCGCTCGGACGCCACGGGTCCTCCTGTCGTGTCGGTGATCGACCGGTCACGGTCGGATCGAACGGTCGTCACGCCTCGACCCGGTGGGCCGAGTCGCTCGTCAGTGTATCTCTTGATGGCGATCGACCGCACTTGAACATGCTTGGGGTAATTTGCCGTCTGCAGTGTGACTCGGCGGGTGCGCGCAGCCCCGGCCGTCCACGGTTCGAGACCGTGCGGCCCGTGCCTCCGTTCGTCACCGCAGGACGACGAGGGAGCACGTCATGGGGCAGCCTGCAGCGCCGACGCCGCGGAGGATGGCCCGGCCGAGATGGCTCAACCTGCGGGTGGTGCTCGGGCTGGCGCTCGTGGCCGTGGCCGTCGTCGCCGGAGCGACCGTCGTCGGTGGCAGTGCGCGCACCGTTCCGGTGTGGGCGGCCAACCGGGATCTCGCCGCGGGGACGGTGCTCACCGGCGCCGACCTCGTCCGGGTCGATGTGAATCTCGGGCAGACGGGCACCCATTACCTCGGGGCGGACGCCGATCCCCCGACCGGGCGTTCGGTGGTCGCGCCGGTGGCTACCGGAGAGCTGCTCGCCGTCTCGGACATCGAGGCGCCGCCGAGCGGTCGGGTGGTGGTCGTGGGGGTGGGCGCGGATCGGATGCCGCCGGGGGTCGACCACGGTTCGGTCGTCGACCTCTACCTGACCACGGCCGGTGCCGGGACCGGTGACCCGGTGCAGACGGAGCTCATCGAGCAGGAGGTGACGGTGCAGTCCGTCACGGCTCCGGACTCCGGCGGACTGTCCGCCGCCTCGTCCGACGCCTACCAGCTGGCGCTGCTGCTGCCGTCGGACCAGGCCGACGAACTGGTCCGCACCCTGCTCCGCGGTGATGTCACGGTCGTGCTGGTGAGCGGATCGTGAGCGGCCCCGGTCTGCTCACCGCGGGCAGTGGTCAGAGCTGGGAGAACGAGCTGGTGGCGATGTTGGACCGGCCGGGCGCGCCGATGTCGGTGGTGCGACGGTGCGTGGACGTGGCCGACGTGCTCGCCCACGCGGCGACCGGCCGGGCCTCGGTCGCCGTGGTCGCCGCCGACCTGCGCCGGCTCGACACCGACGCGATCCACCGGCTGACCGTCGCCGGACTGGCCGTGGTCGGCGTCCACCCGGCGGCGGACGACCGGGCGCGGACCCGGTTGGAACGGATCGGGATCAGCGTGGTGGTGCCCGACGAGGCAGGGTCCACGGCCCTGGTGGAGGCGGCCCGCTCCGCGCTCAACCATCTCGCCCTGGACCGGGACCTCGACACCGATCTTGGGGAACGGGGCCAGGCCCTGGACCGGGCGGTTGCCGACACCCGGGCCGCCCTGCCGCCCACCCTGCCGATCGACCCGGACCCGGATTCCGAACCGGCGGAACCGCCGGCCCGGGGTGTGGTCGTCGCCGTCTGGGGACCGACCGGGGCTCCGGGACGGACGACCGTCGCCGCCGGGCTGGCCGCGGACCGGGCCGCCGCCGGGCTGCCCACCCTGTTGGTGGACGCCGACGTCTACGGCGGGGTGTTGGCCAGCGCGTTCGGTCTGCTCGACGAGTCGCCCGGGCTGGCCGGTGCATGCCGGATGGCGGCCAACGGTCGGCTCGACGTGACCGCCCTGTCCCAGTTGAGCTGGACGCTGGGCCCGACACTGCGGTTGCTGACCGGGCTGGCCCGGGCCGATCGGTGGCCGGAGATGCGGCCGTCGGCCATCCCCGCGGTGCTCGACGTGTGTCGGGAGACCGCGGCGTTGACGGTGGTCGACGTCGGCTTCTGTCTCGAGGCCGACGAGGAGATCACGTTCGACACCGCCGCACCACGCCGGAACGGGGCCACCCTGGCCCTGCTGGCCGAGGCCGACATCGTGCTGGCCGTCGGATCGGCGGACCCGCCGGGGATGGAGCGGCTCATCCGTGGACTGGCCGAACTGGCCGAGATGGTCCCGGAGGCCGACCCCACGGTGGTGCTGAACCGGTGTCGGTCGGCCGCGGCGTCGGCGGACGAGGCCGTCGAGGCGCTGCGCCGGTTCACCGGACGATCCGTGGCCGCGCAGCTCCCCGAGGACCGTGCGGCGACGGACCGGGCCTGGCACCGCGCCGTCCCCCTCCCCGAGGCAGCGGCCGGCTCGCCGTTGACCGGTGCGCTGACCCGGCTGGCACGGTCCCTGGACCTGCCGGCCGTGGTGCCCGCCGGCCGGTGACCGGGCCGGCCGGGCGGTCCGGAGGGCGGCACCGCACCTGCCCCGGGCCCGCGAGGGGGTGTGCCACCATGACGCCATGACCGACCGGCTGTCCGCGACCGACGCGGCGTTCCTGCAGGCCGAGGACGCCAGCACGCCCATGCACGTGGGCGGGGTCGCGATCCTCGAGCCGTTCCCGGCGCCTCCGGCGGAGCCGTCGTCCGCCCTTCCGGGCGGGTCCGCCGGTCCGGAGTTCGTGTACGCCCGGATCGTCGATCTCATCTCCTCGCGGCTCTCGCTGGTGCCCCGCTACCGCCAGCGCGTCCGCTTCGTCCCCGGGCGGCTCGCCCGCCCGGTGTGGGTGGACGACGAGGACTTCGACATCACCTACCACGTGCGCCGTTCGGCCCTGCCCCGGCCGGGGACCGACGCCCAGCTCGAGGAGCTGGTGGGTCGATTGATCTCCCGCCCGCTGGACCGGGAGCGCCCGCTGTGGGAGATGTACGTCATCGAGGGGCTGTCCGGCGGACGGATCGCCCTGGTCAACAAGACCCACCACGCGATGGTCGACCGGATCGGGGCGGTCGACGTGGCCGCCGCCATCCTCGACACCCGGCCCAGCCCGCGGAGTCTCCCCGACGAGCCGTGGCTCCCCGCTCCGGCCCCCAGTGACATCGACCTGGTCGTGGACGCCGTGGCCGATCTGACCGCCCGGCCGACCGAGCTCGCCGAGTTGGTCCGGTCGGCGACCGCGGATGTCCGTTCCGCGGTGACCCGGGTGGCGGACACCGCCGGCGACGTCATCGAGATCGTCCGCCGCACGGTGAGTCCCGCCCCGCGATCCGTGCTCAACGTCCGGATCGGCGGTCAGCGCCGGTTCGCCACCTACCGGGCGGATCTGGCCGCGTTCAAGGCGGTGCGGTCCGCGCACGGCGGGTCGGTCAACGACGTCATCCTCACCGTGATCACCGGCGCCCTGCGCTCGTGGCTGCTGGCGAGGGACGAACCGGTCACCGGTGCGACTCAGCTGCGCGCCATGGTGCCGATGTCGGTGCGGTCCGGCGTCGGGATGGACGCGACCTCGGTGGTGTCCTACCTGCTGGACCTGCCGGTCGCCGAGACCAGTCCGGTGATGCGTCTGCACCAGGTGTCGTTCTCGATGGGCGGCCATCTGGAGTCCGGCAGTCAGGTGGGCGCCGATGCCCTCGTCGAGCTGGGGCGCTTCTCCCCGCCGACGCTGCACACCCTCGGGGCCCGCGTCGCCGGTCAGCTGTCCCGCCGCCTCTACAACGTGCTCATCACCAACGTCCCCGGGCCGCAGGTGCCGCTGTACGCGGCCGGCCTCCCGGTCAGCGCCATGTACCCGGTGGCGCCGCTGGCGAAGGGCCAGGCGCTCGCGGTGTCGTGCACGTCCTACGACGGCAGCGTCTTCTTCGGACTCACCGCCGACCGGGACGCGATCCCCGACGTGGCCCAGTTCGCCGAGCTGCTGGGGGAGGCCCTGGACGAACTGCTGGCCACCGTCCCCGCTCTCCCCGGCGCCGGGTCGGGCCTCGGCTCCGACACCCCGGTCGGACTGGTGCGCACCGCGCGGCCGGTGCTGCACGCCGTGGCGGACGGCCCCACCGTCGACGGTGCCACCCGGGCACACCCACGTGCGGCGGGACGACCGGGCGGTCAGGACGCGAGGCCGGTCACCCTGCGCGACGTGTCCGCCCCGGTGACCACCGACGACCCGGCCGGGACACCCCGGCGGGCCGGCCGCCCCGACGACGACGGGCCGGGGGACGTGGTGCGCCCGCTGTTCGGCGGTGGCGCCGTCCCCCCTCCGGATCTGCCGGAGGATCCGCCGGCCCCCGACCCGGACCCGCGGACGCTCCGGCCGGAGGTCCCCGGACCCGGCGACCGCACCCCACGAGAGGAACCCCGTTGAGGGTCTATCTGCCCGGCACCCTCGGAACACTGCGCGATGCCCTGGCCGACGGAGCGGTGGCGGTGATCGGCGGCACGGCGTTCGCCGTCACCGGTCCGCTCCGGGGCGAGTACCCGGACTGGGGCGAGGAGGACCTGGAGTACCTGGCCATGCTCGACGCCTCCCGGGCGTCCCTGCGCCTGCTGGCCGCCCGGGACGGGGAGCGGGGGCTCCGCGTGGTCATCGCCGCCGACGTCCCGGACGCCGAGGTCACCCCGCGGCCCGAGGCCGATCGGGCGGTGGTCCGGGTGCCGGGATCGGTGCCCTGGTCCGCGGTCGCGTCGGTCCACGTCGACCTGCCCGAGGCGGAGGAGGCCGTGCACGCCGCAGCCGGTGTCATCGACACGGTCGATCTCGAGCTCGACGAGATGGGCGACGCGGCCTTCGTCCTCGGCTCGGCCGAGGACTTCGGGTTGGCCTGGTACGCACCCGAGGAAGTGGTCCACCTGCTGGTCGACCTGGACGCGGGCGGGGACGGCGGCACGGGCTGATCGCGGGGCGGGTGCGGCTGTCCCGTTCGGGTCGGTCCGGCCGGGCGGCCCGAGCCGTCCGACGGCGAAGCCGTTGGCCCACATCGCGGTCGGGCAGGCGCGTCTCGGCGCCGCTCCGGCGGACGCAGAAACCGGCGGTGACCTGGTGGTCACCGCCGGCGGGCGTTCTGCTCACCTCGGGGGAATGGTCCACCCGGGAGGGGGATCAGGCCTGGGCGCGCACGTACTCCAGCTCGAGGGTGATCTCGACCTTGTCGGCCACGACGGCGTTCCCGGCGCCGAAGGCGGCCTCGAAGCTGACGCCGTACTCCTTGCGCGAGATCGAGGTGGTCGCGGTGAAGCCGACCCGATCCGCGCCGTAGGCGTCGACGGTCGCGCCGAGGTGCTCGACCTCGAGGGTGACCGGCTTGGTGGTGTCGCGGATGGTGAGCTCGCCGTCCAGCAGGAAGTCGTCGCCGGAGAGGTTGCGGACGCCGGTGGAGCGGAAGGTCAGGGTGGGGTACTGAGCGGTGTGCAGGAAGTCGGGGGAGTGCACGTGCTGGTCCCGCTGCTCGTTGTTGGTGTCCACGCTGGTCGCGTCGATGGTGGCGACGACGGACGCGCCGGCCAGGCCGTCCTCACCCACGGTCAACGTGCTGTCCGCGAGGTCGAACTTGCCGCGGGCCTTGCCGACGGCCATGTGCCGCACCTTGAAGGAGACATCGGAGTGGACGGCGTCGGCGGTCCAGGTACCGGTCAGGGTGGGGGTCTCGGTACTGGTCATGGGGTTCTCCTCGGGTGGACGCGGGTGAGCAGGTGATGTATCAACTACGAAGACTGTAAGCGCGAGTAGCTGACATGTCATCCACTTTGGCCCGGTGACCTGCGTCACGTCCCCCGTTCGGGAGAGCGGGCCCGCCCACCGGTCCACCCGGTCGGGTGGCGATCTGGACAGGGATGACCCGGCCCTGGTGCACCAGGTGACCTCGTCCCACGCCGACCGCGGTGCGACGGCGGGGGAGGACGGCGTCGAGGATCGCCCCGTCGCCTGTGTCCGCCTGCAGGAGCACGCCGTGGCGGAAGGCGGCGATCTCCCCGATGAGGCCGCGACTCCCGCGGTGTGCGCGATCCGTCCGGCATCCGGCGGCGAGGTGCTGGCCCGGTCCGGCCACCGCCAGGAAGCGGGTCAGCAGGGCCGCAGCCGGATGGTCGGACCACGTGTCGAGCTCGTCGACCACCAGGAGCAGGGGACCCTCGTGCCGGGCGAGCAGCTCCTCCAGGTCGGCGCCGTCCGGGTCGACCGGAACCACGCGGCCACCGGTGCGTGCCTCCCCCGCACGGCGGGACAGTTCGACCACCGGTACCCCGAGGTGCAGGGCGCCCTGGGCCAGCACCTGCAGCACGGTGGTGACTCCGCTGCGCCGGGGACCGGTGACCAGGAAGCCGCCGCCGGGGCCGGACAGGTCGACCCCGACCGGCGCCGCGTCGTCACCCCCCAGGCCGATCCAGGCCGGGCCGTGCCCCACGGGCGGCAGTGCCGCGTACGGCACGACCATCGGCAGGCGGCGCACCACCACCTGTCCGGTTCCGGAGACCGGTCGACCGGACGGCGCGCCGGGCGTCACCAGGAGCAGTTGGAGCTGGTGGGCACCGAAGCGGGCCCGGCCGGGCGGTGCGTCGGCCCGGGGCTGCCCGAAGCGATCGGGATCACCCAACGACAGGACGGTGGTGAACGACGCGGAGTGGCGGGAGTGCGCGGTCCGCGCCGTGCCGCTCGCCACCACCCGCACCCCCAGGGCCGGCCCGCGGGCGACGATCTCGGCGAGAACACCACCGGCCGCGCCGTAGTCCACCGCGTCGAGGGTGGCCACCACGGTCTCCCAGCCGTCGACGACGAGCACCAGTGGCGCCGCCCGCGCCGCCGGGTGGGCGCGGGTGGCCAGCTCCGCACGGAGCCGATCCACCAACCGGACGAGCAACGCGGGCTCGCGGTCGTCGAGCGCGGTCGTGGTGCACGGCCAGCTCGCGAGATCGGTGAGTGCGCCGGTGGTGTCGACGACCAGCAGCTCGGCGCCCGCCTCCGCCGCAGCCCGCGCGCAGGCCCGCAGAGCGGTACTGCGTCCCGAACCGGGCGGCCCCACCACGAGCGTCGAGCCGGCGGGCAGGAAGAACGGCGACTGCTGCTGGGCCTCGGGTCGGTCGATCAGTCCGATCGGCGGACCCGCAGTCGCGTCGTCGGGATCCACGCCGATCCCCGCCCGGACCAGGTCCTCCGGGGTCAGGGTCGGCGGGAGTGCCGGGAGCCAGGGGCGCCGGGCCGGGACCGGAGCGATCCGCCGAGCAGCACCGAGCAGGGCGGTGAGGTCCGTGCCGGGATCCCCACCCCGGCGGGGCGTGTCCTGGCCCGTCCGGACCGGTGTCCACCCGGCGGCGCGGTGGGTGCCGCCCGTCCCGCTGTGCGCCGGCGCGCCCGGCCGGTCGGCCGATCCCGACCCGGGGTGGCCGGCCCCATCGCGGCGGACGACCCGGACGGAGTCGTCCGGCCGCACCGTGACCCGGGCGGCCTGGAAGACGGTCAGCCGCCCGCTGTCGGTCCGCAGCAGCGCCCGCCCGGGCCGGTCGCGGGGAAGGCGCGCCGCGTCGGGTGCCTCGAGAACATCGCGCGACTCCGCGTCGTCGCTGACCCGCAGGCAGATCCGGGTGCCGATGTTGGCCCGCAGGGCCGGGGTGACCACCCCCGCGGGTCGCTGCGTGGCCAGGATCAGGTGCAGACCCAGCGAGCGGCCGCGTCGCCCGATGTCCAGGAGCCCGGCCAGGAATTCCGGGAGTTCGGTGGCCAGGGTGGCGAACTCGTCGACCACGACGACCAGCCGTCCCGGCGCGCCGGGATCCACGGCCCGCCAGGCGGCGAGGTCGGCGACACCGGCCGAGGCCAGCGCACTCTCCCGGCCGCGCAGCTCGGCGCGCAGACTCGTCAGCGCCCGCGCGGCGAGCTCGGGATCGAGATCGGTGATCAGCCCCGCGGTGTGGGGCAGGGCACCCAGCTCGGCGAACGCCGCGCCACCCTTGTAGTCCACCAGCAGGAACGAGGTGGCCGAGGGCGGAGCGGCAGCGGCCAGACCCACCACGAGGGTCTGCAGCAGCTCGGACTTGCCGGCGCCCGTCGTCCCCGCGATGAGCAGATGCGGGCCGTCCCGGTCGAGGTCGATCTCCACCGGCCCCGATCGGCCGACCCCGATGACCGTGCGCACCGACGGTCGCCGCCACCGGCGGCGGAGCGCCTCGCCGTCCCGGCCGATCTCCGCCCACTCGCCCAGGACGCAGGCAGCAGGCAGGGCGCCCAGGGCGGCGTCGGTGTCGCGCAGCGGGGCCAGGGCGGCGACGACCGCGGCCAGATGATCGACACTGACCCCGACCGGCCCGCCGTCGAACACCGGCCCTCCGCGGAGCAGCACCCCGCCGGGTGAGACATCGGCGACCGCCCTGCACTCGGCCGGGAGCAGCTCCCGCTCCTCCTCCAGGCACAGGGCGGCGAGCCCGCTGTGCCGAGGATCCGCCGCCGCCGCCAGGAACCTGGCCATCCCGGGCTGTCGGCGCCAGCGCCCGGCGCCGTCGAGCACCAGCACCGTCAACGCCGGTCGGTCCGCCGAGGCGAGGATCGCCGCGAGCTCGTCCAGGGCCGCGGTCACCCGACCCGCCCCGCGCACCAGGGTGTCGGCCCCCGGACGGCCGTCGGCGGTGTGCGGCAGATCCCGCAGGGGGAGCAGGTCGTCCGCGGAGGTGAAGACGACCAGACCGATGTCGGCGGGGGAGTGCAGGGCCACCAATTGGACCAGCAGTGACCGCAGCGTCGCCCGGGCCTGGCCGGTCAGACCGAGGACGCCGACGTCGAGAAGCGAGATGGTCAGGGGCATGTCGGCCGCCCGGGGCGGGTCGGGCATCGGCAGGCGGGCGGCCCGGTCGCCGACGGCCAGCACCAGTTCGGCGAACTCCGGGTCGGTCGGCCGCCGCTCCCACAGGCGGGCGGCGGCCGTGCGGCACCGCCGGGCGAGCAGGGCAGGGTCGGGGAAGCGGTCCCAGGCGTCCTCCCGGTCGGCGAGCACCGCGGCAGCGACGGACGCGACACGTTCGCCGGTCCGCCGTCGATGCTCCACGACGGCCCGGCGGTGGCCACGGCGACCGCCGACCCGGTCGCCGAGGGCTCCGGCGACCAGGTACACCGGACCGAGCGCGGCGAACAGCAGGAACATCCACATCCCGGTCACCCACGCGATGATCGCGCCGACGATCGCCCCGAGGGCTGCGGCGAGCAGGGGCAGGGGGCGACGGACCCGCTCGGGCGGCGGCCCCGGCTCGTCCGCCAGCTCCACCTGGAAGGGCGTCAGGACACGCGGCGGTCGGGCCACCCGGAGGTGCCCCACCCCGTCCGGGGTGAGCGGCAGTCGGCGCTCGGCGTTGACGACGATGCGGAGCCGGCTGCCCCCGGCCCGGATCAGGGACCCGGACGCAGCAGCGACGGGGTGCGCCGATGTAAGGCCCGTCCGGGCTCCGTCCCCAGTGGTTCCGTCCGCCGCCTCGTCCGGGTGGGCGCCGCCCACCTCGACCCCGTTGGCCGACCCGAGATCGACCACCCGCCACCCTGTCCCGTGTCGTTCGATCCGGAGATGGCGACGGGACAGCTCCGGGTCGGCCAGGTCCAGGCCACCCCGGGTGTGGCGGCCGACGACCACGGGATCGGTGTCCAGGGCGACGAACGCCCCGGCGTCGGGCCCGGCCACGCAGGCCAGGATGACCGGCCCGTCCACCGGCACGGTGGTGCCGGGCAGCGTGCTCAGCACGAGGCCGGCGAGCAGCGGGGGGCGGCCGAGCACGGCCGCGCCGGGAACCGGGCCGAGCCCGTGGTGGACGACCGCGTCGTCGGGCAGGCCGGCCGTCCGCAACAGGGCGGCCCGGACGTCGTCGAAGGGGACGGGCCCGGGTGCGTGGACCACGAGATGGGTGTCCCCGGTGGGGGTTCGCACGGTCAGCGGCAGGGTGAGCGGAGGCACCGGCCCAGCCTGGGTCGCCATCCCGGCACGCGGCCGCCCGACGCCCGGGACGGGGATGAGGATCGGACATGGGGACAACCCCGGCGCGGCCCGATCGCGCCGGATCGCGAACGGCCCCACGGATCCCCGGCATCGAGCCGTCCCGCGCGGGTCGGCGGCGAGGGCGACCCCGGCCCGGGCTCAGTCGGTGGCGGCGGCGCGGTCCGGGGCGCCCGAACCCACCGGGGTCGAGCGGGAGGCCAGCAGCCTCCGGAACGAGGCCAGCCGGCGCTCCGACGCGCCCCCGGCCGCGACCAGGGCGTCCAGGGCGCAGCCCACCGCCGGGCCGCTGTGGTCGCACCCGGGCGGGCAGTCGACCGTGGCGGGCAGCAGGTCGTCGAAGGTCTCCAGCAGATCGTCCGGGGTGACGTGGGCGAGCCCGAAGCTGCGCACCCCGGGGGTGTCGATGACCCACCCGCCGTCGGGCAGGGCGAGGGCGATGGCCGATGTGGACGTGTGCCGCCCCTTGCCGACGCCGGTGACCGACCCGGTCAGTCGGTCCGCCTGCGGCACCAGGGCGTTCACCACGGTGGACTTGCCCACGCCGGAATGCCCGATGAGCACGGTGAGTCGGTCGTGCACCAGGTCGCGGACGATCTCCACGGCAGCGGCGTCCAGGCCCCCGTCGGCGTCGCGCCCGGTGGTCAGCACCCGCACGGCCAGATCCTGGTAGAGGGCGCGCAGCGGGGCCGGGTCGGCCAGGTCGGTCTTGGTCAGCAGGATGACCGGCTCCAGATTGCCGGTGTAGGCGGCGACGAGGCAGCGGTCCAGGAAGCCGGTGCGCGGCTCGGGGTCGGCCACCGCGGCGACGATGATCAGCTGGTCGGCGTTGGCCACCAGCACGCGTTCGGTGGTCGCGGAGACGCCGGTGTCGGCGTCGACCGTGTCGTCGGCCGACCGGCGCAGCTGCGAGGTCCGGGGGGCGATCCGGACGATCCGGGCCAGGCTGTCGGTGGCGCCGGACGCGTCGCCCACGATGTCCACGCTGTCCCCGACGGCGACCGCCCGCCGGCCGAGTTCGCGGGCGCGCATCGCGGTGACCGTGCGTTCCCGGCGGGTGCCCTCCTCGACCAGGCAGGTGTAGCGCCCCCGATCGACGGTGACGACGAACCCACTCACTGCGTCGGTGTGCGTCGGGCGGGTCTTGGTCCGGGGCCGGGAGCTGCGGCCCGGGCGGACGCGGACGTCGTCGTTGTCCCAGTGCTCGCCGAGGGTGCTCAGGACGCACCCCCACCGAGGACCGTGCGGGCGGTCATGCCGTGGCTCCGAGCAGGGTCCGCCACATGCCGTCGAACCCGGGGAGGGTCTTGGCCGTGCTGTCGATGTCGTCCACCGCCACCCCCTCGGTCCGCAGCCCCACGATGGCGCCGGCGGTGGCCATGCGGTGGTCGGCGTGGGCCGCCCACGGGCCGCCGTGCAGCGGCCGGGGGCGCACGGTCAGCGCGTCCAGGTGCTCCTGCACGTCGCCGCCGAGCGCGGCCACGTCACCGGCCAGGGCGGCGAGCCGGTCGGTCTCGTGGCCGCGCAAGTGACCGATGCCGTGCAGCCGACTGGGACCGTCGGCGAAAAGGGCAAGGGCGAGGACGGTGGGGGTCAGCTCGCCGACGTCGTGCAGGTCCAGGTCGACGCCGGTCAGCCGGTCGGGACCGGTCACCGTGAGATCGGTGCCCACCAGCTCCACCCGGGCCCCCATCGCCCCCAGGATGCCGCGGATGGCGTCGCCCGCCTGGGTGGTCGCGGTCGGCCAGTCCGGCACCGTGACCCGTCCACCGGTGACGGCGGCCGCGGCGAGGAACGGGGTCGCGTTGGACAGGTCGGGTTCGATGACGGTGGTCCACGGCCGCACCGGCCCCGGCTCCACCCGCCAGGTGTTCGGGACGGAGTCGTCCACCTCGACGCCGACCGCGCGCAGGGCGGCCACCGTCATCTCCACGTGCGGCAGGGACGGCACCGGGGCTCCCGTGTGCACGACGGTCAGCCCCCGGGCGAACGAGGCGCCGGAGAGCAGCAGCCCCGAGACGAACTGCGAGGAGGCGCTGGCGTCGATGTGCACGGTCCCGCCGGCCAGACCACCCGTGCCGCGCAGGGTGAACGGCAGTGCGGTGCCGTCCAGGTCGGCGCCGAGGTCGCGGAGCGCGGAGAGCACGGTCTCCATCGGCCGGCGGCGCGCGGCGGCGTCACCGTCGAAGACGATCTCGCCGGTGGCGGTCGCGGCCAACGGCGGGAGGAAGCGCATCACCGTGCCGGCCAGCCCGCAGTCGATGCGGGCCGGACCGTGCATCGGGGCCGTTTCGACCAGCCAGGACGCGTCGTCCTGCACCGTGACGCCCACCCCGAGATCACGCAGGGCGGCGGCCATCAGATCGGTGTCCCGGCTGCGCAGCGCCCCGCGCACCGCGGACGGCCCGGTGGCCTGGGCCGCCAGGATCAGGGCCCGGTTCGTCCACGACTTCGAACCGGGGATGCGGACGGTGCCGGTCACCGGGCCGGTGACGGTCGGCGCGATCCAGGGCGGCGTGGGGACGGCAGGAGCGGTGGGCACGACCCTATGATCCCGCACCCGCACCGATCCGCCGCCCCGAGTGTCGGACCCCGGGGGCAGGATGGGCCCCATGTGCGGTCGCTACGCCCTGACCATGGAGCCGGAATCGCTGTACGGACTGTTCGGTGCCGTCCCGGACGACCGGTCCGGCGGCCCCGGCGGCTTGTACGGCGGCGACCCGGTGCGGCCCCGCTACAACATCGCCCCGACGGTGACGATCCCCGTCGTCCGACTGCGCCGTGCCGCGGAGTCGGCGGACGGTGACCAGGAGGTCGTGCGCGAGATCGAACCGATGCGCTGGGGGCTCGTGCCGTCCTGGGCGAAGGACCTGTCGGTCGGCAACCGGATGTTCAACGCGCGGGCCGAATCGGTGGCGGACAAGCCGGCGTTCCGGCGGGCGCTGGAGCGGCGCCGCTGCCTGGTCCCGGCCAGCGGGTACTACGAGTGGCGCAAGACCGATGTCGCCGCGACGGCGGGTGGGCGGAAGAAGGTGGTCAAGCAGCCGTTCTACCTGACCCCGGCGGACGGCTCGGTGATGGCGTTCGCCGGGCTGTGGGAGTACTGGAAACCCGCCGGCTCGGGGGACGACGACCCCGGCGTCGTGTCGATGACCATCCTGACCACCGAGGCGGTGGGGGAGCTGGCGTCCATCCACGACCGGATGCCCCTGGTGCTCCCCGCCTCGGAATGGGCCGCCTGGCTCGACCCGGCCGTCGACCCCCGCCCGCTGCTCACCCCACCGACCCCCGAGCTCGTCGCGGCGCTGGAGCTGCGGCCGGTCGGGCCGGAGGTGGGCAACGTGGCCAACGACCGGCCCGAGCTCGCGGAGCGCGTCGATCCCGACGACCCGGCGGAACCGGAGACGACGACCGGCACCCTGTTCGACAATCCCGCCTAGCCCGCGGCGATGGCCGCGGTCCGGGCGCGGCAGACGGCGATCAGATCGGCCGGGGCCAGCTCCACCTGCAGGCCGCGGCGCCCCGCACTCACGTAGACCGTGGTCCCGTCCAGGGCGGAGGCGTCCACGACGGTGAGCAGGGCCTTGCGCTGGCCCAGCGGGCTGATGCCACCGGCCACGTACCCCGAGGACCGCTCCGCATCGGCGACCGCGGCCATCGCCGCCTTCTTCCCGCCGGCCGCTGCGGCCAGTGCCTTCAGGTCCAGCTGTCGGGAGCACGGGACGATGCCGACCACGAGCCTGCCGTCGACGGCGGCGACCAGGGTCTTGAACACCCGGGCCGGGTCGAGATCCAGTGCGGCGACCACTTCGTCACCGAACGCCGTCACCCCCGGGTCGTGGTCGTACGGATGCAGGGTGTGCGCCACCCCGGCCTTGACCAGTGCGGCGATCGCAGGCGTGGGGGCGGCGGGAGGTCGGGCCATGGGGTCACGGTAACGAGCCCGGGAATGCCGGAAGGCCGGCTCCCCGTGGGGAACCGGCCTTCCGTGGACGTCCGTGCGGGTCAGATGCCCGCGGAGGTCACCCACTCCTGGGCGACGTCGGCCGAGTCCTGCTTGTCGACGGTGACCTTGGTCAGCAGGTCGATGAGGTCCTGCGTGGTCAGCTTGGCCGACACCGCGTTCAGGGCCTCGGTGATCTCCGGGGTGACCTTGGACTTGGTGATCAGCGGGAGGATGTTCTGCGCGGCGAACAGGTTCTCCGGGTCCTCCAGCACGACCAGGTTGTTCGCCGTGATGGCCGGGTCGGTGGTGAACAGGTTTCCGGCCTGCACCTGGCCGCTGGTCAGCGCGTTCAGGGTCAACGGGCCACCGGCGTCCAGGGCCTTGAACTCCTTGAACGTGACGCCGTACTTGGCCTCCAGGCCGGGGACGCCGGTGGGACGGGTCTCCCACTCGGACGGACCGCCCAGGATGAGCTCTCCGGCGACCGGCTTGAGGTCGGCGATGGACTTGAGGTTGTACTGGGTGGCCACCTCCTGGGTGACGGCCACGGAGTCCTTGTCCTCGGCGGCGGACTGGTCGAGCACCTGGAGGGTGTCCGGCACCGCGCCCTGCAGAGCGGTGTAGACGTCCTCCGACGACGTGGCCGTGGCCGCCTTGTCGAAGTACTGGAGCAGAACTCCGGTGTACTCCGGGATCAGGTCGATCGAGCCGTCCTGGAGGGCGGGCAGGTAGACCTCGCGCGAACCGATGTTCAGGTTCGTCGTGGCGGTGACGCCCTTGGCGGTCAGGGCGGCTGCGTAGATGTTGGCGACCAGGGCGCTCTCGGGGAAGTCGGCGGAACCGATGATCACCGAGCCGGCGCCGGCGGCGCCGCTGGCCCCGCTGGACGCGGCGGCGGACGAGCTGGGGGCGGCCGAGGAGCTGGCCAGCGGATCGGCGGAGCCGCCGCAGGCGCTCAGCGTGAGCGCCGCGACGAGGGAGCCGGCGATCAGGACGCCGGACTTGCGGATGGACAGGGACACGGGACTCTCCTGGGGTCGAGCGGATGGTCTGCGGGGCGGACGGGGACGTCCTGCGGGATCGGGGGATCAGGTGGGGGGAACGGTTTCCAGGGTGGCGGCCTTCTCGCGGACGCGACGACCGGAGATGCCGGGGGAGACGACGAGCCGGCCGATCAGCGCGATGATCCGGTCGCCGATGATGGCGACCAGGGCGACGAGGATGGCGCCGGCGACCATCTCGGCGTAGTCCTGCTGCTTCTGGCCGTCCAGCACGAAGCGGCCGAGGCCACCGAGACCGATGACCGCGGCGATGGTGGCGGTGGCCACCACCTGCAGGTAGGCCGAGCGGATCCCGGACAGGATCAACGGCAGCGCCACCGGGATCTCCACGGCGGTGAGCACCTTGCCGCCCGTCATGCCCATGCCCTTGGCGGCGTCCCGCGCGGCCGGGTCGACCGCGGCGATGCCGGCGTAGGTGTTGGACAGCATCGGCGGGATGGCGAGGACCACGAGCACGGCGATGGACGGGGCCAGGAATGTCAGGCTGCCCTTGAGGTTGTCGAACGCCCAGAGCGTCAGCACGATCAGCACGCCCAGGGTCGGCAGCGCGCGGAACGCGTTGGCCACCCCGGACACGGCGGCGACACCCTTGCCGGTGTGGCCGATGAGTGCGCCGAGCGGCAGGGCGATGACCAGGGCGATGGCCATCGCGATCCCGGTGTAGCGCAGGTGCTCGAGCAGTCGGGCCCACACCCCGCCGCTGCCGGACCAGTTGCTCCCGGTGGTCAACCAGGTCAGTGCGCCGCCCATCAGGAACGCACCGCCCGGGCCCAGGGGGTGCCGATGCGGATGGCCAGCAGGATGATCGCGTCGAAGACGACGGCCAGGGCCAGGCTGAGCACGATGCCGGCCACGATCGGGGTGGCGAAGTCCAGCTGCAGGCCCTGGGTGAAGAGGGACCCGAGCTGGGGGACGCCGAGCAGGGCGGCCACCGAGACCAGGCTGACGTTGCTCACCGCGGCGACCCGCAGCCCGGCCCCGATGACCGGGACGGCCAGCGGGAGCTGCACGGTGATCAGGGAACGCAGCGGCCGGTAGCCCATGGCCAGGGCGGACTGCCGGACGAGTTCGGGCACCGAGGCCAGCGCGTCGGCGACCACCCGGACCATCAGCGCCACGGTGTAGATGGTCAGGGCGATGACGACGTTGATCGGGTCGAGGATGCGGGTGCCGAGCAGACCGGGCAGTACGACGAAGAGGGCGAGCGACGGGATCGTGTAGAGCAGCCCGGCCAGGGTGGTCAACGGGGGGTAGGTCCAGGAGTACCTGGAGGCCAGGGCGCCCAGCGGCAGCGCGATGACCAGGCCGAGCAGGGTCGCGGACGCGGCCAGCCAGGCGTGCTGCAGCAGGTAGTCCCAGATCTGGGGGGCGTTGCGGGCCAGCCAGTCCCACCTCACGACGGGACCTTCTTCATGTCAGGTGCCGACGATGCGGCGCCGACGGGCTGGTCCAGACCGGTGCGGTCGGCGGCCCGGATGGCCTCGACGACATCGGGGATGGTGATCGAGCCGACGACGATGCCGTCGGCGTCCACCGCGACACCGCGGCCGGACGGCGAGGACAGCGCGGCGTCCAGCGCGGTGCGCAGCGACTGCCCGGGGGCGGCCAGCGAACCGCCGAGGCGCAGATCGGAGGTCGCCGAGGCGCGGCCGGTCGGCGTCTCCTCGCGGTCCAACCAGCCCCGCGGCCGACCGTCCGGATCGACGACGAGCAGCCAGCGGTCCTCCGGCCCGGTCGCGGAGGGCACCGGATCGCCCAGGCGCAGCATCGGCTCGTCGGTCAGCGGTAGCGACCCGGCCAGGCTGAAGGACAGGGCCCGGTAGCCGCGGTCCCGGCCGATGAAGTCGGCGACGAAATCGTCCGCGGGGCGGCGGAGCAGATCCGCGGGGGAGGAGAACTGGGCCAGCCGTCCGCCGACGGCGAACACCGCGATGCGGTCACCGAGCTTGACCGCCTCGTCGATGTCGTGGGTGACGAAGACGATGGTCTTGCCGAGCTCGTCCTGCAGGCGCAGGAACTCCGTCTGCAGCTGCTCGCGGACCACCGGGTCGACGGCGGAGAACGGCTCGTCCATCAACATCACGGGCGGGTCCGCGGCCAGCGCGCGGGCGACACCGACGCGCTGCTGCTGTCCGCCGGAGAGCTGGTTGGGGTAGCGACGGCCCATCTCCACCGGCAGCCCGACCCGTTCGAGCAGCTCACGGGCCGCGGTCCGGGCCTCGCGACGGTTCTTGCCCTGCAGCACCGGGACGGTGGCGATGTTGTCCTCGACGGTGCGGTGCGGGAAGAGCCCCGCGTTCTGGATGACGTAGCCGATGCCGCGCCGCAGGGTGGGGGCGTCGATGCTCCGGGTGTCCCGACCGTCGATCTCGATGGTCCCTGCGGTGGGCTCGATCATCCGGTTGATCATCCGGAGCGAGGTCGTCTTGCCGCAGCCGGACGGCCCCACGAAGACGGTGATCCGCCCGGTCGGGATGTCCAGCGAGAGGTCCTGCACGGCGGCGGTGCCGTCCGGGTACACCTTGGCGACGGATTGGAAGCTGATCACGGTCGAATCCCCTCGGGGCCGGGAGTCCAGGGCGTCCTGGAACCTCGACTGGCGCTGTCAACGGGTGAATACGGCGACATGAGCGGCGCACGGATGCAGCTCGGAAGCGACCTTACCCTCTAAACCCGGTAGGAAACGGGAATGGTCCTGCGACGCGGCACCGCCGGCCGGCCGGCCGGCCGGCTGGCGCCCGGAACGGCGGCAGCCCCACACTGCCGGGGTGATCGAGCTCGGGACCGGCGTGCTGACCGGTGCGCAGGTGGGGCGGATCGCCCGTGACCGGGAGTCCGTCGCCCTCGCCGACGGCGTGCTGGACCGGGTGGCCGTCGCCCATCGGGAGGTCCTCCGGCTGGCCGGGGAACGGGCCGTGTACGGCCGGACCACCGGTGTCGGCTCCACCCTGACCGTTCCCGTCGAGGACGACCCCCTGCGTCATCAGCACCGGCTGCTCGCCTCGCACGCGGCGACCGGCGGGCCGGCCCACCCGCCCGAGGTCGTCCGGGCCATGCTCGCCGTGCGCATCGAGCAGCTCGCCGTCGGTGCCAGCGGGGTGAGCCCACCCGTGCTGCCCGCCCTCGTCGACCTGCTCAATTCCGACGAGCTGCCGTCGATCGGCCGCTTCACCTCCCTGGGCACCGGGGACATCGGCGCCCTGGCCCGGATCGGCCTGGCCCTGCCCGCCGGAGTGCTCGGCCCCGGCGACGCGATGCCGCTCATGTCGTCGAACGCCCTGACGCTGGGGGCGGCCGCGCTGGCCGGGCTCGACCTCGACCGGCTGCTGGCCGCCGCGGTCGCGGTGGCCGGGCTGTCCGCCGCCGGCCTGCACGCCTCGCCCGAGGCGTTCGACCCGGGCGCGGTCGGCCCGTTCCCCGGTCCCCGGCAGGTCGCCGCGGTCATCTTCCCGTTGCTGGTCGGGACGACCGGCGGCCCGGAGCGGCGGGTGCAGGACCCGTACGGCCTGCGCACCGCGGCGCAGACCCTCGGGCTGGCCGTGGACGCCGCCGGCGAGCTCCGTGCGGTGATCGCCGCCCTGGTGGGCGCGGGCCTGGAGAACCCGGCCGTGCTGGACGCGGGGACGCCGCGCGCGCGGGTGGTGCACCACGGCGCCTTTCACGCCCTGCACCTGACCGCGGCGCTGGACGGCGCGGCGGCCGCCCTGGCCCGGGCCGCGGCCGGATCGGTGAACCGGCTGGACATGCTGTGCCGGCCCGATCCCCTGGTCGGGGCCACGGAGAACCCGGAGCACTGGGCGGACTGGGAGTCCGGTGGCCCGGTGACCCGGCCCTACCTGGCGGCCGGCCCGGCGACCTCGTCCGGGTTGATGGGTCTGGAGTACGTGGCCGGAGCCGCCCTCGGAGAGATCCGGGCGGCGGCCGTGCCCGCCGGCCTGCAGACCCTCGAGGTCGGGCTGGGGGTGGAGCAGGACGCCGGGTTCGCCCCGCTGGCCGCGCGCCAGCTCGCCGAGTCCGTCCGGGCCGCGCGGGTGGTGCTGGCCGTCGAGCTGGTCGCCGCGGTCCGGGCCCTGCGACTGCGAGCGGTCCGCCCGGGGGTCGCGCTGGCCGCCTTGCTGGACTCCTCGGGGGTGTTCGCGCTGCCCACCGGCATGCAGGACCGGGACCTCACCGGCGATCTCGCGCTGGCCGAGGATCTGCTCGGCACGCTGGCCGGGCACCCGTTCGCCGACGGGCGGCCGGAATACCGCTGACCAGGGCGCCGTTGGCCCTGCCAGGAACGCCGGGTCGGTCAGACGCGGCGGGCGACGGGGTCAGGAGGCCAGATGGCCGGGAACACGACGGCGGTGATGGACCGGACGACGGGCGCGGTGCGAACCGGTGTGCCGGGATCGGACACGGTGGGATCGGACACGCCGGGATCGGCCGTGCAGGCTGCGCGGGACGCACTGCGGCGCGGGTCGTCCCGGACGGCCGGGACGGCCCTGGACGGCCGCGCACGCCCGGCGGGACACCCCGCGGCCGGATCGGGCCGTCGGACCCCCCGGGTACCCTCTGTTCGGCGGCCAGCAGGCACACGAGCCTGCCGGCCGACGAAGGGTGGGCAGTGGGAGATGGTTGGCACAGCAGGGCCGGAGACGCCGGCGGCCGGGACGGTCACGGACGCGGTCGACATCGTCCGGACGGACGGCCCGGCCGACGCGGAGGGTACCGAAGCGGTGGACACCACCGCTGACTTCACCGCGCAGGCCATGCCCCTGCTCGATCAGCTCTACGCGGCCGCGATGCGGATGACGCGCAATCCGGCCGACGCCGAGGACCTCGTCCAGGAGACGTACCTGAAGGCGTTCGCGGCCTACGGCAGCTTCCGCCAGGGCACGAACCTGCGCGCGTGGCTCTACCGCATCCTGACGAACTCCTACATCAACGGCTACCGCAAGCGGCAGCGCCAGCCCATCGTCTCGCCGACCGACGAGATCACCGACTGGCAGCTCGCCGCAGCCGAGTCGCACACCTCGACCGGTCTGCGCTCGGCCGAGATGGACGCGCTGGACCGGCTCCCGGACACCGACGTCAAGCAGGCCCTGCAGGAGCTCCCCGAGGACTTTCGGCTCGCGGTCTACCTGGCCGACGTCGAGGGCTTCGCCTACAAGGAGATCGCCGAGATCATGGGCACTCCGCTGGGCACCGTGATGTCCCGGCTGCACCGTGGCCGGCGTCAGCTGCGCGGCCTGCTGACCGACTACGCGACCGAGCGTGGATTCCTGCGGTCGGCCAAGGCCGCCGTGGCCGTCGAGGAGGTGTGACCATGCCCGGAGAGATGAAGCCCGCGTGCTCCGTCGTCCTCACGGACGTCTGGCTGTTCCTGGACGACGAACTCGACGTCGATGCACGCGCCGCCGTCCAGCGCCACCTCGACGACTGCTCGCCGTGCCTCGAGGAGGCCGGGCTGGACCAGAAACTGAAGATGTTGCTGCACAGCAAGTGCGGCGGCGACCTGGCCCCGGCCGAGTTGCGGGAGCGGCTGGTCACCCGGCTGCGCACGATCACCGCCATGGCCCGGGCCGACGGGGACGGTTCGGTGACCTCGACGACGGTCATCCAGGACGTGCGGATCGAGCTCGGACCCGGCGCCGGACGCTGATCGCACCGTCGCCGCGCGCGGAGACGACGAAGGCCGGGCCACCTGGATCAGGTGGCCCGGCCTTCGTGGTGCCGGGGGAGGTCGAGTGATCGACCGGCCGGCGGTTGGCCTCAGGAATTGGGGCGCTTGCCGTGGTTGGCACCGCTGTTCTTGCGTGCCTTCTTCTTGCGTCCGCGCTTGCTCATCGGTCCGACCTCCCTTCCTGCTCGTCCGTGGTGCCGGCCGCTCCGCGGGCCGGGGCATCCCGCCCGGGAGCCGAGCTCACCGGAGGGTGCCGCGTCCGTCGGGCGTTGCCCGGGTGGGCGGCGACGTCGGGCGCCGCCGGATACCGGCTGCGCGCCGACCATCATCCCAGACCGGGCGGGGTGCACGCACCACTCGATCGGTCCCCGGCCCCGCCGGCCCCGGAACGGGTACCGGCCGCACCGGCACCGGACCACCGGGAACAGATCCGCTGCGTGATTGGATGACGGCGGACCTGCCCCCGGCTCGGTCGGACGCCTGTCGTCCCGGCGATGCCCTCCCGGCGGTGCGGGACGAACGAAGGAGACGACCATGGCCGAAGAGGTCCGCGCCGAGATGGTGGCGAACGTGTGGAAGGTGCTGGTCGCCGAGGGTGACACGGTGGCCGACGGCGACACCCTGGTGATCCTGGAGTCCATGAAGATGGAGATCCCGGTGCTCGCGGAGAGCGACGGCACCGTCAGCACGCTCGCGGTGACCGAGGGTGGCGTCGTCCAGGAGGGCGATCTGATCGCCGAGATCTCCTGACCCGTCGGCCGGGTGCACCCGCTGGACCCGGCCCGCGCACCAGGAACGGCCCGCCGGCACGTCCGGCCGGGTCGACGAGCACCGCGCACCACCGCACCGAGCGCCGTCGAGCGCGCACCCGAGAGCACCGAGGCCCCCGTGTCCACTCTGTCCGATCTCCTCGCCGACTTCACCGCCCTGCCCGGTGCCGCCGTCGCCCACCTGCAGGCCCTGGTGTCGGAATGGCAGCTGTTGGCTGATCTCTCCTTCTCCGATCTGCTGCTGTGGGTGCCGACGGAGGAGGGCTGCGACGACCTGGTGTGCGTGGCCCAGGTCCGGCCCAACACGGGCGCGACCGCGTACATGGACGACCGGGTCAACAACCACCGGTCCCTGACGGGCTCGCCCCTGCTGCGTCGCGCGGCGGAGGAGGAACGGATCGTCGACGAGGATCCGCCCACCGAGGCCCTCGCGTCCTGGACGCGGCGTGGTGTGGTGCCCGTCCGGCACGACGGCCAGATCATCGCCTACATCCGGCGGGACACCAGCTCATTGATCGGCCGGGAGGCCAGTCAGCTGGAGACCGCCTACATCGACGCCGGTGACGATCTCTTCCAGATGGTCTGCGACGGCTCGTTCCCGCCGCCCGGACAGCCCGCCGAGGTGCACACCGGGCCCCGGGCCGGCGACGGTCTGCTCCGGTTGGACGCCGACGGCAAGGTGGTCTACGGCAGCCCCAACGCCGTCTCGGCCTACCACCGCCTGAACTACACCGGCGAGGTCATGGGCCACGACCTGGCCGCGCTCACCCGCCCGCTGATCGGCGACCCGTTCGACGCCGCGGAGCTGGTGGCCCGGATCAACGGCGCCGTGCAGGGGCGGTCCGGGCTGCGCATGGAGGTGGAGGCGAAGGCGGCGACGGTGCTGTTCCGCGCGTTGGCCCTGCGCCCGCACGGCCGGCCCTACGGCGCGCTGGTGCTCGTCCGGGACGTCACCGAGGTGCGGCGGCGGGATCGCGCGCTGCTCAGCAAGGACGCGACCATCCGGGAGATCCACCACCGGGTCAAGAACAACCTGCAGACCGTGGCCGCGTTGCTGCGGTTGCAGGGACGTCGCTCGGAGGATCCGTCGGTGCGGCAGGCGCTGGGCGAATCGGTGCGCCGGGTGGCGTCCATCGCGCTGGTCCACGAGACGCTGTCCACGTCACCGGACGACCGGGTCGACCTCGACCAGATCGTCGACCGACTGGTGCCGATGATGTCCGACGTCTCCGCGGCGGAGTCCTCCGCGCGGGTCCGAAGGGTCGGCTCGTTCGGCATCCTGGGCGCCGAGCTGGCCACCCCGCTGGTCATGGTGCTGGCCGAGATGGTGCAGAACGCCCTGCAGCACGCCTTCGGACCGGAGCAGCCGGGCGGGCTGGTGACGATCACCGTGCAGCGGTCGGCCCGGGAGCTCGACGTCTCCGTCATCGACGACGGCATGGGCGTCCCCGAGGGCTTCGCGATCGAGAAGGCATCCGGCCTGGGGTTGCAGATCGTCCGCACGCTGGTGGCCTCGGAGCTGCTGGGGACGATCGACCTGCGCCGCCGGACGGACGGCCCGGGGACCCAGGTGACCTTGAAGGTGCCGCTGCGCGGGCGGAGCTGAATCCCGGCCCCGGGCAGCACCGGGGGACGGGACGACGAAGGCCCCGGCCGGAGCCGGGGCCTTCGTGAACGTTCACAGACCGCGTTCACCGACGCGGGACGGGAGTTACAGGCTGCGGGCGCGGGCCCGGGCGCGACGACGCTTGAGGGCGCGACGCTCGTCCTCGCTCATGGCTCCCCACACGCCGGCATCCTGGCCGGTGTCCAGCGCCCAGGTCAGGCACTCACTCGTGACCGGGCAGCGCTGACACACGGCCTTGGCCTCGGCGATCTGCAGCAGGGCAGGGCCGGAGTTGCCGACCGGGAAGAAGAGCTCCGGGTCTTCGTCGCGACAAATCGCGCGGTGGCGCCAATCCATGAGGGTGTACTCCTTGATCACAAGTCGCTGGGGCGAGGTCGCCAGCTGGGGGTTTCGAAGCAGGAGAGAACGCTGGTCCTGGCCTGCTCGATGGTTTCACGTGGCCCCGGGATGTCAAGAGTTGATGACGATCAGGTTACGAACGTCACGCATCCGGGTTGCCGGGCTTCGTTGCCGTTCTCCATGATGCCTGGTCACATCGATTCAGACCACCCCTGTGGGGGTGTGTGTTACGACTGAGCGTCATGACGGGGTCCGGTGACCCGGCAGATCAGACGACGATGTCCACCGCTCGGGGGACGGACGTGAACACCACGTCGGTGAATTCTCCCAGATAGTCACCATCCGCCTGGACCGCGACCGGTCGCGGGGAGGTGACCCGGATCTGCTGTTCGTCGTCCGAACGGATGAGCGCGGAGCTGTGCGGTCCACCGGTGGAGCGCAGCATCTGACCGGCCACCCGCAGTGCCCCGGGCAGACCCATGTCGGTCATCGCGAAGACGCCGAGACCGCCGGCCGGGGTGGTGCCGGAATTGGTGTGCACGGGCCGGTGGCCGAGGTAGGTCCACGGGTCGACGTTGGAGACGAACACCAGGTAGGCGGGATCGGGATCCGCCCGCCCCGCCAGCTGCAGGCTCATGCGGGGGGTGCGCCGCTCGCCGCGGAAGAACTCCGCGACGGCCAGGCGCAGGTGCATGACGTTGGAGATGGTCCGTCCGCCGGCCCGCTGCGCCTCCACGGCTCGGACCACGTCGGCGTCGAGCCCCATCCCGGAGTTGAACGTGAAGTAGCGCTCGCCGACCCGGCCGAGGGACACGGTGTGCCGGCGGCGGGCGGCGAGCGCCGCCAGGATCTGCTCGGTGGCCAGCGTGGGGTCCGCCTCGATGCCCACGGCGCGGGCGAAGACGTTGGTCGAGCCGCCCGGCACCACGGCCAGCGCGGGCGCGTCCGGGCGGACGCCGCGGGCCAGCATGCCGTTGACGACTTCGTTGACGGTGCCGTCCCCGGCGTGCACGACGATCACGTCGACCCCGTCGTCGGCCGCCTGGGCGGCGAGATCGGCGGCGTGCCCACGGCCTGCGGTGTGCGCGACGGTCAGCGAGAGGTCGGCGGCGAGCGCGTGCGCCAGCAGGTCACGACGCCCCGCCGTGGTGGAGGTCGCGTGCGGGTTGACGATCAACAGGGCGCGCATCGTCGCGCAGCCTACGTGCCCCCGACGCTGCGTAGGCTGGCCGTCGTGAGTGCGCCCCTGGACCCGCCCCCCCTGCGCATCCCCCCGCCGGACAGCGTCCGCCGCGGTGCCTGGCTCGTCCTGCTGGAGGCGGCCGGCCTGCTGGTCCTGGCCGTGGCCGGCGTCGTCTCCGGGTGGGGTGACGCCGAGACCTCGTTCGGCCGACTGGCCGCCCAGACCGGCTACTACGTGGTGCTGGCCGTGCTGGTCGGGGCCTGCGCCCTGGCCCTGCTCGACGGTCGCCGGTGGGGACGCACGCCGGCGTTCCTGGTGCAGGTGGTCATGGTGCTGATCGGTGTGTGGCTGATCGTGCCGAGCCAGCGCTGGTTCTGGGGTCCGGTGGTCATCGCGCTCGGTGTGGTGACCGGGACGCAGTTGCTCAGCCGATCGGCGAACGCGTGGATCGAGCGGTTCCCGACGCCGTTCGGTCCAGAGCCGCGCCGCTGAGCCGGAAGGTCGACCACCCGTCCATCGGCACCGCGCCGAGGGACCGGTAGAAGGCGATCGACGGGGCGTTCCAGTCCAGGACGGACCACTCCACACGGGCGTATCCGCGTTGCACGGCCGTGGCGGCCAGGCGACGCAGCAGCGCTCCACCGGCTCCGCTGCCCCGGCGTTCCGGCCGGACGTACAGGTCCTCGAGATGGATCCCGTGCACGCCCTCCCAGGTCGAGTAGTTCAGGAACCACAGTGCGAATCCGTCGAGCTGTGTGCCGCCGGCCCCCGCGCCGTCCGCACCCGGCTCGGTCTCGGCCACGAAGCCGAACAGCGCCGGATGGTCGGCGAACAGTGCGGCCTCGAGCTGGTCGGCGGTGAGATGGCACTCGTGGGGGAGGCGCTCGTACTCGGCGAGGTCGTGGACCATCGCCACCACCTCGGCGACGTCCGCCCGGGTCACCGGGCGCACTGTCGCGCTCATGCAGGTTCGTCCGGCAGCAGCGGGACCACGTTGGCGTGGTCGATGATGGGTGCGCCGCGATCGACGGCCAGCACGGTCAGGGCGGCCGGGTCCATCGCGATCAGCGAGCCGGCGGTGATGGGCAGGCCGACCCAGCGAACGGTGAGCACCCGCGACATGTGGCCGTGGCTGACCAGCGCGACGTCACCGCGCTCGAGCAGATCGCGGGCCCGGTCGAGCACCCGGTCGGCGCGCGCGGCGACCTGCTCGGGCGACTCCCCGCCGGGGGCGCCCTGGGTGAACACGGTCCAGTCGGGGTCCTGCTCCTGGATCTGGCTGCGGGTCATGCCCTCGTAGTTGCCGTAGTCCCACTCGGCCAGATCCTCGTCGGTGTCGTCGATCCGCATGCCCGCCAACGTCGCGGTGCGCTGCGAGCGCAGTCGGGGGCTGCACAGCACGGTGGCCGGGGCCAGGCGGAGCCCGACGAGCAGGCCCGGGATGGAGCCGGCCTCCTGCTCACCCCGGGGGGTGAGGTCGATGTCGGTCCTACCGGTGTGCTGGCCGGTCTGGCTCCAGACGGTCTGCCCGTGGCGGATCAGCACGATCCGGTGCGAGGCGGGGCCGGCGTAGGCGGGGGGCATGGCTGATCCTCCGGGGTGGTCCGACCCCGGAGGGCCGGGGCGGCGGCCGTCAGGCCAGGGTGGCGACGTACGCCTGGCACGCGTCCCACGTCGGGAGCAGGCCGGATTCGGCCGCCTCGGCGAGGGTGGGGGCGTCGCGGTCCTTGTCGGACAGCAGGAAGTCGACGCCGTCGGGCAGGGCGAGCCCCAGGGCCGGGTCGAGGGGGTTGATGCCGTGCTCGCGGCCCGGGGAGTACCCGGTGGAGCAGAGGTAGGTCAGCGTGGAGTTGTCCTCCAGGGCGAGGAACGCGTGGCCCAACCCCTCGGACAGGTAGACCGCCCGGCGGTCCTTGCCGTCCAGGCGAACGACGTCGGTGGCCCCGAACGTGGGCGAACCCACCCGGATGTCGACGATGAAGTCCAGGACGGCGCCGGCCGGGCAGGTGACGTACTTGGCCTGGCCCGGGGGCACATCGGCGAAGTGGACGCCGCGCAGGGTGGCCGCCCGGGAGACCGAGAGGTTGGCCTGGGCGAGGGTGAGCGGGTGACCGACGGCCGCCTGCAGCTCCTCGACCTTGAACCACTCCAGGAACAGGCCGCGGTCGTCGCCGTGCTGACGGGGGGTGAACTCGAAGGCGCCGGGGACAGCCAGCTCGCGTACCTGCATGGGCCGGATGGTATCGGGTGCCTCCCGGGCCACCGTCGGCGGTGCGCGATCCGGGTTCCTTGCGCCGGGGGCACGGACGGCGGACGGTGGTCGGCATGACCCGCACGCTCGCCCCGGCCGAGATCCATCACCTGCTGCGGGATCTACCCGGCTGGGTGCACTTCGACGGAGCGCTCCGAGCCTGCTTCCGCGCCCCGGACTTCGCCGCGGCCGTGGCCTTGGTCGGCGACGTCGGGGCCGCCGCCGAGCAGGCCGACCACCATCCCGACGTCCACCTGCGTCACCGCGAGGTGGAGCTCACCCTGACCACCCACTCGGCCCGCGGGGTGACCGGACGGGACCTGCAGCTCGCCGGCACGATCGACGCCCGGGCCCGGGACCGGGGTGCGCGCTCCGTCCCGGTCCGGCACACGCGGATCGAGTTGGCGGTCGACACGGCGGCGGCGAGTGCGATCCGGCCGTTCTGGGTCGCGGCGTTCGGCGGGCGCGAGGTGACCACCCCCGACGGGGACCGGGAGGTGCACGGTCCCGACGGGGCCCGGGTCTGGTTCCAGGCCGCCGAGAAGCACCGACCGGGGCGTGGGCGGATGCACGTCGACGTCTACCTGCCCGACGACCAGGTGGAGGCCCGGGTCCGCGCGGTGCAGGCGGCGGGTGGCCTGCTGGTCACCGATCGCTTCGCGCCCGGCTGGTGGGTGCTGGCCGACGCGGACGGCAACGAGGTCTGCATCTGCCGGGAGTGAGGACGCTGCCTCAGGCCGGTGCGCGGCCGCCGATCGCAGCGGTCAGGGCCGCCGTCACCTCGCGGACCGGTCCGGCGAGGTGGGCGAGGTCGGTGCCGCAGGCCGGTCCGTCCGGACGGCTCGGGCACCGGTGCGGCACCGTGACCCCCACGGCGGCGCAGGGCCGTCCGAGGTGGTCGAAGACGGGGGCGGCGACCGACGCGGTGTCGACCGAGATGCACCCGTCCTCCACGGCCCATCCGCGGGCCCGGATGGTCGAGAGCGACCGGCGCAGCTCGGGCAGCGAGCGCGGGCCACGACCGGTGCGGTGCAGGAAGTCCGCGGGCTGGCCGAACAGCGCCCGCACCTGGGCCGGTGGGGAGCCGGCGAGCAGGGAGAGTCCGGTGGCCGACAGGGTGGCCGGCAGGCGGACCCCGACCGCGGTGATCAGGGTGGGTGGGGCCGCGTCCGCGTCCGGTGGTCGTTCCTTGACCAGGTAGAGGATCTCGGCACCGTGCAGGACGCCGAGGTGCGCCGTCGCCCGGGTGCGCTCGGCCAGCCGAGCCAGCAGCGGGCGACCCAGCCGTTCCAGCGGATCGGCACGCAGGTAGGCCGAACCCAGCTCGAAGGCGGCCACCCCCAGGCCCCACTGGCGGGATTCCGGCAGATGGACGGCGAATCCGGCGGCCGCCAGCTCGCCGAGCAGCTCGTAGGTGCTCGACCGGGGGAGCCCGAGTTCCCGCGCGAGGGCGGCGGCGGAGACCGGCCCGGCCCGCCGGGCCAGCACGGTCAGCACGGCCAGGCCCCGGCGCAGGGCGGGCGCAGGCCCGGCGGTGTGCTCGTCCATCTGTCCGGTATACCGGACAGCAACCGCCGCCCGGCCCTCGCGCCGGGCCCGCCCGCGGGCATCCAATGGGCCCATGTCCGTCTCGTCGCCCGTCGCCGCCACCCCCGTCGTGCAGGTCCGTGGTCGCCCGGTCTCCGGAGCCGAGGTGGTCGCCGTGGCGCGGCGGGGTGCGGCCGTCCGGCTCGACCCGGCGGCCGTCGAAGCCATGGCGCAGTGCCGGGCGTGGATCGATGCCCTGGCCGCGGACGTCCGCCCGCACTACGGGGTGTCCACCGGGTTCGGCGCCCTGGCCACCACGGCCATCGCGCCGCCCCGCCGCCGCGCCCTGCAGGCCTCCCTCATCCGCTCGCACGCGGCCGGTTCGGGTGAGCCGGTGGAGCGGGAGGTTGTCCGGGCGATGATGCTGCTCCGGCTGGGCACGTTGGCCAGCGGGCGCACCGGCGTACGGCCGTCCACCGCACAGGCGCTGGCCGACGTGCTCTCGGCCGGTATCACGCCCGTCGTCCCGGAGTACGGATCGCTGGGCTGCTCGGGCGATCTCGCGCCGCTGGCCGCCGTCGCCCTGACCCTGATGGGCGAGGGCGAGGTGCACGACGCCGACGGGGTGCGGATGCCCGCGGCGCAGGCGCTGTCCGCGGCCGGGTTGACGCCGGTGGTGCTGGTGGAGAAGGAGGGCCTGGCCCTGATCAACGGCACCGACGGCATGCTGGGCATGCTGGTGCTGGCCCTGGCCGACCTCGACATGCTGCTCGCCGCGGCCGATCTCGCCGCGGCGATGAGCGTCGAGGCGCTGCTCGGCACCGACCGGGTCTTCGCCGCCGATCTGCAGGCGTTGCGCCCGCAGCAGGGTCAGGCGGCGAGCGCCGCCCGGATCACCGCCGCCCTGGCCAGGTCACCCATCGTCGCCTCGCACGCCGGGCCGGAGGACACCCGCGTGCAGGACGCGTACTCGCTGCGCTGCGCGCCGTCGGTGCACGGTGCCGCCCGCGACACCGTCGAGCACGCACGGCGCATCGCCGAGCGGGAATTGGCCAGCGTCATCGACAATCCCGCGGTTCTGCCCGACGGCCGCATCGAGTCCAACGGCAACTTCCACGGCGCACCCGTCGCGGCCGTGCTCGACTTCCTGGCCATCTCGGTGGCGGATGTCGCCGGCATCGCCGAGCGGCGCACCGACCGGATGCTCGACGTCAGCCGCTCGCACGGCCTGCCGCCGTTCCTGGCCCACGAGGTCGGCGTGGACTCCGGGATGATGATCGCCCAGTACACCCAGGCCGGCATCGTCAGTGAGCTCAAGCGGCTGGCCGTCCCCGCGTCGGTGGACTCCATCCCGTCCTCGGCCATGCAGGAGGACCACGTCTCCATGGGCTGGCACGCCGCCCGCAAGCTGCGCCGCGCGGTGGACGGGTTCCGCCGTGTGCTGGCCATCGAGTTGATGACCGCCGCCCGAGCGATCGATCTCCGCACTCCGCTGCAACCGTCCCCGATCACCGGCGCCGTCCGCGACGTCATCCGCACCCGGGTCGCCGGCCCCGGCCCCGACCGCCACCTCGGCCCCGAGATCGACGCCGTCGTCGACCTTCTCGCCGACGGCTCCCTCACCTCCGCGGCCGTCCTCGCCGCCCGTCCCGCCCAGGAGACCTCATGACCACCGCTGCCCCCGCCCCGTCCGGTCCCCGCCCGGTGCGGGCCGCCCGCGGGACCACGCTGACCGCCCGGAGCTGGGCCACCGAGGCCCCGCTGCGCATGCTGCAGAACAACCTGGACCCGGAGAACGCCGAGAACCCCGACGCGCTGGTCGTCTACGGCGGCACGGGCAAGGCCGCGCGCGACTGGCCCAGCTTCGACGCCATCTGCCGCGAGCTCACCGACCTGCGCCAGGACGAGACCCTGCTGGTGCAGTCCGGTCGGCCGGTGGGCGTCCTGCGTACCCACGAGTGGGCGCCGCGGGTGCTCATCGCCAACTCGAACCTGGTGGGGGACTGGGCCACCTGGCCGGAGTTCCGCCGGCTGGAGGCGATGGGGCTGACCATGTACGGCCAGATGACGGCCGGGTCGTGGATCTACATCGGCTCCCAGGGCATCGTGCAGGGGACCTACGAGACGTTCGCCGCGGTGGCCGACAAGCGCTTCGGCGGCACCCTGGCCGGCACGTTGACGCTCACCGCCGGGCTCGGCGGGATGGGCGGCGCCCAGCCGCTGGCCGTCACCATGAACGGCGGCGTGGCGTTGTGCATCGACTGCGACCCGGTGCGTGCGCAGCGCCGGGTGCAGACCCGGTACCTGGACGTGCTCGCCGACAGCCTGGACGAGGCAGTCGATCTCGCGCTGACCGCGAAGCGGGACCGTCGTGCCGTGTCCATCGGGGTGATCGGCAACGCGGCCGAGATGGTGCCGCTGCTGCTGGCCCGCGGTGTGGAGATCGACATCGTCACCGACCAGACCAGTGCCCACGATCCGCTGGCGTACCTGCCCGTGGGCATCGACCTGGCCGACTGGCACGACTACGCCCAGGCCAAGCCGGACGAGTTCACCGACCGGTCGCGGGACTCGATGGCCGCCCACGTCGAGGCGATGGTGGGTTTCCAGGACGCCGGCGCCGAGGTGTTCGACTACGGCAACTCCATCCGCGGCGAGGCCCTGCTGGCCGGCTACGAGCGTTCGTTCGACTTCCCCGGGTTCGTGCCCGCCTACATCCGGCCGTTGTTCTGCGAGGGCAAGGGGCCGTTCCGCTGGGCCGCGCTGTCCGGCGACCCGAAGGACATCCACGCCACCGACCGGGCGGTCATCGACATGTTCCCGGACAACGACAAGCTCCAGCGCTGGATGCGGATGGCGCCGGAACGGATCGCCTTCCAGGGGCTCCCGGCCCGCATCTGCTGGCTGGGCATGGGCGAGCGGGACCAGGCCGGCCTGCGCTTCAACGAGATGGTCGCCTCCGGTGAGCTGTCCGCGCCGGTGGTCATCGGGCGCGACCACCTGGATTCCGGGTCGGTGGCCTCGCCGTACCGGGAGACCGAGTCGATGGCCGACGGCAGCGACGCCATCGCCGACTGGCCGTTGCTGAACGCCCTGGTGAACACCGCGTCCGGGGCGAGCTGGGTGTCCATCCACCACGGCGGCGGGGTCGGCATCGGCCGGTCGATCCACGCCGGGCAGGTGTGCCTGGCCGACGGGACGCCGCTGGCCGCGGAGAAACTGGCGCGGGTGCTGACCAACGATCCGGCGATGGGCGTACTGCGACACGTCGACGCCGGGTACCCGGAGGCGCAGGCCGCGGCCGAGCGCACCGGGGTGGTCATCCCGATGGACCCGGCGCGGGCCGCCGCCGCCGGCGCGGTGGCCGGATCGTGAAGCACGAGTGGGTGTCGCCGGACGCGTCCCGCTTCGCCTCGGCGTGGTCGGACCTGGCCGGCATCGGCCGGGACCACCGGCGGGGCGGCTACTCCCGGCACGGCTTCGACGACGCCGACCTGCACTCCCGGGCGTGGTTCGTCGAGCAGGCGCAGCGTCGTGGGCTGGACGTGGAGACCGACCGCAACGGCAACCTGTGGGCCTGGTGGGGTGAGCCGGGCGTGGGGGCGGTCGTCACCGGGTCCCATCTGGACTCGGTCCCCGGCGGCGGCGCGTTCGACGGGCCGCTCGGGGTGGTGTCCGCCCTGCTGGCCGTGGACGAGCTCAAGGTGCGGGGAGTGGCACCGGCCCGCCCGTTCGCCGTCGCCTGCTTCGTCGAGGAGGAGGGCGGCCGGTTCGGTCTGCCCTGCCTGGGTTCCCGGCTGCTCACCGGGGCGGTGGACCCGGACGCGGTGCGCCGCCTGCACGACCCGGACGGGGTGTCGTTGGCCGACGCAGCCGCCCGAGCCGGGGTCGACCCGGCCGGCATGGGCCCGGACCCGGCCCGCCTGGCCGGGATCGGCACCTTCCTGGAGTTGCACGTCGAACAGGGCCGGTTGCTGCGGGCGGCCGACCCGACCGCTGCGGTGGCCGTCGGGTCGGAGATCGTCGCGCACGGCCGGTGGCGGTTCACCGTCACCGGACAGGGCAACCACGCGGGCACCACGGCCGCGGCCGACCGGCGGGACCCGATGATCCCGGCCGCCGCGATCGTGCCGGCCGCCCGTCGCGCCATGCAGCGGTTCCAGGGTGCGGTGGCGACCGTCGGCCGGATCGTCCCGGTGCCCGGCGGCACCAACGTCATCGCCTTCTCGGTCCAGGTGTGGCTGGACGCCCGGTACGGCGACACGGCGTCGACGGCCGCGTTGGTCGACGCCATCACCGCCGATGTCCGGCTGGAGGCGGAGGCCGAGGGTTGCACGGTGGTCGTGCAACGGGAGTCGCTGTCCGATCGGGTGGTGTTCGACCCGGCCCTGGGGGTGTCGCTGTCCGAGCGGCTGGGTGTCCCGATCGTCCCCACCGGGGCGGGGCACGACGCCGGGGTGCTGGCGGCGCACGTGCCATCGGCCATGCTCTTCGTCCGGAATCCGACCGGCATCTCGCACGCCCCGGAGGAGCACGCGGAGACCGCGGACTGCCTCGTCGGAGTGACAGCCCTGGCGGACTGCCTGGCCGACCTGCTGCTGTAAGGCTCTTCAGGGCGGTGGTGTTGGCTGTGCAGCGACGGGTCCACCGTCGGGTTCGGGTGTGTCCGCCGCTGTCCGCGGCGGCAGGTGAGAGGCGTGACATGACGGTGCCGGTTCCGACCGCGCAGGGGGACTCGACGACGGGATCCACGCTGATCCACGGCATCTCGGAGTTGGTGACGAACGACCCGGCCATGGGTGAGGGCCTGCTCGGTCTCATCCCGGACGCCGCGGTGATCATCGACGGGGACCGGATCGCCTGGGTGGGGTCGGCGGCCACCGCCCCGGCGGCGGACACCGTCGTCGACCTCGAGGGGCGGGCCGTGCTGCCCGGCTGGGTGGACTCGCACAGCCACGTGGTGTTCGCCGGTGATCGGGCCGCGGAGTTCTCGGCGCGGCTGGCGGGGGCCCCCTACTCGGCGGCGGGCATCGGGGTGACCGTCGAGGCGACGCGCGCCGCGCCGCAGGAGCAGCTGGTCGACCAGGCCCGCTCGCTGGTCGCGGAGATGGTGGCCGGGGGGACGACCTGCATCGAGACGAAGACCGGGTACGGGTTGGACGTGCGCACCGAGGTGCGGATCGCGCAGGCGGCGGGGCAGGCCGGGGTCGACGAGGTCACCTTCCTCGGCGCGCATGCGGTTCCGGCGGAGTTCGACATCGACGTGGACGGCTACCTGGACCTGGTGTGCGGGCCGATGCTGGACGCGGTCCGCCCCTACGTGGGCTGGATCGACGTGTTCTGCGAGATCGGCGCCTTCGACGAGGCCCGGGCCCGCCGGGTACTGGCCGCGGGGCAGCGACACGGCCTGGGACTTCGGGTGCACGGCAACCAGCTGGGTCAGGGTCCGGGGGTGTCGCTCGCGGTGGATCTCGGTGCCGCTTCGGTCGATCACTGCACGTACCTGGAGCCGGCCGACATCGACGCCCTGGCGGGTTCGCAGACGGTGGCCACGCTGCTGCCCATCTGCGATCTGTCGACGCGGCAGCCCGTCGCCCGGGGCCGGGACCTGGTGGACGCCGGGGTGTCGATCGCATTGGCCACGAACTGCAACCCGGGATCGTCGTACTCGTCGTCGATGTCGCTCGCCGTCGGACTGGGGGTGCTGCAGAGCCGGCTGACGCCCGCCGAGGCCATCCACGCCGCCACCGCGGGCGGAGCCCGGGCGCTGCGTCGCACCGATGTCGGGGTGGTGATGGTGGGAGCCCGAGCCGACCTGCACGCCCTGAACGCTCCGGCCCACGATTACGTCGCCTACCGGATCGGCACCCCGCTGACCAACGCGGTGTGGCGGCGGGGCCAGCGGGTGGTCTGAGTCCTAACCGGCGCAGGGGTCGTCCGGGCCGAGCGGTGTGCCGCGTTGCGGTGCGCTCTTCGGGTCGTCCAGGAGCTGGGTGCGGTACGTGTGCGTGTAGAGGGTCGTCGGTGCACTGGTGGTCTGGGCCGTGCCCGGGATCGGCCCGCGGGGGATCCCGGGTGCCTCCCATTCGCCCGTCCAGGTCACCGTGACCGAAGCGCTGTACGTGCCGGCCTGCGTGTAGGTGTGCGTGTTCGTGGTGTCCGGGTAGGGCTCCCCGGGGTCGGTCGTGGTGTGGCTCGTGCCGTCGCCGTAGGTGAACGTGTAGTTCTCGACGGCGGGGTAGATGGTGACCGGCGTGCCCAGGATGTCGACGGTCTGCGCTTCCGCGGACGGTGGGTCCAGATAGAACGTGTTCTCGATGTTGACCACCGTGCAGGCCGGAGCCGGCGGATTGGTCTTAATGTCCGGCAGAGCGAGCGGGAGGGTCAGGAAGACCTCCGCCACTTGGGCGTCGGTGGGGGGTGGGGGAGGGGGTGGAGTTTCACCGTCGGGAACCCATACACATTCTCGGGAGTCGGTCGATTGAAGGTCCCAAACGTACGTCCAACGCCCGGGTTGAGCCGGATCAGTTCCCACTGCGGGATTCTGCTCGGCACATTCAGACGTAGCCGCCGTTGCGCAGGCTGCGAAAGCGAGGGAATCAGTTAGGTCAGTGCAGGAGGACTTCGTCGAAACTGGTGCGTCACTGTCGGGCCCCTCGAGGCCACCGGATGACTTACTACTGGGGGTTACCAGCTTCGCTGCGACCTGAATAGTATCGCCGTCAGCCTGCACCTGAGGAGGTCGACAGGCAAACTCGCCACATTCACCGATTGAATCCCCGAAAGCACTGCCGAAGCCCTGTAAGCTGAGCGCCAAACAGGTAAAGAGTGTGATGCAAATTCGCCGAGTCATCTTAGGTCCTTAAACCCGCTCAGCACCCAATGCTGGCCGCTCCATTGGACTGTGATCCCGGAGACATAATGGAAGGGATTTCGGTCTTTGGCGACGGATCCGTCGCTATTGATGTACTGAGCGGGCGGCGACTCTAGATAGACCACCGCATCGACGGCGTCTGACCCTGATCGCTCGATCTGGGAGATAAAGCTCCAAGATTCACCGCTGGCCCTGACGGACTGGCCAGCTGAGATAATATCCCGTATCCGTTGGAGAGCGTCTGCACAATCCGAGCAGGAGGGAGATGTGTAAGCCTCGAGAGTATTTGTGTTTCGCGTCTCGACGGATGCTGAGCCCAGCTTGAGCCACCAGCGAATAAAGACAGCGGCCCCTTCAGTGGTGTTCTCGGTCGCCCCTGGCGGGATATCGAGTGTGGCCGGCGGGTTTGCGTCTGGCGAGGTTGGCGCATTGGTTGGAGCCGTGACTGTGATCATGTCGGAGCCCTCCGCACTGGAATTACCAGGCGTGGACGCGTCAGATAGAGGAGAAGCGTCAGTCGAAGCATCTGCCTCAGAGGTCTCTTCTGCGGTTGACAACGGCTCGACGTCAGCGACGTCACTCGTCGACACCACAAATGACGTCACCGGAACGGTCCCCGTCGCCACCGGATCCCCCGTGCACGCCGTCACCAGCAATGTGCCGGCGAAGAGCACGGCACCCCACGTGAGCAGGGCGGATCGGGCGCGGACGGTGCTCACCAGGGGCCTCCAGAGATCGGCATCGTCGGTGACGGTAAACCACTCGACAGGTGCACGAGGGGGCTGATCCGTGAATGTGGACAACGCAGGAGGCAGGTCATCCCGCCGCATTCTTCGGAGCGAGGATCAATGGAGGGTGGGGCTGCCACGATCAGGGGGCGGGGAAGGGGGGAGCGTGGTGAATCGTCCCTCCGCCGATCGCTGCAGGGGGCAGGTCAGCGTGCCGGTGTGGTGTCCGGCAACGGACGGGTGATTGTCTGGGGACAACCCCGATCCGGCACCCGGGATGCGGCAGGGTGGGGCCGGTGAAGCCAGTCCGCCGTCCTCACTCCGGTTCCCCCGGTCGCGCCCGTGACCGGGGCTCGGTGACGCCCCTGATCATCGGGATGACCGCGTGCCTGCTCATCCTGTCGATGGGGGTCACCGCGGCAGGGTCGGCGTTCCTGGCCGGCCGGCGCCTGCAGAACCTGTGCGACGGCGCCGCCACCGCCGCGGTCGGGGCCGTCGACCGCCAGCGTTATGCCGCCGAAGGGGCCGGGCAGACCCTTCCGCTCAGCGGCGCCGCCGGGCAGCGGGTGCGGGAGTACCTCCAGCTTCGCGGCACCGACGTCCGGGCCACCACCCGGGTGGGCGACGGGGCCGTCACCGTGGCCTGCAGCAACGACGCACCGATCACGTTCGGCTTCCTGGTCGGCTCACCGACGATCCCGCGGTACGCGACGTCCACCGCCCGTCCCAGCCTCTGACCCCCGCACAGCGCGGAGCACCCCCGGACAGCGAAGAGCCCCGCCCCCGAGAACGGGGGCGGGGCTCTCCTGCAGCTCGGATCAGCGCGCGAAGGCCGCCGCGATGACCGCGGCCTGCTCGACCTCGTGGACCTTGGCCGAACCGGCGGACGGCGCCGCCATGGGCCGGCGGGAGATCCGCTTGATGCCCTGCAGGCGGGGCAGCACCTCGGGCAGCGCCAGCGCCAGGAACGTCCAGCATCCCTGGTTCGCCGGCTCCTCCTGGACCCACCGGAAGTCGGTGACGTCCGGGAAGGAGTCGAGCACGTGAGCCAGCTTCCGCTTGGGCAGCGGGTAGATCTGCTCCATCCGGACGATCGCCACGTCGTCGATCTCCCGGGTGCGTCGGTAGTTCTCCAGCTCCCAGTACAACTTGCCGGACGTCATCAGCACGGTCCGCACCTTGGCCGGGTCGACCGTGGTGTCGTTGATGACCGACTGGAACTTACCGTCGGTGAAGTCCTCCACCGACGACACGGCCGCCTTGTTGCGCAGCATCGACTTCGGCGTGAACACCACCATCGGGCGGTGCACGCCGTCGAGCACGTGGCGCCGCAACAGGTGGAAGTAGTTCGCCGGCGTCGAGGGCACCGCGACGGTCATCGAACCCTCGGCGCACAGCTGCAGGAAGCGCTCGATGCGCCCCGACGTGTGGTCCGGGCCCTGGCCCTCGTGGGCGTGCGGCAGCAGCAGGACCACACCCGACTGCTGGCCCCACTTGGCCTCACCGGACGAGAGGTACTCGTCGATGATCGACTGCGCACCGTTGACGAAGTCACCGAACTGCGCCTCCCACAGCACCAGTGCCTCGCGGTTGGCCACGGAGTAGCCGTACTCGAAGCCCAGCCCGGCGTACTCGGTGAGCGCCGAGTCGTAGATCAACACCCGACCCTGGTCGTCCGTGAGGTGCTGCAGCGGGAGGAACTCCGCACCGGTGTTCTTGTCGATGAGGGCCGCGTGCCGCTGCACGAAGGTTCCGCGTCGGGTGTCCTGACCGGTCATCCGGACCAGACGCCCGTCCATGGCGATGGACCCGAGCGCCAGCAGCTCGCCGAACGCCCAGTCGATGCCGCCCTGGCGGGACATCTCGACACGACGCTCGAGCACCTGCTTCACGCGGGGATGCGCGGTGAAGCCCGCCGGGAACTCGACCGCGGCGTCGGCGATGCGCGCCAGGGTGGCCGCCGGGATCGCCGTCTCCACCTTCTGCGGGATCTGCTGCTCGGCCTCGACGGACGGGGACGGACCCGGCACCGCCTTCTCCAGCTCGCGGACCTCGTTGAAGACCCGCTCGAGCTGCTGGTGGTAATCCCGCAGCGCCTCCTCGGCGTCCTCGGGAGAGAGGTCACCGCGACCGATCAGGGCCTCGGTGTAGATGCGTCTCACCGACCGCTTGCCGTCGATGATCTGGTACATCAACGGGTTGGTCATCGAGGGGTCGTCGCCCTCGTTGTGGCCCCGTCGGCGGTAGCAGACCATGTCGATCACGACGTCGCGGCCGAAGGTCTGCCGGTACTCGACGGCCAGGCGGGCCACCCAGGTGGCGGCCTCAGGGTCGTCCCCGTTCACGTGGAAGATCGGCGCCTGGATCATCTTCGCCACGTCGGTGGAGTACTCGCTGGAACGCGAGTGCTCCGGGGCGGTGGTGAAGCCGACCTGGTTGTTGATGATCACGTGCACGGTGCCGCCGGTGCGGTACCCGCGCAGCAGCGACAGGTTGAGCGTCTCGGCGACCACGCCCTGACCGGCGAACGCCGCGTCCCCGTGCAGGGCCAGCGGCATGACCGTGAAGCCCTCCTCGCCGAGGTTGATCATGTCCTGCTTGGCGCGGGCCACGCCCTCCATGACCGGGTCGACGACCTCGAGGTGGGAGGGGTTGGCGCACAGGGTGACCGACACCTGCCCGTCACCGAAGGGGCGGGTGTACTTGCCCTCGGCGCCCAGGTGGTACTTCACGTCACCCGAGCCGTGGGCCTGACCGGGGTCCAGGTTGCCCTCGAACTCCCGGAAGATCTGGGAGTACGGCTTGCCGACGATGTTGGCGAGCACGTTGAGCCGGCCACGGTGGGCCATGCCGATGACGACCTCGTCCATGCCGTACTCGGCGGCCTTGTTGAGCGCGGCGTCCAGCAGCGGGATGACCGTCTCGCCGCCCTCGAGGGAGAACCGCTTCTGACCGATGTACTTGGTCTGCAGGAACGTCTCGAAGGCCTCGGCGGCGTTGAGCCGGTTGAGGATGTACTTCTGCTCCTCCAGCTCCGGCTTGTCGTGGCGGACCTCGACGCGCTGCTGGATCCAGCGGCGCTGGGCCGGATCCATGATGTGCATGTACTCCACGCCCACGGTGCGGCAGTAGGAGTCACGCAGCACACCGAGGACGTCGCGCAGCTTCATGAACTGGGCGCCGTTGAAGCCGCCGACCGGGAACTCCCGATCCAGGTCCCACAGGGTCAGCCCGTGACTCAGCACGTCCAGGTCGGGATGACGGCGCTGCCGGTAGTTCAGCGGGTCGGTGTCGGCCATCAGGTGGCCGCGGGTGCGGTAGGCGTCGATCAGCTCCAGCACCCGGGCGGTCTTGTCGACCGAGCCGTGGCGACCTGCGTCGATGTCCTTGACCCAGCGGACCGGCTCGTAGGGCAGGCGCAGCGAGGTGAAGACGTCGTCGTAGAACTGCTCCTCGCCGAGCAGCAGTCCGTGGATCTTGCGGAGGAACTCGCCGGACTCCGCGCCCTGGATGATGCGGTGGTCGTAGGTGGACGTCAGCGTCATGACCTTGGAGATCCCGAGGTCGGCCAGCGTCTGCTCGCTCGCCCCCTGGAACTCGGCCGGGTACTCCATGGCGCCGACACCGATGATCGTGCCCTGACCGGCCATCAGCCGCGGGACCGAGTGCACGGTGCCGATACCGCCGGGGTTGGTCAGCGAGATCGTGGTGCCCACGTAGTCCGGGGCGGCCAGGGTGCCGGAGCGGGCCTTGCGGACCACGGCCTCGTAGGCACTCCAGAACTGGGTGAACGACATCGCCTCGGAACCCTTGATGGGCACGACGACGAGGTTGCGGGCGCCGTTCTTGCCCGGCAGGTCGATGGCCAGACCGATGTTGACGTGCGCCGGGGTGATGACCTGCGGCTTGCCGTCGACCTCGGCGTAGTGCCGGTTCATGTTCGGGTAGTCGGCGAGGGCGCGGATGATCGCGTACCCGATGAGGTGGGTGAACGAGATCTTCCCGCCGCGGTGCCGCTTCAGGAAGTTGTTGATGACGATGCGGTTGTCCGCCATGAGCTTGGCCGGCACCGCGCGCACCGAGGTCGCCGTGGGCAGCTCGAGCGAGGCCGTCATGTTCTTGACGACCATCGCTGCCGCACCGCGCAGAGGCGCGGAGGTGTCGGCGGCGGCGGACACCGACTGGGAATCGACCTTCGCCTGCTTGGCGGCCTGGGCCACCGCGAGGTCGTTGGGCGTGGCCGTGGTGGCCGGTCGGGCCGGCGCCTTCGCGGCGGCAGGTGTCGAGCTGGTGGTCTCCCGGGCCGGAGCGCTCTTGGCCGGTGCACTCTTCGCGGCCGGGGCAGCCGGCGCGGGCTTCGCGGCAGGTGCCGCGGCGGAGCTGCGCACCGGGGGCGGCGGCGGGGGCGGGCTCGACCGCACGGCTTCGGGGGCGACCGGCGGGGTCACCCGCGGGGGCGGCGGCTCGGCGTGCCCGTTGGACTGCGCGGCGGCCGCCTGCGGGGCTGGCTCCGGGTCCCCGTCGGACGGGACGGAGGAGGGCGTCTGGGTGAAGAAGTCCCGCCATATCTCGTCGACACTGCCGGGGTCGGAGAGAAATTGCTGGTACTTCTCCTCGACGAACCAATCGTTCGGACCGAACTCCGGCACCGTGGCTGACGACACTGTCGTTTTCCACCTGTTTCTACGACTCGGGGACACTCGACCCGACCAGGCTAACGCGCCGACGCCTGGTCGGGGCACCGAGGGCCTCGATCCGGCGAGCAATGTCTCCCCGGAGCAACCCGGACGGCTGTGGACGCCGGTCGGTCGGCCGTGAGTCGCGGTGTCGGGCCGCCGTGGGCGATCGTGCCGCCGGGTCAGCGCCCCGCGCCCACCGCGGCGACGTCACCGTCGGCGGCCGATTGCCGGTACAGCCGGCTGTACGCCCCGCCGGCGGCGAGCAGCTCCCCGTGTCGACCCACCTCGACCACCCGCCCCCGCTCCATGACGATGATCCGGTCGGCGCGGGCCGCGGTCGTCAGCCGATGGGCGACCACGACCGTGGTCCGGCCGCGGGCCAGCCGGTCGGTGGCGTTCAGGACGGCCGCCTCGGCGGACGGGTCCAGTGCCGCGGTCGCCTCGTCCAGCAACAGCAGGTCCGGGTCGACCAGGTAGGCGCGGGCCAGGGAGATCAGCTGGCGTTGGCCGGCCGAGAGATTCCGCCCGCGCTCGTCGATGCGGTGGCGGAACCCGCCGGTCAGCGTGCCGACCATGGTCAGGGCGCCGACCGACCGGGCTGCGGCCTCGACCTCGGCGTCGGAGGCGTCAGGTCGGCCGTAGGCGATGTTGTCCCGCACGGTGCCGGAGAACAGATGGGCCTCCTGGGGCACCACCCCGATCCGACGGCGGTAGGCGCCCAGGTCGTACTCCCGGATGTCGGTGTCGTCCACCGACACCCGACCGCTCCCGGCGTCGTAGTACCGGGCCAGCAGTTTGATCATCGTGGACTTGCCGGCACCGGTGGCCCCGACCACGGCGACCGTCTCGCCCGGGGCGATGTGCAGGTCGACGTCCTGCAGGGCCGGGACGCCCGCCTCCCCGCCGTCGGTATCGGCGGTGGCGTACGCGAAGCCCACCGAGTCCATCCGGACATCGCCGGCCAACCCGGTGACCGGCCGGGGGTGCTCGGCCGCCGGGGTCGTGGTCGGGGTGCGGAGCAGCTCACCGATGCGCTGCAGACCGACCTCGGCCTGCTGGTAGCTGTCGAAGACCTGCGACAGCTGCTGGATGGGCTGGAAGAAGGTGTCCAGGTACAGCATGAAGGCCATCAGGGTGCCGACCGTCAACGTCCCGCCCACGACCTCCCCGACGCCCACGCCGAGCACGACCGCGGCCGCCACCTCGGACAGCAGGGCGACGAACGGGAAGTAGATGGAGATCGCCGTCTGGGCCCGCATGCGCGACCGGCGGTAGTCCTCGCTGCGGGCCTGGAAGCCCTCGGCGTTGCGGCGTTCCCGGCCCAGCGCCTGGGACACCCGCAGGCCGGCGACGTTCTCCTGGAGATCGGCGTTGACCGCGCTGACCTTCTCCCGCGCGTCCTGGTAGGCCCGGGAGGAGAACCGGCGGAACACCACCGTGGCGACGACGACCACCGGCAGCACGGACAGTGCGAGCAGGGCCAGCCCGACGTCCAGCACGAGCAGGACGACGGCGATCCCGGCGAAGCTGGCGAGCGAGATGACCGAGGTGACCAGGCCGGTCTGCAGGAACGAGGACAGCGCGTCCACGTCCGTGGTCATCCGGGTCATGATGCGGCCGGCTCGTTCCCGCTCGTAGTACTCCAGGCCCAGGCGCTGCAGGTGCGCGAACTCGCGGAGCCGCAGCCGGAACAGCACCGTCTCGCCGGCCCGGCCGGCCGCGAGCATCTGCCCGCGCTGGAAGAAGTAGTCGGCCAGCACGATGGCCAGGGCGGCGACCGAGACGATCCACACCACGTCCAGCGCACCGGCGGAGACGCCGCGGTCGACCCCGGTGCGCATGAGCACCGGGATGGCCAGCCCGGCCACCGCGTCCAGGGCCACCAGGACCAGGGCGATCCACAGCAGCCGGCGCACCGGCCGCAGCGAGGCCCGCAGGCTGAACGACGTGTGCTCCGGCGGGTCGTACGGGCCGGGCGTCTCGGTCACCGGGGGCAGGGCGGCCACCCGGTCCAGCAGCTCGGGGGTGGCGGGCACGTTGCCCATGAAGCCGCCCATGCCGCCGCCCCCCGGGCCGCCGCCGCCGCGGGCCGCGGAGTCGACGGTCCGGTCGGTGGGGGTCGTGGTCGGGTCCTGCTCGGGCCACAACACCGGGGTGACGCCGTCGACGGACGGTGACGCCGGCGCCGGTCGGTGTTCGGCGGGTGCGCCGGCCAGCTCCCCACCGAGCAGATCGCGGTACGGCGCGCAGCGCTCGACGAGCTCGTCGTGCGTGCCGGTGTCGATCACCCGACCCGCCTCGACCACGGCGATGCGGTCGGCCAGCGCCAGGGTCGACCGCCGGTGCGCGATGAGCACGGTGGTCCGGGTCGCCGTCAAGGTGCGCAGGGTGGCGTGGATGGCCGCCTCGGTGACCGGGTCGACCGCGCTGGTGGCGTCGTCCAGCAACAACACCCGCGGGTCGGTGATCATCGCGCGGGCCAGGGCCAGCCGCTGGCGCTGACCGCCGGACAGCGTCATCCCCCGTTCGCCGATCACGGTGTCGTAGCCGTCGGGCAGGGCCTCGATGAACCCGTCGGCCTCGGCGGCGCGGGCGGCCGCCCGGATGTCCTCCCGGGACGCGTCGGGTCGGCCGTACGCGATGTTCACCGCGATGGAGTCGGAGAACAGGAACGCCTCCTCGAAGACCACCCCCACGGTCCGGCGCAGTTCACCGAGCAGCACCTCGCGCACGTCGACCCCACCGACCGAGACGGAGCCCTGGCGGGGGTCGTAGAAGCGGGGCAGGAGCAGGGAGATGGTCGACTTGCCGGACCCTGACGCGCCGACCAGGGCCGTCGTCGATCCCGCCGGCACCTCGAGGGAGAAGCCGTCCAGCACGGGCTCATCCGGCAGGTAGCCGAACCGCACCCCGTCGAGTCGGACCGCGAGCGGACCGGCCGGCAGCCCGGTCGGGTGGATCGGGTCGACGATGCCGACCTGCGAGTCCACGATCTCCAGCACCCGTTCCACCGAGGCCCGGGCCTGCTGGCTGGAGATCAGCAGCAGGGTGAGCATGCGGGTGGGCCCGACGAGCTGGGCCAGGTAGAGGGAGAAGGCCAGGAAGGTCCCCAGGCTGATGGTGCCGCGCAGGGCGAGATAGCCGCCGAGGGCGAGCACCCCGACCTGCCCGAGGGAGGTCAGGCCCTGCAGGGCGGGCGTGATCAGGGCGGTGAGTCGCACGGCGCGCATGCGCTGGCCGAACAGGGTGGCCGCGCCGGTCCGCAGGCGTTCGACCTCGCGGTCCTCCTGGCCGAACCCCTTCACCACCCGGACGCCGGTGACGTCCTCCTCGACGATCTCGGCGACGTCGGCGGCGGACTGCTGGGCCGCCCAGGTCGCCGGGAACAGCACCGTCCGGGTCGCCCGGGTCAACCCGGCCACCGCCGGGACCACCAGCAACGCCATCACGGTGAGCAGGGGGGACAGCGTGACCATGAAGCCGAGCGAGGCGGCGAAGAGCACGACCTGGCCGGCGGACAGCGGCACCATCGCCAGCAGGTTCTGCACCAGCTGCAGGTCACTGGACGCGCGTGAGACGACCTGGCCGGTGCGCAGGTCGTCCTGCCCCGGTCCATCCAGGCGCTGCAGGGAGCGGAACACGTCCTGACGGAGATCGTGCTGCACGTCCAGGGACAGCCGACCGCCGGCCCAGCGGCGGACGAAGGAGGCGCCGAACCGGATGACGGCCAGGGCGAGGAGGCCGGTGACGATCCACCCCATCCCCGCGGTGGACCCCCGGGTGGCGTCGTCCACGGCCACCCCGACCAGGAGCGGGGTCAACGCACCGAGGCCGACGCCGACGACCGCGGACACCGCGGCGAGCAGGGTGACCGTGCGGTGCCGCCAGCAGTAGCCGAGCAGGCGGCGGATCCACCGGCTCCCGCCCTCCCGTCCTGCGCGGGATCCCGGACGATCGTCCTGCAGCGGGATCTCGGGAACGGCGGTCACGGTCGGGGGCACGGATGTCACGGTAACCGCGTGGTCCGACAGCCCGGACGGTCAGCCGGTGGGGAGGGGCGGCGCCGCGGCCCGGCCGTGCCGGTCGAGGATGCGGGCCGCCCGGTCCACCAGCTCCGTGCGCAGATCGGCCGGTTCCACGACCTCCATGTCCGCACCCAGGGACCACAGCACGCCCGAGGCGTGCGCCCGGTCCCAGAACTCCACGGCGTACAGGTCCGATCCCGGTTCGTGCCGGCAGGGCAGGCCGGTCGCGGCGAGTCGGTCCGCCCCGTCGGCGTCGATCCGCAGCAGCACGTGCACCGCCGGGCGGGACCGGCGGAAGTCGGCCCGCCGGGCCTGCCAGCGCCGGGGCAGCTCACCGGCGGCGTCGATGCGGTGTGCTGCCTCGGCCGGCAGGACCCGGGCCTCGACGATCCGGGACAGTCGGTAGACGCGGTCCTCCCCGCGGTGGACGGCGAGCAGGTACCACGAGCCGCCCGCACTGATCAGGCCGAGCGGGTCCACGGTGCGATGGGAGGGGGAGTCCGCCGTCCGGGACCGGTACGTCAGGCACAGCCGCCGCGCGTCCAGCACCGCCTGCTGCACGACGGCGAGCGCCGGCTCGGGCCGGGGATCGGTCAGGAACCCGTCCGTCAGGACCAGGATGCGGGCGCCCGCGCGCAGGGCACCCGACCGGCGTGCCTCCGGCAGGGCGGCGAGGACCTTGCCCAGGGCACCGGCCAGCGACGGGGCCAGCCCGAGTGCGGCGGAGGTCGCCGGCGACCCGGCGGCGAGCAGGGCCACCGCCTCCTCGTCGGTCAGTCCCCGAACTCCGGACAGGGCGGTGGACACCCCGGGCAGCAGGGCGAAGCCGCCGGTCCGGCCGCGTTCGGCGTAGACGGGAACGCCGGCGGTCGACAGCGCCTCCACGTCGCGCAGGACGGTGCGGACGGAGACCTCCAGCTCCGCCGCCAGCGCGGGTGCGCTCATCCGCCCCCGCTGCCGCAGCAGGGTGACCAGGGTCAGCAACCGATCGGCTCGCACCGGCCGATCCTGTCAGGAATACCTGTCAGCAGGTGTCAGGTATGCGATCGACGATGAGCGGACACCGACCCGGAGGAGATCCGATGACCCGTCCCGACACCACCACCGCGACCGCCCCGCAGGCCGACGAGCTGGACCCGCGTCCGCTGTACCGCGCCGGTCTGACCTGGGCGCACGGGCTCATCGCCGCCGTCCGTCCGGAGCAGCTCGGCGACCCCACGCCCTGCGTGGAGTTCGACGTCCGCACCCTCGTCGGTCATCTGGTGGCCACGGTCGACCGGGCACGGGTGATCGGGTCCGGCGGGGATCCGGGGACGGTCGAGGTGGTGGTCACCGGGGTCCCGGACGACGGATGGGCGGACGCCTACGCCGCGGCCGTGCGGGTCATGTGGCCGGTGTGGGAGGGCGACGACAGCCTGGACGCGATGGTCACCGCCCCCTGGGGGCGGGTGCCCGGGCGGAACGCGGTGTGGGGGTACCTGCGGGAGACCGTGGTCCACGGCTGGGATCTGGCCGTGGCCACCGGGCAGGACCCGGAGGTCGATCCGGCCGTCGTCGGCCCGTTGCTCCAGCGTGCACCGCTGCTGCTCCCGGCGGAGCCCCGCGGGGGGTTCATCCCGTTCGCGCCGGTGGTCATCCCGCGGCCCGGAGCGGGGCAGACCGAGCAGCTGGCCAACTGGGCCGGGCGACCCGGCCCGTCCTGAGTCCTGGTGACCGGGATCAGGACGCGGGGACGGCGGCCAGGCGGGCGATCAGGGCGCGGTGGTCGCTGCCGCCGGCGACGACGGTCTGGGTGCTCAGCACCCGGTAGTGCGCCGGGTTGACCAGGACGTGGTCGATGGGTGCGGCGACCAGCACCGGGAAGGTCGACGGCCAGGTGCCCTCGGCGCCGCGCCCGGCCTCGGTGGCCGCGTCCACATAATCGCCGAGATCGCGCATCGGCGCGTGGTCCATGGTCGCGTTGAAGTCGCCGGCCACGATCGCGTTCGGGGTGTCCCGCGCCTGGGCGACCCCGGTGGCGACGGCCTGCGCCCACCGGTCGTAGCCGATGGCCGGGACGGGGGCACCGGTGTGCACGGCGACCAGAGTGGGGCCGTCGTGCCCGACGGGTTCGGCCCGGACCGTGCCCAGCACCGTGGACGGCGTGGCCGCGAGTGCGTAGACGCCGAGCGAGTCGGCGACGAGCAGGCTGGTCGACGAGGTGTCGTCACGCCGTTCCTGGGTGTGCAGGACCTGGTAGCCACGCCCACCGGCGGCGAGCAGTTCGGCGGCGCGGCGGGCGGTGGCCTCCGAGGTCTCCGGGAGCGACACCATGTCGGCGCCGCGGGCCCGGACCAGCGCGGCGATCTCGTCCGCCGTGGTCCCGCCGACCTCGGTGTTGTAGCTGACGACGACCAGGTCGGCCGATCCGGCGACGGGGGAGCCGGCCCACCCGCGGACCAGCATCGTGCCGGCGTTGCCGAGCCCGACCACCAGCACCATGGCCACGATCAACGTCCGCCAGAACGACGGGCGCCGCCACGGGTTGAGGAAGACGGCGGCGACGCCGGCGGCGACCAGGCCGGCGGCGGCCACCGGGCCGCGGAACGAGACCAGGTGCAGGAAGCCGGGGGTGGTGGACAGACCGAACAGGGCCGGCCAGACGACCGCCGCGGCGGCGAGCAGACCCAGCGCCGCGATCACGGCACGGACCACCCGCCAGGTCGGCGACCCCGGCCGGGACGATGTTCGCCGGCCGGGCTCGGTGGTCACCACGTCCCGCTCCCGGTCACAGGCCGGTGGGGGCGGGGGCCGCAGGGCGGGTCGGCGGCTTCGATCCATCGCTCCACCATGCCGCACCAGGGCTGTCTCCCCCCGGCCCGGGGCGCGACTCCCTCGGTGAGAACAACCACCCGTGGACGAGGCAACCTCGGGTCGGGTGGCAGCATCCCGGGGGTGACCGATCCGAAGTTGGCGTTGTCCACCCGCGCCGTCCACGTCCCGGCTGCCGATCCCGTCGGCGGGCGTCCGTTGTCCGTGCCGATCTACCAGACCTCCGTGTTCGCCCACGACGACGCCAAGACGATCACCGACGCGCTGAACGATCCCCGCGGCGACTTCGCGTACTCCCGGTTGGGCAATCCGACGGTCCGGGCGCTCGAACACGCGATGGCCGAGCTCGAGGGCGCGGCCGGCGCGGTGGCCACCGCCTCCGGCATGGGCGCCATCGCGGTGGCCCTCGGGGCGCAGCTCAGGGCCGGGTCGCACCTGGTCGTGCAGCGCTCGATCTACGGCGGGACCACCGGTCTGCTCGACGATCTCGTGGCCCGGTGGGGACTGAGCACCACCGAGGTCGACGGCGACGATCCGGCGGCGCTGCGGGCGGCCCTGCGGCCGAACACCGTGGCGGTGTACCTGGAGACCATCAGCAATCCGATGACCGTGGTCGCCGATCTGCCGGCCATGTGCGCGGTGGCGCGCGAGGCCGGGGTGCTCACCGTGGTGGACAGCACCTTCGCCTCGCCCATGGTGTGCCGGCCGCTGGAGCTGGGCGCCGACATCGTCGTCCACTCGGCCACCAAGTACCTGTCCGGCCATTCCGACGTGACCGGCGGGATCACCGCCTACGCCGACGAGAAGCACTTCCGGGCCGGTTGGGCGTACGCGGCGACGACCGGGGTCACCCCGGACCCGTTCGCGACCTGGTTGATCATCCGCGGGCTGCAGACCCTGGGTCTGCGCATGCGGCAGGCCAACAGCAACGCCGTCGCCCTGGCCGAGACGCTGGCCGCGCATCCCGCGGTGGACCGGGTCCACCACCCCTCGCGCCCGGACCACCCCCAGCACGAGCTCGCCCGTCGCATCCTCGACGGGTACGGCGCGATGCTGTCGTTCGACCTGGCCGCCGGGGAACACGCCGCCCGGGCGTTCACCGCGTCGGTCCGCCTCATCCAGCAGGCCGCGTCGCTCGGCGGGGTGGAGACCCTGACGGTCCACCCGTCGTCGACCTCGCACCGCTCGTTCAGCGACGAGGCCCTCGCGGCCGCCGGGATCAGCCGGGGGACCGTGCGCCTCTCGGTGGGGATCGAGGACCCGGCCGATCTGGTGGCCGACCTCACCCAGGCCCTGGAGCAGTGCTGACCGACCCGGACCCGCCCAGCCCCGGATCCGTCCCGCCATCCACCGACTGCACCCACCGACCAGGAGGACGACCATGACCGTGCCCGCCGCCCCGTCCGATCACGATCTGCTCGCGCACGCCGTGGCCGCCGCCCGCGAGGGACTGGCCCAGGGCGGCATCCCGATCGGCGGCGCCCTGATCGTCGACGGGGAGGTGCTCGCCACCGGGTTCAACAAGCGGGTCCAGCTGGGCAGCGCCATCCGGCACGGGGAGACCGACTGCCTGGAGAACGCCGGTCGGCTGCCCGCCACCACCTATGCCCGGGCCACGATGGTGACCACCCTGTCCCCGTGCGACATGTGCACCGGCGCGATCCTGCTCTACCGGATCCCCCGGGTGATCATCGGCGAGAACCGCACCTTCCTCGGCGGCGAGGACCTCCTGCGGGCCCGAGGGGTCGACGTGGTCGTGCTCGACGACGCCGCCTGCGTCGCCATGATGACCGACTTCATCGCCGCGAACCCGAGCCTGTGGAACGAGGACATCGGCGTCGCCGACTGAGCCACGCTCAGTCGGCGATGGTGGCCTGCCACACGCGGGCGTACTTCTCCGCCGCGACCTCGATCGCGACGTCGACCACGGTGGCCGGGTACTGCGCCTCGCGGTGCGGGTCGGCGTCGAGATCCGGTCCCCGGTGGCGCTTGTCGACGATGGTCTGACCCCGGCCGAAGCCGTGCCCGTAGTCGACGCGGACGGGCCAGGCGCGGGTGGTGAGCCCGGCCGGGTCGGCCACGGCGCACACCGTCCCGGCGTCGCCGATCGTCGCGCGGTCCAGCCCGAAGACGCGGCACTGGAACTCCAGGATCGCCCCGGCCAGCTGGGCGGCCGGATCGCTGTGCCGGCGGAGCTCGGCCGCCTCGGTGGCCGTCACGGTGACCTGGTCGAAGACGTCCAGGCCGTACATGGTCACCGGGATGTCGAGCTGCCCGGCGGCGGCCAGGGTGATCGCCGCCGCCTCCGGGTCGTGCCAGACGTTGAACTCGGCGACCGCGGTGGCGTTCCCCCGTTCGGCCGATCCGCCCATGAAGACGATCCGTTCGATGCCGGCGGCCACCTCGGGGTGGGTCCGCAGGAGCAGGGCGATGTTGGTCAGCGGCGCCGTGGGCACGAGGGTGATCCGCTCGCCGTTGCCGACCGCGGACATCAGCTCGGACCGGAGCAGCTCGACGGCGGTGTGCGGGGACAGTCGCCGGTCCGACGGGCGGGAGAAGCCGCCCAGGCCGTCGCGCCCGTGCACGTGATCAGCGGCGTGCAGGGGCGCCAGCAGGGGCCGGTGGGCACCCCGGGCGACGGGGATGTCCGGGGCACCCAGCGTGTCCAGCACGTAGAGGGTGTTGCGCACCACCTGCTCCACCCCGGTGTTCCCGGCCACACAGGTGATGGCGCGCAGGTCGATGCGCGGGGAGCGGACGGCGAACATCAGCGCCATCGCGTCGTCGATGCCGGTGTCGACGTCGAGGATGATCGGGACGGGCGTGCCGGTCATCGCCGCGGCGCCGGGCGGCCGTACTGCGCGTCCAGTTCCTCGCGGGCGCGGCGACGCGAGCGCACGGCCCGATCGAGCCGGGCCAGCAGGGCGATCGCGCAAGCGGCCGGGATGAGCCAGAGGAACCAGGGGGCCTGCCAGGTGAAGACCAGCAGGAACGAGATCAGCCCGATCATGCCCACCGCGAGCATCACCATCGAGCTGACGGGGATGCGAGCGGTGTCGGTCGGGGCGGGCGCGGTGAGGCGGGGTCGGTCGGGGTCGGGAGCCACGGAGCAAGCCTGCCACGCCCCACCCCGGGCGCCGGGTTCCCGTAGGCTACTGGTGAGTAACTTAGTTGACCCTTAGGCTGGGTCGCCCGTCGAACAACAACGCATGACGAACCGGCCCGACCGGCCGGCAGGAGGTCGATCCCCGTGGTGAACATCGCCGTTCTGGTCAAGCAGGTCCCGGACACCTGGTCCGAGCGCCGGCTGGACGACGCCGACTGGACGCTCGACCGGGACGCGGCCGACGCGGTCATCGACGAGATCGACACCCGCGGGGTGGAGACCGCACTGCAGGTGGTCGAGGCCCACGGCGGCGAGGTCACCGTGCTGACCATGGGGCCCGCTCGGGCCACCGAGGCGCTGCGCAAGGCCCTGGCCATGGGTGCGCACAAGGCCGTCCACGTGCTCGACGACGCATTGGCCGGATCCTGCGCCCTGCAGACCTCCGCCGTGCTCGCCGCCGCGGTCGCGACCGTCGGGGCCGACCTGGTCATCACCGGGAACGAGTCGACCGACGGACGCACCGGGACCGTCGCGTCCATGCTGGCCGAGCGCCTCGGCCTGCCGCAGGTCACCTCGGTGCGCACCCTGGAGATCGATCCGACCGCGGGCACGCTGCGCGCCGAGCGGGTCAACGACGCCGGCTACAGCGAGGTCACCGCCACGCTGCCGGCCGTCGTCTCGGTCACCGAGAAGATCAACGAGCCGCGCTACCCCAACTTCAAGGGCATCATGTCCGCGAAGAAGAAGACGATCACCACCCTGGGTCTGGGTGACCTCGGGCTGGATCCGTCGACCATGGGTCTGGCCCACGCCTCGACCGCCGTGCTGGACGCCGCTCCCCGTCCGGCCAAGCAGGCCGGCGAGAAGATCACCGACGACGGGGCCGGCAGCGGCGCGGCCGCGGTCGTGCAGTACCTCACCACCGCCCGCCTGATCTGACCCCGGGACCGTCCCCGGTGGTCCGCCACGGGGGCGTCGAGCCCACTCCCGTCCGGCCCCGCCGGACCCCTGAAGTCGACATCGCGAGGAAGAAGGCACGAGAGATGTCCCAGCCCGTACTGGTCCTGGTCGAGCACGCCGACGGTGCCGTTCGCCCCGTCACCGGTGAACTGCTCACCCTGGCCGCGCAGCTCGGATCCCCGGCCGCCGTGGTCGTCGGGAATCCCGGCACCGCCGAACTGCTCGCCGGTGAACTGGGCCGTCTCGGTGCCGGGACCGTCTACGCCGCCGAGTCCGACGAGGCGACCGGGTACCTGATCACCCCGGCGGTGGCGGCCCTGCAGGCGGCGGCGCAGGTCGCCGAGCCAGCGGCCATCCTCGTCGCCTCCACCGTCGACGGGCGGGAGATCTCCGGTCGGCTGGCCGTCCGCCTCAACTCCGGGGTCATCTCCGACGCGGTCGGCGTGAGCCGGGCGGAGGACGGCACCGTCGTGGCCGAGCAGTCGGTGTTCGGCGGCGACTACACGGTGCACGCGCGGGTCACCCTGGGCACCCCGATCATCTCGGTCCGGACGAACTCCGTCGAGGCGCACGCCGAAGCGGCCCAGGCCGCCGTGCAGGCGGTGGATGTGACGGTCGACCCGGCGGCGTCGGCGACGGTGGTCGCCGAACACCCCGAACCGGTGGGCGACCGCCCCGAGCTGGGCTCGGCGTCCGTCGTCGTGTCCGGTGGGCGCGGCGTGGGGTCGGCCGAGAACTTCACCGTGGTCGAGGATCTCGCCGACGTGTTCGGCGGCGCGGTGGGCGCCTCCCGGGCCGCGGTCGACTCCGGCTACTACCCGCACCAGTTCCAGGTCGGCCAGACCGGCACCTCGGTGTCGCCGCAGCTGTACATAGCGCTGGGGGTGTCCGGGGCGATCCAGCACCGGGCCGGGATGCAGACCAGCAAGACCATCGTCGCGATCAACAAGGACGCCGACGCCCCCATCTTCGAGCTGGCCGACATCGGCGTGGTGGGAGATCTGTTCGACGTGGCCCCCAAGGTCGCCGAGGCCGTCCGCAGCAGCAAGGGCTGAGCCGTCTCCACCGGTCCACCACTCGTGGGCCGGTGGGCCGGTCAGGCGCAGTCGGCGCAGCGACCGCGGAAGATGACCTCGCTGGACTGGACGACGAAGCCGACCGGGGCCGAGGTCAGTTCCGGCCCGTCGCCGGGGACGTCGAAGATCGCGCCGCACCCGGTGCAGACCAGGTGGTGGTGGTCGTGGTGCACGTTGGGGTCGTACCGGGTGAGCCGGTCACCGACGTGCACGGCCAGCAGCTCGCCGGCCTCGACGAGCTCGTTGAGGGTGTTGTAGACCGTGGCCCGGCTGATCTCGGGCAGCACGACCGTCGCCAGTTCGTGGACCTCGTCGGCGGTCAGGTGCACGTGTCCGTCCCGGTCCGCCGCTGATCCCGGCGCATCCGCACCGATGTCGCCGTGGGCCGGATCGTGACCGGCTCTGGTGCTCATCCGCACCTGGTCGTCGAAGACCGTCGCGATCACCCGGCGCTGGGCGGTCATCCGCCACCCGCGCTGCACGAGTCGACCGTTCAACGTCTCCATGACACCGGACCCTATCGCGATCCACGCGGACCTGGATGGCGTCCAGACTTGGACAAGGTCTAAACTGGGAGACGCTGAGACCAGGGCACTGACGTGCCCGTCGACCCAGGAAGGGATCAGATGGTCACCCAGGACACCACCACGCATCCGGCCAACCCCACGCTGACGACCGCCGACGGCGCGCCCGTCGCGAACAACCAGAACTCGCAGACCGCCGGCCCGAACGGCCCGATCCTGATGCAGGATCACCACCTCATCGAGAAGCTCGCCCACTTCAACCGCGAGCGGGTGCCGGAGCGCGTCGTGCACGCGGTCGGCATCGGCGCCGGCGGCGTCTTCGAGGTCACCAACGACGTCTCGCAGTACACCTGCGCGGCGTTCCTGTCCGAGGTGGGCAAGAAGACCGAGGTGTTCACCCGGTTCTCCACCGTGGCCGGCGCCCAGGGCGCCCCGGACTCCGCGCGGGATCCCCGCGGATTCTCGGTGAAGTTCTACACCGAGGAGGGCAACTACGACCTCGTCGGCAACAACACCCCGATCTTCTTCATCCGGGATCCGCTCAAGTTCCCGGACTTCATCCACACCCAGAAGCCCGACCCGCGCACCAAGGTGCAGGAGCCGGACAACGTGTGGGACTTCTTCGCGCTGTCGCCCGAGCTCACCCACCAGTTCACCTGGCTCTTCGGCGACCGCGGCCGCCCGAAGTCGCTGCAGAACATGGACGGGTTCGGCTCGCACACGTTCCAGTGGGTCAACGCCGAGGGCAAGGGTGTCTGGGTCAAGTACCACTTCAAGACCGACCAGGGCATCGAGTGCCTCTCCGACGACGACCTGCTCGACGTGACCGGCGGCAACCCGGAATACATGCTCTCCGAGCTGCGTGACTCCATCGACGCCGGGAAGTTCCCCTCCTGGACGGTGATGGTCCAGATCATGCCGTTCGAAGACGCCCCGAACTACCGGTTCAACCCCTTCGACCTGACCAAGACCTGGTCGCAGAAGGACTACCCGAAGATCGAGGTCGGCCGGATGACGCTGAACCGGTGGCCGGACAACTACTTCGCCGAGACCGAGCAGTCCGCCTTCAACCCGGCGAACTTCGTGCCCGGTATCGGGCCCAGCCCGGACAAGATGCTGCAGGGCCGGCTCTTCGGCTACGGCGACGCCCACCGCTACCGCCTGGGGACGAACTACCACCAGGTGCCGGTGAACCACCCGCACGCCACGAAGGCCCGCACCTACGGCCGGGACGGTCTGACCCGCGTCGACGGCAACGGCGGCGCGTCGAAGAACTACGAGCCGAACTCGTTCGGCGGCCCGGTCCAGACGTCCGTCCCGACGTACGCGGGCGTTCCCGTGGACGGGCTGTCCGGCAGCTACCCGTGGACCCTGCACGAGCAGGACGACGACTTCACCCAGGCGGGCGAGCTGTACCGCCTGATGGACGAGCCGGCCCGCCAGCGTCTGGTCACCGCCATCGCCGGTTCGCTGTCCCGGGTCTCCAAGGAGGAGATCGTCTCCGGGTCGGTCGCGCACTTCGCCGCCGCCGATCCCGAGTACGGTGCCCGCGTCGAGGCCGCCGTGAAGAAGCTGCGCGCCCAGGGCGCCACCGCGGACGACCCGCAGAAGGAAGCCGCGACGATGGTCGTCTGACCGTCCGCTTCCTCGAACGACCACCACTGCCCGGCGGGAACCCCTTGCCGCCGGGCAGTGGTTCTTCTCTGCCACCCCCGGGCGACTGCAGAACCCGCTGGGGCCCTTCCCCGCCGGGGCCACCGGTCGCCCGACCGGGGGCCTACCCTGGACGCCGATGACCTACCTCGACCACGCCTCCACCACCCCCGTGCTGCCCGCGGTGATCACCGCGGTCGGTGCCGTGATGGCGCACCCCGGGAACCCCTCGTCGCTGCACGCGAGCGGACGACGGGCACGCCGATCGGTGGAGGAGGCGCGCGAGTCGTTCGCCGCGGCCCTCGGGGCCCGACCCAGTGAGGTCGTGTTCACCTCCGGCGGTACCGAATCCGACAACCTGGCCGTGACCGGGTTCTACCGGGCCCGGCGCGCCGAGGATCCGGCCCGCCGCCGCATCCTCGTCGCCCCGGTGGAGCACCACGCCGTGCTGGACGTCGTCGAGCACCTGGCGGACCCCCGCACGGGGGAGGGCGCCGAGATCGGGTGGCTGGAGGTCGACGACTACGGCCGGGTGCACGCCGACACCCTCGCCGCGGCCATCGCGGAGGATCCGTCCTCGGTCGCCCTGGTCTCCGTCATGTGGGCCAACAACGAGGTCGGCACGGTCAACCCGGTCCGCGAGCTGGCCGCGGTCGCGCACGCCCACGGCATCCCCTTCCACACCGACGCCGTGCAGGCCGTCGGCCAGCTGCCCGTCGACTTCGCCCGCAGCGGCGTGGACGCGATGACGGTCTCCGCGCACAAGTTCGGTGGCCCCGTCGGGGTCGGCGCCCTGGTCGTCCGGCGGGACGCCGCTCTCGTCCCCGTCGTCTTCGGCGGTGGCCAGGAGCGGGGGATCCGATCCGGCACCCTGGATGTCGCCGGCATCGTGGGCATGGCCACCGCGCTGGCCGAGGCGACCGGGCGGCAGCCCGAGCACGCGGCACGCCTGACCGATCTGCGGGACGCGCTCATCGCCGCGGTGCTGGAGCGGGTACCGGATGTCGCGGTGTCCGGCGATCCCGGTCAGTCGCTCGTCGACGGCGGGCCGTCACGCCTCCCCGGGAACGCGCACCTGCGGTTCGCCGGCTGCGAGAGCGATGCGCTGATGATGCTGCTGGACGCCCGCGGGATCGAGTGCTCGGCCGGGTCGGCGTGCACCGCGGGTGTCGCCCGGCCGTCGCACGTCCTGCTGGGCATGGGCGTGGAGCCGGCCGATGCCCGTGGGGCGCTGCGCTTCTCGCTCGGCCATTCCTCCACCGAGGCGGACGTGCGGGCGTTGGCCGAGGTGATCGCGCCGGTGGTCGAGCGGGCCCGACGGGCCGCCGTCGCCGGGGCGAGGCGGTCCTGATGCGGGTGCTGGCCGCGATGAGCGGCGGAGTCGACTCGGCGGTCGCCGCCGCACTGGCCGTGGACGCCGGGCACGAGGTCGTCGGGGTGCACATGGCGTTGTCCCGCAACCCCGGCACCCTGCGCACCGGGTCCCGCGGTTGCTGCACCGTCGAGGACGCGTTCGACGCCCGCCGGGTGTGCGACCTGCTCGACATCCCCTACTACGTCTGGGATCTCAGCGAGGACTTCCTCGAGGACGTGGTGTCGGACTTCCTCGCCGAGTACGCCGCCGGCCGCACCCCGAACCCCTGCCTGCGCTGCAACGAGAAGATCAAGTTCGCCGCGCTGCTGGACCGGGCCGTCGCGCTCGGCTTCGACGCGGTGGTCACCGGACACCACGTCCGGCTGGTGGACGGCGTGCTGCACCGGTCCGTCGACGCGGCCAAGGACCAGTCGTACGTGCTGGCCGTGCTGACGGCGGACCAGTTGGCGCACAGCATGTTCCCGCTCGGCGAGATGACCAAGGACGAGGTGCGGGCCGAGGCGGCCCGGCGCGGGTTCGCGGTGGCCGCCAAGCCGGACAGCTACGACATCTGCTTCATCCCCGACGGGGACACCCGCGGCTACCTGACCGACAAGCTCGGCGCCAGGGACGGGGCCCTGGTCGACGCGGAGACCGGGGTCGAGCTCGGGCGGCACTCCGGGACGTTCGGCTACACCATCGGGCAGCGCAAGGGACTGGGCCTGTACCGGCCCGCCCCGGACGGCCGCCCGCGGTACGTGCTGGGCATCGAACCGGTCTCCGGGACCGTCACCGTCGGGCCCGTCACCGGGTTGGACGTCTCGATGATCACCGCCGACCGGGTGGTGTTCTCCACCGGGCGGGCCCCGGAGTTCCCGCTGCGCACCCTCGCCCAGCTCCGGGCGCACGGTGGGACGGCGTCGGGTTCGGTCGACCTGGTCGACGGCCGGCTGCGGCTGTCGTTGGACGCGCCCCTCCGCGGCGTCGCCCCCGGGCAGACCGTCGTGCTGTACGACCCGAGCGGTGACTTCGTGATCGGTGCCGGAACGGTCGTGCACACGGGAGGATGAGGGCCATGACCCTCGACAGCACGTCCGCGATCACCGTGCCGGATCCGGCACAGGAGGGCGCCCCTGTCGTCCCGGCCGCCCCCTGGCACCTGGGTGCGGCCACCGGGGTCGGTTCCCTGCCCGGCGTCGACGCCGACGAGTCCGCCCGCGTCGTCGCCGGGGAGCTGCCGGTGCCGCACCTGGTCGAGCTCCCGGCCCGCGGCCCGGGGGCGGACATGGTCGGTCGGGCGGTCGGCGTGCTGGTCGACCTGTACGGCGAGGTGGTGCCGTCGGGATGGCGACTCAGTCGCCGACCCGGCCGGGACGTCCGGCGCGCCAAGGACTACCTCGCCTGGGACCTGGACGCCGCCGAGCAGCACTACGCCGGCGCGTCGACCGTGAAGATCCAGCTGTGCGGCCCCTGGACCCTCGCCGCGGCGATCGAGGTACCCAGCGGGAACCGGGCGCTCATCGACCAGGGGGCCGTGGACGATCTGGCCGCATCGCTGGCCGAGGGGCTCCGGGTGCACGTCGCCGAGCTGACCCGGCGCCTGCCGGGCACCCGGATCGTGGTCCAGCTCGACGAGCCGTCCCTGCCGGCCGTGCTGCTGGGTGCCCTGCCGACGGCCAGCGGCTTCGGCACCGTCCGGGCCGTCGAACGGGTCCGGGTGGCCGAGGTGCTGCAGGGGGTGTTCGACCACCTGCCCGGCGTGGCGACGGTGCTGCACTGCTGCCACGAACAACCGCCGATCCCGGTGATGCGGGCGTCCGGGGCGCAGGCGTTGTCCATCGATCTGCGGGCACTGGGCAGCGCGGCCGCCCGGCTGGACCCGGTGGGGGAGGCCGTCGAGGGTGGGACCGTCCTGCTGGCCGGCATCGTGCCGGCCTCCGCGGACGAGCTGCGTGCCGCGGCCACCGACCCACAGCGGGCCGGCCACGTGCCGGGAGCCCCTGCCGACACCGCCCTGCGGGCCGTCGCCCGGCCGTTGCTGGAGCTGTGGAACCGCCTCGGCTTCCCGCGGGATCTGCTCGCCAGCACCGTGGTGCCCACCCCGGTCTGCGGGCTCGTCGGCGCCACCGAGGAGTGGGCCGCCCGGGCCATGACGCTCAGCCGGGAGATGGTGCCCGTCCTGCAGGAGGCCCCGCAGGGTTGGTGACGCTGCCACCGCCCAGTGTTGCCCCGTCGTCAAGCTTGCAGGATTGCCTAGGGGTTCTGGGAGGAGGTGATGGTGGGAGGGGTACCCCTGACTTGAGGTGCCCGGAGTCCAGATCGATAGTTTAGTCAGATCTTGTAAACTGACGTAAACGTTGTAATCTACGTGCATGCGAGCGTTGAACAACCCCTACACGCCCAATGCCGGCGCGGAGCCACAGGCGGTGGTCGGTCGTGACGACCAACTCGCGTCCTTCGACCTCTTGCTTGCCAGGATCGAGCGGGGGCGAACTGAGCAATCGATGATCATCACGGGACTGAGGGGCGTCGGTAAAACCGTACTCCTGGGCCAGTTCCGAGGTAAGGCCCTAGCCCGTGACTGGGTGGTCGTGGAGTTGGAAGTCAGCAAGCATGACGACTCCGAGTTCCGTCGGGATCTGTCAGGGCGTCTCCGCACCGCTCTCTTCGAGCTGTCTCCCAAGGCGCGGTGGACCGATCGATTCAGGCATGCCGCCGCCGTCCTGAAATCGTTCACGGTAAGTGTCGACCCGACTGGTGTGGTCTCGGCAGGGTTGGATGTCGATGCCGCGGAAGGATTCGCTGATCACGCGAATTTGGCCATGGACCTTACGGACGTCTTCCTGGCGATTGGACAGGCGGCTTCGGAGTGCGGGCGCGGAGTCGTGCTTCTTTTCGACGAGGTGCAATTTCTGAGCAAAGTCCAATTGGAGGCGCTGATCGAAGCGCTGCACAAGATGGTGCAAAGGAAACTACCCGTCACTCTGGTGGGCGCCGGCCTGCCGCAAATCGCTGAACTGGCAGGCGATGCCAAATCTTACGCAGAAAGGCTGCTGAAATTCCCCGCTATCGACAACCTGCCACCCGGCGACGCCCGCGTGGCGTTGTCGCGGCCGGCTGAGGAAGAGCGGGTCAGGTTTTCCGAAGAGGCTCTGGCCGAGGCTGTCTCGATCACAGGGGGGTATCCCTACTTCATCCAGGAGCTGGGCTATGCAGTGTGGACAGTTGCCAGTGAGTCGACCATCGGTATCGACGACGTGCGAGCGGCCCTCCCCGCATACGAGGCCAAACTCGACACCTCCTTCTTCCGTGTCCGTCTGGATCGTGCCACGGATCTCCAGCGCGCCTACTTACGTGCAATGGCGCAACTGGGGCCACAGGCTCAGAAGGCGTCCGACGTGGCGCAGGTCATGGGTCGTTCGTCGCAGAACCTGGGACCCACGCGCGCAGAACTGATCAATATGGGTCTGCTATTCACACCGGAATACGGGTATGCGGCCTTTACCGTTCCCCACTTCGACCAGTTCATGATGCGCGCAGTTCCCCATCTGGTCGTTCCCGAAATCGGGCGACGACGGCGACCCGGTACGGCTTCGTAGTCAGCCGAACGAGCAGGAGTGGGCGCGGGCGAGCGAAGGTCTCAGGCGTGTCCGAGCAGGCGTTCGACCTCGATGAGCAGCGCCACCCGGTTCGGGTTCTCGCGCGGCACCCGGTATCTCGCCGAGTACCTCTCGACGGCGTCGGCGATCTCCGCCGGGTCCCGGCTCACCCGCACCGGACCCTCCAGGGAGAGCCAGCGGCGACCGTCGACCTGACCGACCGCGGCGCGCGGCGACGCACCGCCGGTACCCGGGCGCTCGGCATTACGGACCTTGGCCGAGCCGTCGTTGGTGATCACCCGGGCCAGCCCGGTGGCGGGGTCGTAGGTGAATCCCACCGCCACCACGTGGGGGGAGCCGTCCGCCCGCAGGGTCGTCAGCGTGGCCAGGTGCCGTTCGACGAGGAAGTCGACCACCGCGGCGGGCGGGTCCAGGGGCGGGAACGACACGGGTGACCTCCGGAGGCGCGGGCACCGGCGGCCGCGGGGAGCGGCCGCCGGTGATCGGTCAGCTGTGGCTGGCGGCGGTGCGCAGCGGGGCCAGGGCGGCCTCGACGCGGACCAGTTCGTCCAGCATGGCATCGGCGGCCTCGTCGTTGGCCTGGGTGGCCACGAACTCCCCGTCGACGACCTGCGGGAACGGGTTGGCCAGGGTGACGGCCTCCGGGATGGCGTGCAGCTTGAGCGCGGCGGCGATCTGCTTGATCATCTGGGCGGCCCGGGTGCCGGCCGAGATGCCGCCGTAGCTGACGATGCCCAGCGGCTTGTGGGCCCACTCGGCGACGAGGTAGTCCAGGGCATTCTTCAACGGCGCGGTGAGGCCGTGGTTGTACTCGGGGGTGACGAAGACGAACGCGTCCGCGTCGTCGACCTGGGCCGACCAGGCGCGGGTGTGGTCGTGCTGGTAATCGCGGGCCCGGGGGTGGTTCGGCTCGTCGAAGAACGGCAGCGCGATCTCGGCCAGGTCCAGCACCTCGACGCGGTCGAAGCCGCCGTGCTGCTGGGCGCGGCCGGTGATCCAGGTGCCGATGGGCAGGCCGATGCGGCCCGGGCGGGTCGAGGCGATGACGATCTTGAGGGTCGACATGGGTGTGCTGTCTCCTGGGGCGTGGGACGGGAGCGGCGCGACGTCGGGCCGACGGGGGCGGGTGGCCACCCGAGGATCTAGGTGACAGATCAACGGTACGCCGCGGGTTCGGGCGGGGCCGGTCGCGGTGGTTCACCTCTCATCTCCGCCGAGGGCGCTGTCGGGGTCGGGTTCTACGCTGGGTCGGTGCCGTCGACCCCCGCAGAACCCGAAAAATCCGGCCCCGTGGATTCGGGCCCCGGAGAGGCTGCCCCGGGCAGCGCCGGCCAGGCCCTGGCCGGCGTGCCGACGGTCGACGCCCCGCCCGAGGCCGCGGCCCGCCATCGCGAGGTGAGCGAGCAGATCACCGCGGCCCAGTTCCGGTACTACGTGCTGGATTCCCCGACGATGACCGACGGCGAGTTCGACACCCTGCTCCGCGAGCTGCAGGGCCTGGAGGAGGCGCATCCGGCCCTGGTGACCCCCGATTCGCCGACCCAGCGGGTCGGCGGTGGGTTCGCCACCGTGTTCGACGCCGTCGAGCACCCCGAACGGATGCTCAGCCTGGACAACGTGTTCTCCGCCGAGGAGCTCGCGGTCTGGCTGGAACGGGCGCAGCGGGACGCCGGTGGTCCGGTCACCTGGCTGACCGAGGTCAAGATCGACGGCTTGGCCATCGACCTGGTCTACGAGCACGGCCGACTGGTCCGGGCCGCGACGCGCGGCGACGGCCGGGTCGGCGAGGACGTCACGCTCAACGTCCGCACCATCGCCGCCATCCCCGAGCGGCTCGCCGGTGACGGCGGACACGCGGTCCCCGAGCTGGTGGAGGTACGCGGTGAGGTGTTCTTCCCACTGGCCGGCTTCGAACGGTTGAACGCCGAACTGGTGGCGGCGGGCAAGCCGCCGTTCGCCAACCCGCGCAACTCGGCGGCGGGATCGCTGCGGCAGAAGGATCCCCGGGTCACCGCCACCCGGCCGCTGACGATGCTGTGCCACGGGATCGGCGCCCGCAAGGGGTTCGACATCACTCGCCAGTCCGAGGCCTACGAGCGGCTACGGGCCTGGGGACTGCCGATCTCCGAGCACAATCTCGTCCTCGACACGGCCGCGGAGGTCGCCGACCGGGTCGCCTACTGGAGCGAGCACCGGCACGACGTCACCCACGAGATCGACGGCCTGGTGGTGAAGATCGACGAGGTCGCCGTGCAGCGGCGGCTCGGGTCGACCTCCCGCGCACCGCGCTGGGCGATCGCCTACAAGTACCCGCCCCAGGAGGCGACGACCAAGCTGCTGGACATCCGGGTCAACGTGGGCCGCACCGGGCGGGTCACCCCGTTCGCCTTCCTGGAGCCGGTCCTGGTGGCCGGATCCACGGTCGGTCTGGCCACCCTGCACAACGCCCAGGAGGTGGTGCGCAAGGGCGTGCTGATCGGCGACACCGTGGTGGTGCGCAAGGCCGGGGACGTCATCCCCGAGGTGCTCGGACCGGTCGCCGATCTCCGGGACGGCACCGAACGGGCCTTCGTCATGCCGGACCACTGCCCGGAGTGCGGGACGCCGCTGCGGCACATCCGCGAGGGCGACATCGACATCCGCTGCCCCAATGCGCGGTCCTGCCCGGCGCAGCTGCGGGAGCGGGTGTTCCACGTGGCCGGGCGAGGTGCCTTCGACATCGAGGGCATGGGGTACGAGGCGGCCACCGCGTTGCTCGCCGCGGGCGCCATCACCGACGAGGCCGACCTCTTCCCGGGCGAGATCGACGGTCAGCACGTCGGTCTCGACGAGGCCACCCTGCTCACCGTGCCGCTGTTCACCACCAAGGCCGGCGCCCTGTCGGCCAACGGGCGCCGGTTGCTGGCCAACCTGGAGGCCCGCAAGCAGCAGCCGCTGTGGCGGGTGCTGGTGGCGCTGTCCATCCGGCACGTCGGACCGACCGCGGCCCGCGCCCTGGCCGCGCACTTCGGTGACATGACGGCCATCCGGGAGGCCTCGCTGGACGAGCTGGCCGGGGTCGAGGGCGTGGGCCCGACGATCGCCGAGTCGCTGCTCGCCTGGTTCGAGATCGACTGGCACGCCCACATCGTCGACCGCTGGGCGCAGGCCGGTGTCACCATGACCGACGACCGCAGCGAACGGCCCGAGCAGACCCTGGCCGGGCTGTCCGTGGTGGTCACCGGGTCGCTGGAGACGTTCTCCCGGGACGAGGCCAAGGCCGCCCTGCTGGAGCGGGGCGCCAAGGCGGCCGGATCGGTGTCGAGGAAGACGGCCTTCGTGGTGGTGGGGGCGAGCCCCGGCACCAAGTACGACAAGGCGATCGAGCTCAAGGTGCCCGTCCTCGACGAGGCAGGCTTCCGCGTGCTGTTGGACGAGGGCCCGGAGGCCGCCCGGCCGCTGGCCACCAATGCCGAGCCGGTCGAACCGACGGACCCGCCCGACCTGACGGACCCGGTGGCGGGCGGCGCCGACACCGACCAAGGCGCCGACCCGGCGGGTGACGGCGACCCGGAGGCCCGCCCCGACGATCCGGCCCGGCCGTGACCCCGCCGGGAACACCCACGCCCCCAGGAAGGTTGACCCGCACATGCCTCTGAACGGTGAATACGCCCCGAGCCCGTCCGACTGGGCCCGGGAGCAGGTCGAGCTGTACGAACGCACGAACGGCGCGGAGGGGACCACCCTGAACGACCGCCCCGTCATCGTGCTGACCACGCTGGGAGCGAAGTCGGGCAAGCTCCGCAAGACCCCGCTCATGCGGGTCGAGCACGACGGCGACTACGCCGTCGTCGCCTCGCTGGGCGGCGCGCCGAAGCACCCGGTCTGGTACTTCAACCTCGTGGCCAATCCCCTCGTCGAGCTGCAGGACGGCCCGGTCAAGCGGGACTACCGCGCTCGCGAGGTCCAGGGCGAGGAGAAGGCCCGGTGGTGGGAGCGGTCGGTCGCCACCTGGCCGGACTACGCCGAGTACCAGCGCAAGACCGATCGCGAGATCCCGGTGTTCGTCCTGGAACCGGTCACCGCGGACACCGCCTGACCGTCCGGCCCGGCCGGGTGGGGCGGCCGGACGGGGCCGGCCGGCGGCTAGCGTGACGCGCATGTCCGCCGCTCCCACCCGCCGCGCCGCCGACGATCTGCCGACCACGTCGTCGCTCGGCTTCGACCCCACCGATCCGGCCGTGCTCGCCGACCCGTACCCGGTCTACGCGCGGCTCCGCGCCGCCGGGCCGCTGGTGCGCGATCCGGGCCGGGACTCGTTCCTGCTGACGCGGTTCGCCGATGTCAACGCGGCCCTGCGCGACCGCCGGCTCGGCCGGGCCTACGCCCACCGGTACACCGACGCCGAGTTCGGTCGCGAGTCGACCGCCGGCAGTTGGCCGCGGTGGGAGGAGTCCGAGCGCTGGTCGCTGCTGAACCTGGAGCCGCCCGACCACACCCGGCTGCGGCGCCTGGTCACCGCCGTGTTCACCGCCCGCGCGGTCGCCGCGCTGCGGCCGCAGATCGAGCGGATCTCCGCGGACACCCTGCGGGCCGCCATCGGCAGGGCCGATGCCGGCGGAACCTTCGACCTGATCACCGACTACGCGCAGCCCTACTCGGTCACCGTCATCTGCGCGCTCCTCGGCGTGCCGCCGCAGGACGGTCCGGCCCTGCTCGGCTGGTCGCACGCCATCGTCAAGATGTACGAGCTCGCCCTGGATCCCGTCCAGCAGCGGGCGGCGGAACAGGCCTCGGCGGACTTCATCGACTACGTCACCGATCTCATCGAACAGCGCCGCCGCGTCCCGGCCGACGACCTGGTCTCGGAGTTGGTGACCGTGGCCGACGGCGGCGATCGGCTCACCCCGGACGAGATCATCGGCACCGTCATCGTGCTGCTCAACGCCGGCCACGAGGCCACCGTGAACACCCTGGGCAACGGCATCCGGGCCCTGCTGGCGCACCGGGACCAGTGGGACGACCTGGTCGCCGGGCGGGTCGACCCGGCCGTGGCCGTCGAGGAGCTGATCCGCTGGGACGGCCCGCTGCAGCTGTTCGAACGCTGGGTCCTGGAGGACGGCGTCGAGTACGGCGGCCGCACCTTCGCGGTGGGGGAGCGGATCGGGATGCTGTTCGGCTCGGCCAACCGCGACCCGGAGCGGTTCGAAGACCCGGACAGGTTCGACATCGCCCGCGGGGTGAGCACGCACATCGGCTTCGGCGGCGGCATCCACTTCTGCATCGGCGCCCCGCTCGCCCGCCTGGAGATCGGCATCTCGCTGGCCCAGCTCGCCCACGACCTGCCCGGGTTGACCCTGGCGCAGGACACCGCCTACCACCCGACGTTCGTCATCCGCGGGCTGACCGGCCTGCGGGTGCACGGCTGACCGGTCGTCCGGGCTCCGTCCGTCTACGCCGAGGGTGAACGGATGTCCGGCGCAGGGAATGCGGCGGTACCCACAGGAGCTGACCCACCGGGGGACCGGCTCGGGCCCGTGATCCAGGAGAGGCAGTCATGACGATGCACGGCATGGGCGGTCCGGCCTCGCTGGGCATGAGCTGGCGCACCCGCCACCAGGACGACGGCGTCAAGGGCCACGCGCTGGCACCCGGCACGGCCCGGCGCATCCTCGCCTTCGCGCGGCCGTTCCGCACCGAGCTGATCGCCTTCCTGGCCGTCACCGTGATCGCCGCGGTCATCGGGGTGGCCACGCCGTTGCTGGCCGGCGGGGTCGTCAACGCGATCACCGGCGGCGGGACGGTCGGCACCGTCGTGCGGATCGCCCTGGTCATCGCCGGCCTGGCCGTGCTGGACGCGGCGTTGTCATTGGTCTCCCGCTACTACTCCTCGCGCATCGGCGAGGGCCTGATCCTCACCATGCGGACCCAGACCTTCGATCACATCCAGCGGATGTCGCTGGCCTTCTTCACCCGCGCGCAGACCGGGGCGCTGGTCAGCCGGCTGAACAACGACGTGATCGGCGCCCAGCAGGCGTTCACCTCCACGCTGTCCGGGGTGGTCTCCAACGTCATCTCGCTGGTCCTCACCGCGGCGGTGATGTTCACGCTGTCCTGGCAGGTCACCGTCCTGTCGCTGATCCTGCTGCCCGTCTTCGTCGTCCCCGCCCGGGCCTTCGGTCGCCGGCTGCAGGCGCTGACCCGGGAGAGCTACAAGCTCAACGCCTCCATGAACACGACCGTCACCGAGCGGTTCAACGTCTCCGGTGCGCTGCTCGTCCAGCTGTTCGGCCGGCCGACCGACGAGGCCCGGTCCTACGCCGACCGGGCCGGCCGGGTCCGGGACATCGGGGTGAGCACCGCGATGGTCGGACGGGTGTTCATCGTCGCGCTGACCCTGGTCGCCGCCCTGGCCCAGGCGCTGACCTACGGGTTGGGCGGTGCCCTGGCCATCGGCGGCTCGCTGGACGCCGGCGCGGTGGTCTCCCTGGCCCTGCTGCTGACCCGGCTCTACGGACCGCTCACCGCGCTGTCCAACGTCCGGGTGGACGTGATGAGTGCGCTGGTCTCCTTCGAGCGGGTCTTCGAGATCCTCGATCTCGCCCCGTCCATCACCGACCGCCCCGGCGCCGGGGCGCTGCCCGACGGGTCCCGGTCCGTCGAGTTCCGGGACGTGCACTTCGCCTACCCGGCCTCCGACGAGATCTCCCTGGCCTCCCTGGAGGACGTCGCCGTACCCGGGCACACCCCGGCGCACCCCGTCCTGCACGGGGTCAGCTTCCGGGCCGAACCCGGTCAGCTGGTCGCTCTGGTCGGCCCGTCGGGGGCAGGCAAGACGACCATCTCGCAGTTGCTGCCCCGCATCTACGACCCGAACGCCGGAGCCGTGCTCATCGGCGGCCACGACATCCGGGACGTCACCGCGCAGTCCGTCCGGGACGCCATCGGCGTCGTCGCCCAGGACGCGCACATGTTCCACGACACCATCCGGGCCAACCTGGCCTACGCCCGACCCGATGCCACCGAGCAGGAGATGCGTGACGCCCTGGTCGCCGCGCACATCGGCGATCTGGTCGACGGCCTCCCGGAGGGCCTGGACACCCTGGTCGGCGATCGCGGGCACCGGTTGTCCGGGGGAGAGCGGCAGCGACTGGCCATCGCCCGGCTGCTGCTCAAGCAGCCCGACATCGTGGTGTTGGACGAGGCGACCGCCCATCTGGACTCCGAGTCCGAGGCGGCCGTGCAGCAGGCGCTGACCACCGCGCTCGTCGGCCGCACCTCGCTGGTCATCGCCCATCGGCTGTCCACCATCCGCGCGGCCGACCAGATCCTGGTCGTCGACGGCGGGCGGATCGTCGAGTCCGGTCGGCACGAGGACCTGATCACCCGGGGCGGCGCGTACGCCGAGCTCTACCGCACCCAGTTCCGGCCGCAGGAGACCTCCGACGCTCCGGTCCCGGACGCCCCGGGGCACACCTGCACCTGCACCCCCGTCCCGGTCCCCGTGCGGACCCCGACCGGCTGAGCGGGCCGCCGGGCGGGAGTCGGGCGCGGACCGTCGGGGGCCGGTGGTTCACTCGGCGGATGGACATGCTCACCGCCCACCGCAGCGCCCTCCGCCAGTTCGACCGCCGGGTCGCCGCCGTGCGACCGACCCAGTGGGCCGCGCCGACCCCCGATGCCGACTGGGACGTGCGTGCCCTGGTCGGACACCTGGTGGCCGAGCAGTGGTGGGTCGCCCCGCTGCTGGCCGGGCACTCGGTGGCCGAGGCAGAGCCGATCGCCGGCGCCGCTGCCCGTGCCGCGGAGACCGACGACCCGGCGGCGACCTGGGCGGCGGCCGCCGCCGCTGCCTGGGAGGCGTGGGCGGAGCCGGGCGTGCTGGAGCGGACCGTACAGCTCAGCGCCGGCCCCACCCCCGCGGAGGAGTACGGCTGGCAGATGACCCTCGATCTCACCGTCCACGCCTGGGATCTCGCCCGGGCCACCGGTGGGCCGGACGACTTCCCCAACGACCTGGTGTCGACGGTGCTGGACCGGGCGAAGGCCTCGGCTGCGGACTGGCAGGGCACGGGGCTGTTCGCCCCCTCCATCCCCGTCCCCGGCTGCACCGACGACCTCACCGAGCTGCTCGCCCTGCTGGGTCGCAACCGGTGGTGGCGGTCCTGACCGCACATCCCCACGTACGGTGCGGACCGAGGGCCACGCCGGCTTCGCGAAATGATCGGACGGGTGGTTCCCGGCTGATGAGCGTTCACAGAGTGTGCGGATCGCGCACGGGTGGGGGGTCCGATTCGGTCGGAATCGGGCACCTTCTCACCCTGTTCGGGCAGATGCCACCCGAATGAGGGCTGTCGCATCACCGCACCGACAGGGATGCTGAGGTACACGCAAAGACGCGCGAAAGGTGACCGCCTCGATGAGTTCCCCTGGGATCACACCCGAGTTCGATGACGACACGATCGACACGCTCCACACCCGCTGGTCGGCACGATCAGCCCGTTTCCAGGCCATGGTGACGGGTGCGCCGGCCGCCGCAGTCCCTCCCACGTCCGGGTGCGCGGACGACTCCGCCCCGGACACCGCTCTCGCCTCCTGACCGATCGCCGGTCCGTTCCCCCCCGGGTGCGCTGCGCCCCCACCACCGCCCGTTCCGGTGCCCCGCCTCCGGACGGACCCCCGACGCCGCCCGGCCTGCCGGGCGGCGTCTCCGTTTCTCGGCCGGTCGCACCCCGCCCCGTCCGCTCCTGGTCTCCGCCTCCGGTGTCCGCCCGCCCGCGGCGGCCATCGGACCCGTGAGCGCGGAGCCCGGCCCGGTGCCACCGGGTCGTGCGGAACACTGCCCGGGTGAGCCCATCCTCCTGGCGCGTCGATCTCCCCGTCGCCGGTCGCCCGGTCCTGGTCGCCGGGGGCGGCGGCGGCGCCCTCGGACCGGTGGCTGCCCTCCGGCAGGCCGGCGCGATCATCACCGTTCTCGCCCCGACCCCCGACGCCGCCCTGGTCGACCTCGCCGACCGGGGCCTGCTGACCCTGCACGCCCGGGCCGGGGTCGAGAAGGACGTGCGATCGGCCTGGCTCGTCGTCGCGGTCAGCGGCGACGACGGCGAGGACCACCGCATCGAGGCACTGGCCGACGTGTGCGGACGGATCTGCCTGCGCCCGGGGGGCACCGCCGGCGACCGCCCACCCTCGTCCGGGACCGACTCGGCCGAGGTCGGCTCAGCCGGTCGGCCGGCTGGAGGCCCGACCGGACCGGGGGAGGTCGTCCTGGTCGGTGGGGGCCCCGGGGATCCGGGACTGATCACCGTGGCCGGAGCTGCCGCCGTCCGATGGGCCGACGTGGTCGTCACCGATCGACTCGCGCCGCTCGCCCTGCTCGACGACCTGCGTCCCGGGGTGCTCGTGGTCGACGTCAGCAAGGTGCCCGGTGGCGGCCCCACCACCGGTCAGGACGAGATCAACCGCCTGCTCGTCGACCACGCCCGGGCCGGGCGCCGGGTGGTCCGGCTCAAGGGCGGCGACCCGTTCGTCTTCGGTCGCGGCGCCGAGGAGTGGCAGGCCTGCGCCGAGCAGGGGATCGCCGTGCGGGTCATCCCCGGGGTCACGTCGGCGGTGGCCGTCCCGGCCCTGGCCGGGATCCCGGTCACCCACCGGGACGCGAACCAGGGTTTCACCGTCGTGTCCGGGCACGTCCCGCCCGGCGATCCACGGTGCCGGCTCGACTACGCCGCGCTGGCCCGGTCCGGGACGGCCCTGGTCGTGCTGATGGGCGTGGGCACCCTGGCGGCGATCGGTCGGGCCCTCGTCGATGCGGGGATGGACCCGTCGACACCCGCGGTCACCGTCGCCGACGGCGGTCTGCCGGCCCAGCGCAGCGTGCACGGCACGGCGTCCACCATCGCCGGGCTCACCGCCGCGGCCGGGATCCGCCCGCCGGCGATCACGGTGATCGGTGCGGTCGCGGGGTTCCGGCCGACGGCCTGAGCACTCCGTCGCCCCGGCGATGATCCGTCCCGCCGGTCGCGGGCCACCGGTGGATCGCGGCCGACCCCGCAGACCGCTAGTGGTGGATCCCCGCGACGACCACGGTGACCAGGCCCGCGAGATGGGCCAGCCGGGAGACCTCGGACGCCCGCATGGCCGGCCCTCCGGGGCGACCGACGATCACCGCGACCTCGGGGCTCCACAGCGGGGCCACCGCCATCTCGGTGCCGATGTCCTTCCAGTCCTGTGGGACCCAGCCGGCCTCGCCGTCCAGCACGGCCGGCTCGCGCACCGGGGCCCAGCCCGGGTCGACCGCCGACAGATCCGGCACGCCGCCCCCGCCGGCCAGCAGCTCGACCCGATCCCGCCCGCCCCGCGCGCCGGCATCCTCGGGTCCGACCTTGACGACGACCGCCCACCCGGCCCGCAGCACCTGGGGAAGCATCCTGGCCAACGCCTGCACCGCGTGCGACGGGTCGGCGGTGATCGCCTCGACCAGCTCCCACTCGCGGTGCCGGCCCGCGACACCCGGGTCCGGCCGGACCGACTCGACCCGGACACCCGGCACGGTCTCGGCCGCGGTGATCAGCACGTCGGGCTGGCGTCCGCTGGGCAGTTCGACCACCAGATCGTCGACGGCGACGCCGGGGGAGCGCTCCACGATGTCCATCGCCAGGATGTCCGCGTCCACCATGCCCAGCGCGGTGGCCACCGCCCCCAGGCTGCCCGGCCTGTCCGGCAGCAGCAGACGTAAGACGAACGACATTGCGATTCCCACCCCTTCGTCGGCCGGCGGCCCACTGCATCCCGGGTCGCGCCGACACCACCCCGATGGCGGACAGTGTGGCCGAAGTGCGTTTCGGCGATGTCACCGAGGTGCGTCCGGCCGTCGCGCGGCGTGCCCGGTGAGCACGGCGACGTGCTCCACCGCGGCGACCCGGTCGGGATGCCCGGGGCCCGGAACTAGGATCGGGGGGTTCCGGTGCGCCCGTCGGTGCCCGGCTCCGACCTTGGGAGGACCGTGTCCAGCTCCACACCCGCCCCGACCGTCCTGACGGCCGACGACGTGACCCATCTCGCCCGCCTCGCCCGGCTGGAGATCAGCGACGCCGACCGCGACCGGTACGTGGGTCAGCTGTCGGTCATCCTGGACGCGGTCGCCGTGGTCAGCGCGGTGGCCGCCGATGCGCCGGACGCCGAGCCGACCACCCACGCCGTACCCGTCACCAACGTCTACCGCGAGGACGTCGTGCGACCGGGCCTGACCCGGGAGGCCGCCCTCGCCGGCGCCCCCGAGGCGCAGGACGGCCGCTTCCGCGTGCCGCAGATCCTGGGGGAGGAGCAGTGAGCGCCACCGATCCGATCCGGATGACCGCGTCCGACCTGGCCGGGGCCATCTCCTCCGGCGAGCTCAGTGCCGTCGAGGTCGCCCAGGCCCACCTGGACCGCATCGAGCAGGTCGAGCCGGCCGTGCACGCGTTCCTGCACGTCTCGAACGACTCCGCCCTCGACCAGGCCCGTGCCGTGGACGCCGCGCGCGCCGCGGGGGAGCCCGCGCGTTCGCCGCTGGCCGGCGTCCCGCTGGCCCTCAAGGACATCCTGGTGCAGGCCGGGGTGCCGGCCACCGCCGGCTCGAAGATCCTGCAGGGCTGGATCCCGCCCTACGACGCCACGGTGACCCGCAAGCTGCTGGACGCCGGGATCGTCGTGCTGGGCAAGACCAACCTGGACGAGTTCGCCATGGGGTCGTCGACGGAGAACTCCGCCTACGGCCCGACGCACAACCCGTGGGACCTCACCCGGATCCCCGGCGGTTCCGGTGGCGGGTCGGCCGCCGCGCTCGCCGCGTTCGAGGCGCCGCTGGCCATCGGCACCGACACGGGTGGGTCCATCCGGCAGCCGGCTGCCGTCACCGGCACGGTCGGGGCCAAGCCCACCTACGGCGGGGTGTCCCGCTACGGCGTCATCGCACTGGCGTCCTCCCTGGACCAGGTCGGTCCCTGCGCCCGCACCGTCCTGGACACCGCGCTGCTGCACGAGGTCATCGCCGGGCACGACCCGCTCGACTCCACCTCGCTGGACGTCCCGGTGCCCTCGGTCGTGCAGGCCGTGCGCCGCGGCGTCACCGAGGGCGTGGCCGGCCTGCGCGTCGGTGTGGTCCGCGAACTCGGCGGCGAGGGCTACCAGCCGGGCGTGCTCGAGTCGTTCACCGCCGCCGTCGCAGAACTGGAGGCGGCGGGCGCCGAGGTCGTCGAGGTGTCGTGCCCGAACTTCGTGCACGCCCTCGCCGCCTACTACCTGATCCTGCCGAGCGAGTGCTCGTCCAACCTGGCCCGTTTCGACGCCATGCGGTACGGCCTGCGGATCGACCAGGACGAGCAGGGACAGCCGCTGGTGTCCGCCGAGTCGGTCATGTCCGCCACCCGCGGGCGGGGCTTCGGCGCCGAGGTCAAGCGCCGCATCATCCTCGGCACCTACGCGTTGTCCGCCGGGTACTACGACGCCTACTACGGCTCGGCCCAGAAGGTCCGCACGCTGATCCGTGGTGATTTCGACGCAGCCTTCGACTCCGCCCGCGGTGTCGACGTGCTGGTGTCCCCGTCCTCCCCGACCACCGCGTTCAAGCTGGGGGAGAAGGTGGACGACCCGATGGCCATGTACCTCAACGACCTGGCCACCATCCCGGGCTCGCTCGCCGGCATCCCGGCGATGAGCGTGCCCAGCGGCATCGCGAGCGACACCGGTCTCCCCGTCGGGCTGCAGATCATGGCCCCGGCCCTGGGCGAGGAGCGGATGTACCAGGTCGCCGCGGCGTTCGAACACGCCTACGCGCAGCAGCACGGCGGGCTCGTCCCCGACCGCGCCCCGGAGTTGGAGATCACCCGATGAGCACCCCCCAGCTGATGGACTACGACGAGGCGATCCGGGCCTACGACCCGGTGCTCGGGCTCGAGGTGCACGTCGAGCTGGGCACGGCGACGAAGATGTTCTGCGCCTGCCCGACGACCTACGGCGCCGAGCCCAACACGCAGGTCTGCCCGGTCTGCCTGGCCCTGCCCGGGGCGATGCCGACGGTCAACCGGACCGCGGTGGAGTACGCCATCCGCATCGGTCTGGCCCTGAACTGCGAGATCGCGGAGTGGTGCCGGTTCGCCCGGAAGAACTACTTCTACCCGGACATGCCGAAGAACTACCAGATCTCCCAGTACGACGAGCCCATCGCCTTCGGCGGGTATCTCGACGTCGACGTGGACGGCGAGACCATCCGCATCGAGATCGAGCGCGCCCACATGGAGGAGGACACCGGCAAGTCGCTGCACGTCGGCGGGGCCACCGGACGCATCCAGGGCGCCGAGTACTCGTTGCTGGACTACAACCGGGCCGGGGTGCCGCTCGTCGAGATCGTGACCAAGCCGGTGGTCGGGACCAAGGCCTCCGCGCCGCAGGTGGCCCGCGCGTACGTGGCCACCCTGCGGGACCTGCTCGCCTCGCTGGACGTCTCGGACGTCCGCATGGACCAGGGCTCGCTGCGCTGCGACGCGAACCTGTCGCTCACCCCGGCCGGCAACCCGGTGTTCGGCACCCGCACCGAGACCAAGAACGTGAACTCGCTGCGCTCGGTCGAGCGGGCCGTCCGGTACGAGATCACCCGGCAGGCGGCACGTCTCGCGGCCGGTCAGCGGATCGTCCAGGAGACCCGGCACTTCGAGGAGGCCACCGGGACGACCAACGCGGGGCGCTCCAAGGAGACCGCCGAGGACTACCGCTACTTCCCGGAGCCGGATCTGGTGCCCGTCGCCCCGTCGCGTGAGTGGGTGGAGGAGATCCGCGGCACGCTGCCCGAGCTGCCGTGGGTGCGTCGCGACCGGCTGCAGGCCGAGTGGCAGCTCACCGACCTGGAGATGCGCGACCTGGTCGCCGCCGACGCGGTCGGCCTGGTCGAGGCGACGGTGGCGGCCGGTGCGCCCGCCGCCGACGCCCGGTCCTGGTGGTCGGCCTTTCTCGGTCAGCGGGCCAAGGAGCGCGAGGTGGCCCTCACCGAGCTGCCCATCGCCCCGGCGCAGTTGGCCCGGGTCATCGCGCTGGTCGCCGCGGGCACGCTGAACGCGAAGATCGCCCGCCAGGTGATCGACGGGGTGCTGGCCGGGGAGGGCGAACCGGACGACGTCGTGGCCGCCCGCGGTCTGGCCGTGGTCTCCGACGACGGCGCGCTGCAGACCGCGATCGACGAGGCGCTGGCCGCCCAGCCGGCCGTGGCGGACAAGATCCGCTCCGGCAAGGTCCAGGCCGTCGGCGCCATCGTGGGCGCGGTCATGAAGGCCACCCGGGGGCAGGCCGACGCCGGCCGCGTCCGGGAACTGGTGCTCAAGACCCTGGGCGTGGACGGCTGACCGACGCGGTCCGGGCCGACCCGGTGCGGATGGCACCGCATCGGGTCGGCCTACCGTGAGTGATGCGCACTCTCGCGATCGTCCTGGTCTACTCCTCGATCGCCTTCGTGCTGGTGCTCATCGCGATCATGCTCGTGCACTGGCGTCGGTTCGCCGGCGAGACCGACCGCTACCGCGCGTGGCAGTCGGTGTTCGGGCGCGCGGCCAAGGGCGTGCTCATCGCCGCCGGGGTGGCGGTGGCCGTGCTGACCGGCGCGTTGGGGGCCCTGTCCTCGATGCCGGGCTGACCGCCCGCCCGGCCCGTCCCCGTCCGCTACCCCGGAGGTCGGGTCGGTGGCCGTCAGGATTCCGCGAACGGCCGTCCGGATGCGACAGTGATCCCGCTGCGACGACGCAGGTGACACCCGGCCGACCACGCTCCGGTGCCCGTAACGGGCGCTTCGGGCCGCGTCGACCCGGCCCCTGACCTTCCGACAGCAGGAGTGTGCACGGTGCGGATCGCCCTGGCCCAGATCACCAGTACGGACGACGTCGACCACAACGCGGCCCTCGTCGCGGACCACACCGCCCGCGCCGCGGACGCCGGTGCCCGGTTGGTGGTCTTCCCCGAGGCGACCATGTGCGCCTTCGGGGTACCACTCGGCCCGGTCGCCCAGCGGCTCGACGGTCGGTGGGCCGACGGGGTGCGTGCGGCCGCGCAGCGACACGGCCTCACGGTGGTCGCCGGCATGTTCACCCCGGCGCAGGACGGCCGGGTGCACAACACCCTGCTGGCCACCGGGGCCGGCGTCGAGGCCGCCTACCGCAAGATCCATCTGTTCGACGCCTACGGGTTCGCCGAGTCCCGGACGGTCGCCCCGGGCACCGACCCGGTGACGGTGGACGTCCCCCAGGACGGTCCGGGGTCGGCCTCGATCGGGGTGGGCCTGACCACCTGCTACGACGTCCGCTTCCCCGGGCTCTACCAGGTGCTGGCCGACCGGGGCGCGCGGATCGTCGTGGTCGCCGCGTCGTGGGGAGCCGGGCCGGGCAAGCGCGAGCAGTGGGAGCTGCTGACGCGGGCCCGGGCGGTGGACAGCACCTGTGTGATCGCCGCCTGCGGACAGGCCGACCCCGCCGAGTCCGGGCGACGGACCCACCCGGAGGCGCCCACCGGGATCGGCCACAGTGCGGTGGTCGGGCCGACCGGCGAGGTGCTGGACTCCCTCGGGGCGGCCCCGGGCCTGCTGGTCGTGGACGTCGACCCCACCGAGGTGGAGCGGGCCCGAGAGGTCAACCCGGTGCTGGTCAACCGCCGCTTCTGAGCTCCGCGCGGGCGTGCACCGCCGCGGCTCAGTCCGGGCCGCCGCCCCCGCCGTCGGGTGAGGACGGCAGCACGACCACCCGGTCGTCGCTGGGTACGGGTGTGCCGGCGCCGTCCCTGTTCGAGGTGGTCATCCAGAGCAGACCGGTGCCATCGGGGACGACGGTGAGCAGGCGTCCGTACCGGTTGTCGAGCAGCTGGGTGGGGGTCCCGGAGAATCCGTTGGACGCGGAGATCGCCAGCCCGGTCAGCTTCTGCCCGTCGCGCGAGGTGGTGGCCAGGGTGCCGGCGTCCACCGCGCAGTCGTCGGCCCCACCGTCGGCCCGGGCGAACGTCCACAGCGCGTCCCCGGACGCCAGGGTCGAGTAGTCGCGGTCGGCCGCGGGCACGACCAGCACGTCGGCGTCGGTGCGCCGGTCCAGGACGGCCACGGTGCGGTCGGCGAGCACGCACGCGCCGATCACGTCGGTGAACCCCCGGGCCAGGATCGGGGACCCGGGCGTGGGGTTGTCCGCCGCCGGCTTGCCGAACTCGTCCAGTCGCAGCACCTTCCCGGCCAGCGACGCCGGGTCCGCGGCCAGGGCGGCATCACCGGTGTCCCCGGTGCCGACCAGCAGGGTGCCGTCACCACCGAAGGCGAGGCGGCCGCCGTTGTGCGTCGCCCCCTTCGGGATGCCGGTGAAGACGGCGCGTGGTTCCTCGCCGGCGGCGATGCGCAGGACGCGGTTGTCCGTCGCGGTGGTCACGTAGGCGTAGATCAGGTGGTCCTCGCCGAAGGCGGGGGACAGGGTCAGACCGAGCAGCCCGCCCGTGCCGGAGGCGTCGACGTCGGCGACGGTCGCGTACTCGACGGGTTCGGTGTCCCGGGCGATCTGCAGGATCCGCCCGGTGGTCCGTTCGCCGACCAGGGCCGAGCCGTCCGGCAGCGGCGCCAGCCCCCATGGCGCGGACAGGCAGGTCGCGATGACGGCCTCGTCGGTGGGGGCGCACGGGTCGGTCGGCGGCTCGGGGGTCTGCCCGCTGCTCGACGGCGCGCTCGACGACCCGGGGCTGCTCGAGGGCGACGGCGAGGGGTCGGGGACCGGCGGGGTGGCGGTGGCCGGATCCTGCGGGGCCGGGGCGATCGGGCTCAGCGACGGCTGCACGGTGAACGCCGCCGGCGGTGCGGAGAAGTCCCCGCACCCGGCGAGGACCAGGGCCAGCAGGACCGCGGGCAGGACGCGGCGGGACCGGCGGGAGGCCCGGGTCCGGACGGCCCGGGGACCGGGGAAGCTGACCGACACCTCAGCCACGGTACGGACCGGACCCGGCGGCGTTGCTCGGCCGCCGCCGTCCCACCCGGTGCAGCAGCAGGTCGGCGTCGGCCCGGTCGAGGTGCCGCGCGGAGATGCGTCGTCTCGAGGACAGCGTCAGGTGCACGCTGGCCAGCGCCGCCCGCCGCTGGAACACCGTGCTGCTGACCCGGGTGAGCTGCACCCGACCCACCCGCGCGACGGTGGTCGACCGGGAGATCAGTGCGTGGCTCCGCAGGGTCACGGTGTCACCGTCCAGCCGCCAGCCGGCGACCCGACCCTGCACGGTCCCCACCGCGACCGCCACCGGCAACGGAACCACCGCGAGGCCGGCCCACCAGCCCGGCAGCAGCAGTGCCGCCGCGGTCAGCACGGCGCCGACGACGACCGGCGCCGTGAGGTAGCGCCGGCGCGAGCGGCCGGGGACCGGGGTGAGCGGCCCGGGACGCCACCGCAGCTCGGGCAGCGCGGTCTGCACGAGGGCCTCCGCCCGCTCCAGCCGGACCAGCGGGAACAGCGTGCGGTCCTGGGCGTCGTTGCGTCCGTGCCCGGCCACCTCGACCTCCAGGGCGCAGTACCCCAGGGCCCGCCGGAGCACCCCCTGCACGATGCGCACGGCCTGCACCCGGTCGAGGACCACCGTGTCGACCCGTTGCGAGATCAGTCCCCGCGAGGTGCGCAGCCGGTCGCCGTCGCGGACGAGGGTGAACCGGGCCATCCGCTGGGCGGTCAGCAGGGAGCCGATCACCACGGCGAGGACGGCCAGTCCGACCAGGACCAGGACCGTGGCGCTGCCCCCGCCCAGGACCCGCCGCTCCCAGTCCCGGAACGTGTCCCGGGGTACCAGTTCGCGGAACCGCCCGTACGCGGCGGCCCCACCGGCGAAGATCAGCGGCGCGGACACCCCGGTGAGCGTGGCGACCACGAGTTCCCGGCGTCCGAGGACGGCCACCACCTCGCCGGACGGCGCCACCGGCGGGGCCGCAGCGTCGCCGGCCGGGGCAGCCGGGGGTGAGGCGTCGGCCGCCGGGTGAGGCGTGCCGCGGGGCGGCGTCGGACCGGGCGACGGGGAGCCGGACGGCGTCAGGGCCGCGCGGAGTTCGGCCAGCCGGGGGGCGGACAGGCAGGCCAGCTCCATCGCCGGGTGCTCGGACGCGCTGGGGGTGACCACCCGCAGTGCCCAGACCCGCAGGACCCGCTGGACGAGGCCCTGCCGCGCGTCCAGGGAGGTGATCCGGCTGGCCGGGATGGTGTGCTCGGACCGCCGCAGGATGCCGGACCGGACGGTCAGCACGCCGTGGGTGACGGAGTACCGGCGTGAGGCCCAGGCGCTGACGGCGTACGCGGCGACGATCACACCGCACACGGCGAAGGTCCATCCGGGCAGCCGCCAGACACCGACGGCGACCAGCGGGATCAGCCCCCGGGCCATCCGGCCGCCGCTGATCAGCAGATAGGCCGGGTGCAGCCGGCGTTCGGCGATCACGGGTCCGGCGGTGTCGGCCGCCGGCCCGGCGGCCTCCACGGTGGTCGCCGCGGCCGGGTCCGCCGGACGCTTCCGCAGGGCGGTCGGGTCGGTCGCCGGGGATCCGGTCGGATCGGTCACCGGGGGCTCGGTGGTCCGCACCCGGTCGGGGACGGGCGTCAGGTCGGGGGTCATCGCGCGGGGTCAGACGTCGTCGTCGAGATGAGCCCAGCGGCTGATCCGCGCCCGGACCTCGTCGGCTACGGCCCGGTCGAGCCCGGGCAGCGGAACGGATCCGGCAGCGGTGTGGACGTGCAGGTTGGCCAGGGCGAACCGGTCTGCCAGCACGCCGTGCTCCGACCGCAGGTACTGGACCCGGCTCATCGGCACCACCGTCCGGCTGGTGACGAGGAACCCGTGCTGGACGTCGATCTCGGTCTCGCTGATCGCGTACCAGAACAGCCGGTGCCGCACCCGTGGCGCGATCCCGGCGCGGACCCCGATCAGCAGGACGGCGACCAGCGCGGCGACGGTCCACCGCACGCCCGGGGTGAACCAGCCCGACGCCACCGCCCAGAGGACGAACAGTCCGGTCACCGGGACGCCGACCAGCAGGGCCTGCGCCGTCCAGTACCCCCGGGTGCGGGTGGGCAGCCGTTCCCGGTCGGCCGGGCGGTCACCGGGCAGGTCCTCGGGGCCGGGCGTCTCGTCGACCTCGGGGCGCGCCGAGGTCACGCGCGCCCGGGGCCGGGTCCGGGGCCGGCTCCGTCGGGATGCTCGACCCGCGGTTCATCGGCGGCGGAGGTGTCGGTGCGGCCTGCGTCCAGGTCCGCCGCCGTGGTGATCGGCCGGGCGTCCGTGACGGAGGAGGCGACCGGGTCGGCCGCCGTCCCGTGGTCACCGGTCCCGTGGTCACCGGACTCTCCGTCGCCGGTCCCGGGCTCACCGGTCCCGTGCTCGCCGGTCCCGTGCTCGCCGGTCTCGTCGTCGCCGGTCTCTTGGTCCTCGGCGAGCAGCAGCTCGCCGCCGGCCACCGCGGTCAGGGCGGGCAGATCCCGCGGGCGGACCATGATCAGCCGGATGCGCTTGCCGCCGGCGGTCACCGCGACGGCCCAGCGGGTCCCGGTGAACTCCAGGCTGTCCAGCTCGGCCCAGGCGATGGTGCGGCGGCGCCACGGGCCGATGACGGCGATGCGCCGGGCGTCCGCCGTGGTCCGGGTCAGCAGGGTGGACACCAGGACCAGGGCGGGGATGCCGTACCCCAGCCACACGAACAGCCCACCCGCGACCCCGCCCGCGGTCACCAGCGGGATGGCGCACAGGAAGGCGACGACCGGCAGCAGCAGCGCCCAGGCGGGCAGGCGGAGCGTCACCCGTCGCGGCGACCGGGGCGTCGACCCCAGGGGGGTGTCGGCGGCGGACGCTCCCGGGGTGTTCCCCGGTCCTGGACGGGACATGTCCCCATCGTGGCATCCCGCCGGACGGGAGCCGCCCGCGCGCGTCGCCCGGGGGATGTTCGCCCGTCCCGATCGGCGGGTGCGCCGGGAGTTGACAGCCCAACCTGGCCCGGCTTACTGTCGCCGCGTGCGTACCGCCCTCCTCGTAATCTCCTAGCGCGTCTCTCGCCACCCGCGAGAACGCGCCACCCCTTCGTCGCCACAGGTGACAAGGGGTCTTTTTTTGCCCGCAGCACCCCGGTGGGCAGCACGTCCGGAACGAACCGAGCACCAGCCCAGTAGCGAAGAAGGTCAGTCATGACGCAGAGCCGCGCGACCGAGGTCCGGCCGATGGTCATCCCGCAGGTGACGCTGCCCACCGGTGGTGCTCCCGCGGCCCCGGCCCCGGAGCGGACGACCGGCGCCGGCGCCGTGGTCCGGGCCCTGGAGGAGGCGGGCGCGGAGATCGTGTTCGGCATCCCCGGCGGCGCCGTCCTCCCGGTGTACGACCCCCTGCTGGACTCCACGAAGGTCCGGCACGTCCTCGTCCGCCACGAGCAGGGCGCGGGTCACGCGGCCACCGGGTACGCCCAGGCCTCCGGCAAGGTCGGGGTCTGCATGGCCACCTCCGGCCCCGGGGCGACCAACCTGGTCACCCCGATCGCCGACGCCCACATGGACTCCGTGCCGCTGGTCGCCATCACCGGGCAGGTCGGCACGCCGCTCATCGGGACGGACGGCTTCCAGGAGGCCGACATCTGCGGCATCACCATGCCGATCACGAAGCACAACTTCCTGGTCGACGACCCGGCCAAGATCGCGGAGACCATCGCGGCGGCCTTCCACCTGGCATCCACGGGCCGACCCGGCCCGGTGCTGGTGGACATCCCCAAGGACATCCTGCAGGCCGACACCACCTTCGTCTGGCCCAAGGACGTCCACCTGCCCGGTTACCGGCCGACGACCCGGCCGCACGCCGGTCAGATCAGCGCCGCGGCCAAGCTGATCGCCGCGGCCCGCCGACCGGTGCTGTACGTCGGTGGCGGCGTCATCAAGTCCGAGGCCTGCGCCGAGCTGCTGGAGCTCGCCGAGCTCACCGGCATCCCGGTGGTCACTACGCTGATGGCCCGCGGGGCCTTCCCGGACTCGCACCTGCAGCACCTGGGCATGCCCGGGATGCACGGGACGGTGGCCGCGGTCGCCGGCCTGCAGCGGTCCGACGTGCTGATCGCGCTCGGTGCGCGCTTCGACGACCGGGTGACCGGCCAGCTGTCCGGGTTCGCCCCGAACGCGACCGTCGTGCACGCCGACATCGATCCCGCGGAGATCGGCAAGAACCGGGTCGCCGACATCCCCATCGTCGGCGACGCGAAGGAGATCATCACCCAGCTGATCACCGCCATCCGGGCCGAGCAGGCCGCCGGGGTCGTCGCCGACCTCACGGCCTGGTGGGCCGACCTGGACGAGCTCCGCGGGACCTTCCCGCTGGGCTACGACTGGCCCGACGACGGCAGCCTGTCCCCCCAGTACGTGATCCAGCGTCTCGGTGAGATCGCCGGCCCGGACGCGATCTACACCTCCGGGGTCGGACAGCACCAGATGTGGGCCGCGCAGTTCGTCAAGTACGAGAAGCCCCGCACCTGGCTGAACTCCGGCGGCCTGGGCACCATGGGCTACGCCGTGCCCGCGGCCATGGGCGCCAAGATGGCCTGCCCGGAGAAGGTGGTCTGGGCGATCGACGGCGACGGCTGCTTCCAGATGACCAACCAGGAGTTGGCCACCTGCGCCATCGAGGGCATCCCGATCAAGGTCGCCGTCATCAACAACGGCAACCTGGGCATGGTCCGGCAGTGGCAGACCCTCTTCTACGGCGAGCGCTACAGCCAGACCGATCTGGGTACGCACAAGCACCGCATCCCCGACTTCAAACTGCTCGCCGAGGCCTACGGCTGCGTCGGGCTCCGGTGCGAGTCCCGCGAGGACGTCGACGCCACCATCGCCGCGGCCATGGCCGTCAACGACCGTCCGGTCGTCGTCGACTTCACCGTCGGCAAGGACGCCCAGGTGTGGCCGATGGTCGCCGCCGGCACCGGTAACGACCAGATCATGGCCGCGCGCGGCATCCGTCCGTTGTTCGAAGAGGAGTGAGCACACCCGTGAGCCGTCACACGCTGTCGGTCCTGGTCGAGAACAAACCCGGTGTGCTGGCCCGGGTCTCGTCGTTGTTCTCCCGGCGGGGGTTCAACATCGACTCCCTGGCCGTGGGTCCGACGGAGAACCCGGAGGTCTCCCGGATGACCATCGTGGTCGCCGTCGAGGCGCTCCCCCTGGAGCAGGTCACCAAGCAGCTGAACAAGCTGATCAACGTGCTGAAGATCGTCGAGCTGTCCTCGGACGCGGCGGTCCAGCGTGAACTGGTGCTGATCAAACTGCGTGCCGATCCGCACAGCCGCGGGCAGATCATCTCGATCGTCGAGATGTTCCGCGCGCACATCGTGGACGTGGCCCCGGACTCGCTCACCGTCGAGGTGACCGGGACCTCCGACAAGCTCGAGGCGCTCACCAGGCTGCTCGAGCCGTACGGCGTCCGCGAGATCGTGCAGTCGGGCATGGTGGCGCTCGGCCGCGGACCGCGGGCGATCACCTCCTCGTCCAGCAGGGCAGACTGAGCGCCGCCTGCACACCCGCGTCACCGTCCGCCCGTCCGGGGCGGACCGGTCGCGCACCTGACATTCCGGGCCGAGCACGGCCCCCTGAGAAAGGATGCGGAACCATTCATGGCCGCTGAGATCTTCTACGACGCCGACGCCGACCTCTCGATCATCCAGGGCCGCAAGGTCGCGGTGATCGGGTACGGCTCGCAGGGTCACGCCCATGCGCTGAACCTCCGCGACTCGGGCGTCGACGTCCGGGTCGGCCTGCCCGAGGGCTCCAAGTCCCGCAGCAAGGCCACCGACGAGGGCCTGCGGGTCGTCACCCCCGCCGAGGCGGCCGCCGAGGCCGACGTGATCATGGTGCTGACCCCGGATCACGTGCAGCGGCACGTGTACGCCGAGGCGATCGAGTCCAACCTCACCGCCGGCAAGGCGCTGGCCTTCGGTCACGGCTTCAACATCCGCTACGGCTACATCAAGCCCCCGGCCGACGTCGACGTCATCATGATCGCCCCCAAGGGCCCCGGTCACCTGGTGCGTCGTGAGTTCGTCAACGGCAAGGGCGTGCCGGACCTGATCGCCGTCGAGCAGGACGCCAGCGGTGGCGCCCAGGCCCTCGCGCTGTCCTACGCCAGCGCCATCGGCGGGGCCCGGGCCGGCGTCATCAAGACGACCTTCCCGGAGGAGACCGAGACCGATCTCTTCGGCGAGCAGGCCGTGCTCTGCGGCGGCATGTCCCGCCTGGTGCAGCTCGGCTTCGAAACCCTGGTGAACGCCGGCTACCAGCCGGAGATCGCCTACTTCGAGTGCCTGCACGAGCTCAAGCTGATCGTCGACCTGATGTACGAGGGCGGCATCGCCAAGCAGCGCTGGTCGGTCTCCGACACCGCCGAGTACGGGGACTACGTCTCCGGCCCGCGCGTCATCGACGAGCACGCCGCGCAGCAGATGCAGGGCGTCCTCAAGGACATCCAGGACGGCACCTTCGCCCGCCGGTTCATCGCCGACCAGGACGCCGGTGCCCCGGAGTTCAAGCAGTTCCGCACCGAGCAGGAGCAGCACCCGATCGAGGAGACCGGGCGCAAGCTCCGCGGCCTGATGAGCTGGGTCGCCGCCGACGACGACTACAGCGGCACCGCCGCCCGCTGACCTGCGCACACCCCCTGAACGCCGAACCGGGCGGGAGCACCGTGCTCCCGCCCGGTTCTGTGTCCGGAGGCTTCCTGGACAGCGGTCAGAGGGTGGAGGTCCCACGCGAGCGGAACCATTCCTTGCTCGGCCTCTGCAGCATGAGGATGACGATGGTCACCGAGATGGCCAGGCCGAGCACGTTCCGGTTCTCCCCGTCGTCGGTGAACAGGCTGACCAGCTGGATCGCCGCGGCCACGATCGCCACGACCGTCAGGAACTTGGCGCTCCGGCCCTGCAGCGCCCACACCCCGGACCAGATGTAGACCGCACCGACAGCCAGGAACAGCACGGCCAGCACGATCACCACGGCACCCGCCGTCCCGCTCTCCCCGGCTCGGGTGGCCACCACACTCCCGGCGAGCAGGGCGATCAGCCCGACGAGCAGGCTGAGCCCGCCGACCACGAACGCGAGGACGGCGGATGCGGTGACCTGGCCGGGTCGACGCCCGCCCGGGGGAGCGGGATACCGCGAATCCGTCGGCGCCGCGTACGCACCCCCCGGAAAGGCGCCCGGCTGTCCGTTACCCGGCTGTGGGTATCCCGGTTGCCCGTACGCCTGCTGTCCGTACTGCGGCTGTCCGTACTGAGGCTGCGGGTACCCCTGCTGGCCGTGACCCGGCTGTCCGTACTGGGGCTGCTGGTATCCCTGCTGGCCGTATCCCGGCTGCCCGTACTGGGGCTGCTGGTATCCCTGCTGTCCGTACCCCTGTTGTCCGTACCCCTGTTGCCCGTACCCCTGCTGTCCGTAACCGGGGTGCGCGGGGCCGCTGCCGCCGGGACCCGCGTCGTCCTTGCGGAGGTTCGGCGTCCCGCCCGGTGCCGGGGTGGACCCCGACGGATCCCCGTCGGTCGGTGTGCTCATGGTCGGTCCTCTCGTCTGCCGCTCACGGCCGTGTCCGCGCCGTGCGGCGATCATCGCCCGACCCGGGTGGGAACGCCGTGGGATCGCCGCAGATCAGCCCGCGGTCGCCCGGTCGTCGGGTCGTCGCCGCCCGCATCGCTACGATGACCCGCGGACCGCGCCGTCCGCCCGGGTTCCCGGGTCGGCCGTCGGGTCGTGCCGCCCCGCACGCCGGTCCGGGAGCCCTGTGCCCCGTCGTCCCGCCCCGCGCCCCGCCCGGGGGAGCGGGGTCGGCGCGGCACGCCTGAACAGGAGATCACGTGCCCCAGCCCGTCGTGCTGATCGCGGAGGCGCTCGCGCCCTCGGCCATGGAAGTCCTCGGTGACGAGTTCGAGATCCGATCGGTGGACGGTGCGGACCGGTCCGCGCTGCTCCCGGCGCTGGCCGAGGCGGACGCGGTGCTCATCCGGTCGGCGACGCAGATCGACGCCGAGGCCCTGGCCGCGGCGCCGCGGCTCAAGGTGGTCGCCCGGGCCGGCATCGGCCTGGACAACGTCGACGTGCCGGCGGCCACCGCCCGCGGCGTGCTGGTCGTCAACGCCCCGCAGTCGAACATCATCACCGCCGCCGAGCACGCCGTCGCGCTGGTGCTGTCGGTGGCCCGCCACATCCCCGCCGCCCACGCCTCCGTGCTCGCCGGCGAGTGGAAGCGGAGCGCGTTCACCGGCGTCGAGATCGCCGACAAGACCGTCGGCGTGGTCGGTCTCGGTCGGATCGGGCAGCTCTTCGCCAGTCGCATCGCCGCCTTCGGCACCACCGTGATCGCCTACGACCCCTATCTGCAGCCCGCCCGGGCTGCGGCCCTCGGGGTCCAGCTGGTCGACCTGGCCACCCTGCTGACCCGCGCCGACATCATCTCGATCCATCTGCCGCGCACCCCCGAGACGCTGGGGCTCATCGGCGCGGCCGAGCTGGCCACGGTCAAGCGCGGCGTGCTGATCGTCAACGCGGCCCGCGGTGGCCTCATCGACGAGCAGGCCCTCGCCGACGCCCTGGCCTCCGGGCAGGTCGGCGGGGCCGGCGTCGACGTCTACGTGCAGGAGCCGCTGTCCGCGGACAACCCCCTGCGCACCGCGCCCAACGTGGTGTTGACGCCGCACCTGGGCGCCTCCACCGTCGAGGCGCAGGACAAGGCGGGCACGGCGGTGGCCCGGTCGGTCAAGCTGGCCCTGCGCGGCGACTTCGTGCCCGACGCGGTGAACGTGCAGGCGGCCGGGCCGGTCGCCGACGAGGTCCGACCGTGGATCCCGCTCGTGTCCCGGCTCGGCACCATCCTCACCGCCGTCGGCGGCGGCGTCCCGAGCACCGTGGTGGTCGAGGTGCGCGGCGATCTGGCCCACCAGGACACCACGATCCTGCAGCTGGCCGCGGTCCGCGGGATCTTCGGGCCGGTCATCTCCGAGTCGGTCACCTTCGTCAACGCCCCCGCCCTGGCCGCCGAGCACGGGCTCGACCTGTCCGGCACCTCCAGCGAGGAGACCGGTGACTACCGCTCCTCGGTGACGCTGCGGGCGGCCATGCCCGACGGTGCCGCCCGCTCGGTCAGCGGCACGCTGTCCGGGGAGGACCAGACGGCCAAGCTCATCGAGATCAACGGCCGGCACTTCGACCTGCGCGCCGAGGGCGACATGCTGGTGCTCGCCTACGCCGACCGGCCCGGCGTGATGGGCACGGTGGGCGCCCTGCTGGGCGACGCCCAGGTGAACATCCAGGCGGCGCAGATCTCCCAGGAGCTCTCCGGGCGGGCCGCCATCATGGTTCTCCGGGTGGACGGCATCCCGCCGCAGGATCTGCTTGACGCCATCGGTTCCGCGGTCGACGCCCGCGCGATCCGCGCCATCGCCGCCGACTGACCAGCTGCGGCCCCCGGAGGCGGCCTGCGGGGTCATCCCGCAGGCCGGGGGCGACACCCGATCGGGGGCTCGCGGCGGCAAAATGCTCGCTGTGCGTCGATTGCCCGATACGCTGAGCACGATGTCAGGGCGTGCGCTCCACCCCGGTGATGTGCCCCGACACCCCTGCAGTCCGAATCGAGCCCGGCGACGGGCGACCGCGCCCGGCGGCGCGACAGAGAGGTCGAGATGAAGCTCGCGGTGATCCCCGGAGACGGCATCGGTCCCGAAGTGGTGGCCGAGGGCCTCAAGGTCCTGACCGGGGTCGTCCCCGACGTGCAGACGACCGACTACGACCTCGGCGCCACCCGCTGGCACCGCACCGGCGAGCTGTTGCCGGACTCGGTGCTCCGCGAACTCCGTGGGCACGACGCCATCCTGCTCGGCGCCGTCGGTGACCCGACCGTGCCGTCCGGGATCCTGGAGCGCGGTCTGCTGCTGCGCATCCGTTTCGAGCTCGACCACCACGTCAACCTGCGGCCCAGCCGGCTGTACCCGGGCGTCTCGGGTCCGCTGGCCGGCGACCAGGCCATCGACCTGGTCGTCATCCGCGAGGGCACCGAGGGTCCGTACGCCGGCAACGGCGGTCTGCTGCGGAAGGACACCCCGCACGAGATCGCCACGGAGATCTCGCTGAACACCTATTTCGGTGTCGAGCGCGTGGTCCGGGAGGCCTTCCGCCGGGCGGCCCGCCGCCCCCGCAAGCACCTCACCCTGGTGCACAAGACGAACGTGCTCGTGCACGCCGGCCAGCTCTGGTCGCGCGTGGTCGAGGAGGTGTCCATGGAGTTCCCGGACGTCTCGGTGGCCTACTGCCACATCGACGCCGCGATGATCTACCTGGTCACCGACCCGGGTCGGTTCGACGTCGTGGTCACCGACAACCTGTTCGGCGACATCCTCACCGACCTGGCCGCGGCCGTCTCCGGCGGCATCGGTCTGGCCGCGTCCGGCAACCTCGACCCGTCGGGGGCCAACCCAAGCATGTTCGAGCCGGTGCACGGATCCGCCCCGGACATCGCCGGCGCGGGCGTCGCCGATCCCACGGCCACCGTGTTGTCCATCGCCCTGCTGCTCGACCAGCAGGGGCTGCCCGAGGCCGCCCGTCGGGTGGAAGCAGCCGTGGCCTTCGACCTGGCCACCCGCCAGCCGGGGTCCACCGGCCGCACGTCGGCCATCGGCGACCGTTTGGCGGCGCTGGCCTCCAGCTGAGAGCATCGTCCGGGCCCGCGTGGCCGGCCGCTCTCCGGCCGGGCGTACGCCGGGCTCCGATGCCGTCCGTCGTCCCCTGATCCGAGGTTCCGCGATGATGCCAGCCCGGCGCACCTCCCCCCTGGGGGATGCCTTCCACGTCTTCGACACGACGCTGCGCGACGGTGCCCAGCGTGAGGGCATCACCTACTCGGTGGCCGACAAGCTGGCCGTCGCCGCACTGCTGGACGAGCTGGGTGTCGGCTTCATCGAGGGCGGTTGGCCGGGGGCGATGCCCAAGGACACCGAGTTCTTCGCCCGGGCGGCCGCCGGTGAGCTGACCCTGCGCACGGCGCAGCTGGTCGCCTTCGGCGCGACCCGCAAGGCCGGGACCACCGCCGCGCAGGACCCGCAGGTGCAGGCCCTGCTGGACTCGCAGGCCCCCGTCATCACCCTCGTGGCCAAGTCCGACGTCCGGCACGTGGAGCGCGCATTGCGCACCACGCGCGAGGAGAACGTGGAGATGGTCCGGGACACGGTCGCCCATCTCGTCGCCGCCGGCCGCCGGGTCTTCCTGGACTGCGAGCACTTCTTCGACGGCTACGCCTTCGACCGCGACTACGGGCTGGAGGTGGCCCGGGCCGCGGTGGACGCGGGGGCCGACGTCGTCGTGCTGTGCGACACCAACGGCGGCATGCTGCCGGTGGACGTCCACCGGGTCGTGACGGAAGTGGTGCAGCGCACCGGGTTCCGCATCGGCATCCACTGCCAGGACGACACCGGCTGCGCCGTGGCCAACACGGTGGCCGCCGTGCAGGCCGGTGCCACGCACGCCCAGTGCACCGCCAACGGGTACGGGGAGCGGGCGGGCAACGCCGATCTCTTCGCGGTGCTGGGCAATCTGGTCACCAAGCTGGGTCTGCCGGTGCTGCCCGAGGATAGGCTGGCCGAGATGGTCCGGGTCAGCCACGCCCTGGCCGAGCTGGCCAACATCGCCCCGGACACCCACCAGGCCTACGTCGGGTCGTCCGCGTTCGCCCACAAGGCCGGCCTGCACGCCTCGGCCATCAAGGTCGACCCCGAGCTGTACAACCATCTCGACCCGGCGCTGGTCGGCAACGACATGCGCATCCTGATCACCGAGATGGCCGGGCGCGCCTCGGTGGAGCTCAAGGCGCGGGAGCTGGGTGTCGACATCTCCGGGCAGCCCGGAGTCATCGGCGCCGTGGTGGACACCGTCAAGAGTCGGGAGGCCGCGGGCTGGTCGTACGAGGCCGCGGACGCCTCCTTCGAACTGCTGCTGCGCGACACCCTCGACCAGGCCGAGCGGGCCGCCGGCCGTGAGGCGTCCGTCGAGTCGACGCGGGCCTTCCGGCTCGAGTCCTACCGGGTCATCGTGGAGAGCCAGCCGCCGACCCCCGTCGACGGGGGAGCGGGGCCGGGCACCGTCACCGTTCCCGCCGTGTCGTCCGAGGCGACGGTCAAGGTGCACGTCGGCGGCCGCCGGGTGATCGCCACCGCCGAGGGCAACGGGCCGGTGAACGCGCTGGACTCAGCGCTCCGGCTGGCCGTCTCCGAGCAGTTCCCGGAGATCGACCAGATGGAGCTCGTCGACTACAAGGTGCGCATCCTCGCCGACAGCGCCGGGACCGATTCGGTCACCCGGGTGCTGGTGTCCTCGGCGATGGGCGGCCGGGAGTGGACCACCGTCGGCGTGCACGCCAACGTGGTCGAGGCCTCCTGGCAGGCCCTGGTCGACGCCATGGTCTACGCCCTGGCCCAGCCCTCGCTGGCGGCCGGAGCCCCGGCAGGTCCGGCCTCCGGGGCGGACGGGGTGTCGTCCCCGGTCGCCGCCGGTGGTCCCGGTGGTGTCCCGCTCGCCGGGTAGCGTCCTGCGCGGTCGTCCCCCACCGGGGTCGACCGCCCCGACACCCCGGTCGGGAGATCCGGCCGGGGCAGCAGCCGAACTCAGGAGAACCCCCATGCGCCTGGCCAGGATCGCCCACCCCGAAGGCGTCGCGTTCGTCCAGGTCGACACCGATCCGGGTGAGCACTCCGGGTCGCTCCGCGACGCCGTGGCCCGGGAGATCCTGGACCACCCGTTCGGCAACCCCACCTTCACCGGTCGGTCCTGGCCGTTGGCCGACACCCGGCTGCTCGCCCCGATCCTGCCGTCCAAGGTGATCGCCGTCGGTCGCAACTATGTCGACCACGCCCGTGAGCTGGGCAACGAGGTCCCCGCCGAGCCGCTGATCTTCCTCAAGCCGTCGACCTCGGTCATCGGGCCCAACGTGGCCATCGCCCGGCCGGCGTCGTCCGACCAGGTCGACTTCGAGGGCGAACTCGCCGTGGTCATCGGCCGGCCGTGCCGCGACGTGCTGGCCGAGAACGCGGCCTCGGTCATCCTGGGGTACACGGTGGCCAACGACGTCACCGCCCGCGACCAGCAGCGCGCGGACGTGCAGTTCACCCGGGCCAAGTCCTACGACACGTTCTGCCCGCTCGGCCCGTGGATCGTCACCGACCTCGACCCCTCCGACCTGGCCGTCACCACCCAGGTCGACGGCGAGACCCGCCAGGAAGGGCGGACCGCCGACATGGTCTTCCCGGTGGGCGAGATCATCGAGTACGTCAGCGCGATCATGACCCTGCTCCCGGGTGACGTCATCCTCACCGGTACCCCGGCCGGTGTGGGCCCCCTGCTGGCCGGGCAGAGCGTCTCGGTCACCGTCGAGGGCATCGGCACCCTGACGAACCCGGTGATCGACCGCCCCTGAGCGTGCCCCGGACCGGACCGCCGCCCCACGGTCCGGTCTAGGGTGGGTGCGCCATGACTGACACCACCGCGCCCTCATCCAGTCCCGCCGCCGCCGTCCAGGAGGGCGGTGTGCAGCCCCCGACCGGCCGTCCCGTGCGGGCCCGGTTCTGCCCGTCGCCCACCGGCACCCCGCACGTCGGGCTGGCCCGCACCGCCCTGTTCAACTGGGCCTTCGCGCGGCACCACGGCGGGAAGCTGGTGTTCCGCATCGAGGACACCGACGCGGCGCGCGACTCCGAGGAGTCCTACACGGCACTGCTGGAGGCCATGCGCTGGCTCGGGCTGGACTGGGACGAGGGCCCCGAGGTCGGTGGACCGGACGGGCCCTACCGGCAGAGCGAGCGGACCGGGATCTACGCCGACGTGGCCGCCCGGCTGCTGGCCGCCGGCCATCTGTACGAGTCGTGGTCCACGGCGGAGGAGGTGACCGCCCGCCATGTGGCCGCCGGTCGGGACCCGAAGCTGGGGTACGACAACGCCGACCGGAGCGGAGATCCCGCGTCGATCGCGGCCGCGCGGGCCGCCGGTCGACCGCCGGTGCTGCGCCTGCGCATGCCGGACGCGGACATCACCTTCACCGACATGGTGCGCGGGCCCATCACCTTCCCGGCCGGGACGATTCCCGACCCGGTCCTGGTCCGGGGGACCGGCGAACCGCTGTACACGCTGACCAACCCGGTGGACGACGCGCTGATGGGCATCACCCACGTCCTGCGGGGCGAGGATCTGCTCCCGTCCACCCCGCGGCAGATCGCGCTCTACGCCGCGCTCATCGACATCGGGGTGGCCGGTCACACCCCCGAGTTCGGGCACATGCCGTTCGTCACCGGCGAGGGCAACCGCAAGCTCTCCAAGCGTGACCCGCAGTCGAACCTGTTCCAGTACCGCGACGACGGGTTCATCCGCGAGGGCATGGTCAACTACCTGGCCCTGCTGGGCTGGTCGCTGGGTGCCGACGAGGACGTCTTCAGCCCGGAGCAGCTCGTCGCCGCGTTCGACGGTCGGCGGATCTCCGGAAACCCCGCCCGGTTCGACCGCAAGAAGGCCGAGGCGATCAACGGTGCGCACATCCGCCGGCTGAGCCCGCAGGACTTCGCTGCCCGGCTGGAGGAGTACCTGCGCCACACCGGGATGCTGGCGGCCGACCCCGACCCCGCCCGGGTCGCGCTGCTGGCGGCCGCGGCGCCCCTGGTCCAGGAGCGCTCGGCCCTGCTCTCGGATGCCGCCGCCATGCTGGCGTTCCTGCTCGTCGAGGACGCCGCCTTCGCCCTGGACCCGGCGGCCGCGGCCAAGGTGCTGACCGCACAGTCGGCGCCCGTGCTGGACGCGGCGATCTCCGTCGTCGAGCGGATCGAGCCGTTCGACGCGGCGGGTTTGGAGGACGGGCTCAAGGCGGCGCTGGTCGACGACCTGGGTCTCAAGCCGAGGGTCGCCTTCGGGCCCGTCCGGGTGGCCGTCACCGGGCGCACCGTGTCGCCGCCGCTGTACGAGTCCATGGAGCTGCTCGGCCGGGAGACGAGTCTGCGTCGCCTGCGGGCCGCCCGGGTCGGGCTCTGACCCCGGCTCCGTCGGCGGCGTCCGGAAGCCCTGCCGACCAGGCGATTTCAGGTGAGAGCGGGAGTCAGGTAGTCTCTTCCAGGCGCCCACCGCGGTGAGCGCATTGGGGTATGGTGTAATTGGCAACACTAGGGATTCTGATTCCCTCATTCTAGGTTCGAGTCCTAGTACCCCAGCGGTCGACTTTCCTTCCCTCTGCGAGAGCTCCGCCCCGGTCACGGTGTGCGGTGACGGGCAGGGGATCGTGTAAAGTCTGTCCGGAGTCGAAGCCCGCGAGGGCAGGTACTCACCTAGGGCCCCGTCGTCTAGCGGCCTAGGACGCCGCCCTCTCACGGCGGTAGCGAGGGTTCGAATCCCTTCGGGGCTACCAGTTCCACCGAAGTCCCCATCACCGGCCCGGTGATGGGGACTTCGTCGTTTCCCGGGTTCCCGCGGACCCCGTGGCGGCTCCGGGGATCCCCCTCACCGCGCGGTCACAGGCGCGCGGTCAACGCCTCCGACGCCTCGACCAGGTCACCGGCCCACCGGATGCCGGGCCGCCGCCCGATCCGTTCCACGGGCCCGGACACCGAGACGGCTGCGACCACCCCGCCGGACAGGTCGCGGACCGGGGCCGACACCGAGGCCACCCCGGCCTCCCGTTCCGCGACCGACTGGGCCCAGCCGCGGCGGCGCACCTCGGCCAGGGTGCGTTCGGTGAAGGTGGCCTCGGACAGCACGGCCCGCTGCACCGTCGGATCGGCCCAGGCGGTGAGCACCTTCGCGCCGGAACCGGCGTTCATCGGCAGCCGCGCGCCCAACGGGACGGTGTCCCGCAGACCGGTGGTGAGATCCGAGACGGCGATGCAGATGCGGGTCATCCCGTCGGGTCGGTAGACCTGCACGCTCTCCCCGGTGCGGTCCCGGAGTCGGGGGAGCACGTCGGCCGAGGCGGCGACCAGGGGATCCGGGGCCGCGGCCGCCAGCGAGCCCAGCAGCGGCCCGGGACACCATCGGCCGGCGGAGTCGCGGGCGAGCATCCCGTGCACCTCCAGGCCGACGGCGAGGCGGTGCGCGGTGGCCCGGGGGAGGCCGGTGGCGGTGCACAGGTCGGCCAGGCCGATCGGTCGGTCGGCGGCGGCCCGGAGCACCTGCACCGCTTTGTCCAGCACCCCGATGCCGCTAGTGTGTCCCATACAGCGATACTAATTTCCTGCATTATGAGATGTCCAACGCGACCGCCGGCCGCCGGGGCATCGAGGTCCCGGAGCACCGGGTGCAGGCAGCCGCAGGAGGGACAGCAGCAATGGGGCGCACTCTCGCCGAGAAGGTGTGGGAAGCACACGTCGTGCACCGGGCGGAGGGCGAGCCCGATCTGCTCTACATCGACCTGCACCTGGTCCACGAGGTCACCAGTCCGCAGGCCTTCGACGGTCTCCGGCTGGCCGGCCGGCCGGTCCGCCGCACGGATCTGACATTGGCCACCGAGGACCACAACGTGCCCACCACGGGCATCAATCTGCCTATCGCGGACGCGGTGTCGCGCACCCAGGTCGACACCCTGCGCGCCAACTGCAAGGAGTTCGGGGTCCGCCTGTTCCCGATGGGCGACCGCGAGCAGGGCATCGTGCACGTCGTCGGCCCGCAGCTGGGCATCACCCAGCCCGGCATGACGATCGTCTGCGGTGATTCGCACACCTCCACCCACGGGGCGTTCGGTGCCCTCGCGTTCGGCATCGGCACCAGCGAGGTGGAGCACGTCATGGCCACCCAGACGCTGCCGCTCAAGCCGTTCCGCACCATGGCCATCACGGTCGAGGGCTCGTTGGCCCCCGGGGTCACCGCCAAGGACATCATCCTGGCGGTGATCGCCAAGATCGGCACGGGCGGCGGCCAGGGGTACGTCCTGGAGTACCGCGGCGCGGCCATCCGGGCGTTGTCCATGGAGGCCCGGATGACCATCTGCAACATGTCCATCGAGGCCGGTGCCCGGGCGGGGATGATCGCCCCCGACGCGACCACCTTCGACTACATCGCCGGGCGCCCGCACGCCCCGGCCGGTGAGCTGTGGGACCAGGCCGTCGCCGCCTGGTCCGAGCTGGTCACCGACGACGACGCCGTCTTCGACGCCGAGGTCGTCCTGGACGCCGACACCCTGACCCCGTTCGTCACCTGGGGCACCAATCCCGGGCAGGGGCTGCCACTCTCGGCATCCGTGCCGGATCCGGAAACCATCGGCGACGACAACGAGCGGGCCGCCGCCGAGCGCGCCCTGGAGTACATGGGCCTGCAGGCGGGAACCCCGCTGCGGGACATCCGGGTCGACACCGTGTTTCTCGGCTCCTGCACCAACGGGCGCATCGAGGACCTGCGGGCCGCGGCCGACATCCTGCGGGGCCGGCACATCGATCCGGATCTCCGCATGCTCGTCGTCCCCGGCTCCATGCGGGTCAAGGCGCAGGCCGAGGCCGAGGGGCTGGACCAGGTCTTCACCGACGCCGGTGCGGAATGGCGCAGTGCGGGGTGCTCGATGTGCCTGGGCATGAATCCCGACCAGCTGGCCCCCGGTGAGCGCAGTGCGTCCACCTCCAACCGGAACTTCGAGGGACGCCAGGGCAAGGGTGGCCGCACCCACCTGGTCTCCCCGCTGGTGGCGGCGGCGACCGCGCTGCGCGGAACCCTCTCCTCCCCGGCCGATCTCGTCGACGCCGGCTCGACCGGCCGCTGATCCCGCCGTCCGCCACCGGCGTCCCCCCGCGGGGCTGCCGGCGGCGGGTGCCGGGCCGTCGGCACGGACCGACGGACACCCGCCTTCCTCCAGCTCTCGAAAGGACCATCGTGGACGCCTTCCGCACCCACACCGGCGTGGGGATCCCGCTCCGCCGGAGCAACGTCGACACCGATCAGATCATCCCGGCCGTCTACCTCAAGCGGATCACCCGCACCGGGTTCGAGGACGGGTTGTTCTCGGCCTGGCGCAGTGACCCGACCTTCGTCCTGAACCAGCCCGCGTTCTCGGCCGGTTCCGTGCTGGTCGCCGGTTCGGACTTCGGCACCGGATCCTCGCGGGAGCACGCGGTCTGGGCCCTGATGGACTACGGGATCCGGGTGGTCATCTCGCCGCGGTTCGCCGACATCTTCCGCGGGAACTCGGCCAAGGCCGGCCTGGTCGCCGCCCAGGTCTCACCGGACGAGGTCGAGCTGCTCTGGAAACTGCTGGAGAACGAGCCCGGCACCGAGGTCACCGTCGACCTGGCCGAGCGGACCATCACCGCGGGCACCCTGGTGATCGGCTTCGACATCGACGACTACACCCGCTGGCGCCTGCTCGAGGGATGGGACGACATCTCGTTGACCCTGCGGCACGCCGACGAGATCACCGAGTTCGAGGCGCACCGGCCCGCATGGGCGGCCACCACCACGGCCGTCTGACCGCGTCGGGCCGGGCCGGGTGATCCGGTCCGGCCCGGCGAGATCCGTTGGACGACAACGGTTCTCCCGACGGTCGGGGCGCGGTGGGCGGTGCCGCCGGTGCCGTCGGCAGATGTGTACAGCGCGTGAGACCCCTTGACAGGCACCCGATGTGTGGCGTGGCGGGCTGGATTTCCGCACGTCATGGGCCTACCGTGACGCCTCAGTCGGCCCATCCCTTCGTCCCGGGCCGGAATTCCTGGGAGGGCATCGTGAACAAGACCGACCTGATCAACCAGCTGGCCGAACGGCTGGACGGCGACAAGAAGGCGGCGCAGGCCGCTGTCGAGGGCATCATCGATCTGGTGCAGCGCGAGGTGCACAAGGGGTCCAGTGTCTCGATCTCCGGCTTCGGCGTGTTCGAGAAGCGCGCCCGCGCCGCCCGTACCGCCCGCAACCCGCGCACCGGTGACGCCGTCAAGGTCAAGAAGACCACGGTGCCCGCCTTCCGGCCCGGCAAGTACTTCAAGGACGTCATCGCCGGGACCGTGAAGCTGCCCAAGCCGACCGGTAAGCCGACCACCGCCCGCGCCGCTGCCGCGCTGGCCAAGTCCGGACCGGCCCGCACGACGACCACCCGCGCCCCGCGTGCGGCGGCCGCCACCGCGACTGCGACCGCCCCGGCGACCCGGGCGGCGACCACCCGCACCCGCGCCGCGGCGGCCAAGACCGCGGCCACAACTGCCGCCGAGCCGGCGAAGACCACCACCCGGGCCCCCCGCGCGACCGCGGCCAAGACCGCTGCCGCCAAGCCGGCTGCGGCGAGGACGACCGCGGCGAAGGCTCCGGCCAAGACCGCTGCCGCCAAGGCACCGGCTGCGGCGAAGACGACCGCGGCGAAGGCTCCGGCCAAGACCGCTGCCGCCAAGGCACCGGCTGCGGCGAAGACGACCGCGGCGAAGGCTCCGGCCAAGACCGCTGCCGCCAAGGCACCGGCTGCGGCGAAGACGACCGCGGCGAAGGCTCCGGCCCGCCGCACCGCCGCCAAGGCCAAGTGACGGCGAGCCGGTCGATCTGACCGTCCGGCCGGTACCTCGGCCGGACGGCCTCGACGGCCACCCTGGTCTCCAGGTGCCCCGGTGACCAGATGCCCCGGCGGTGGGTACCGACAGGCGACAGGCCCCGGACCGGGATGGTCCGGGGCCTGTCGTGCGTCCGGGCAACGGACCGTCCGACGATGCCGGAGGGGGTCTGGAGGGCGGTCGGGCGCGTGGCGGTGATCCGCCGGGACGGTCAGAGAGCCGGCGCGGGGTACGGGTCGGCCTGGACGAGTCGGCGACCGTCGAACGACAGCAACCAGTACGCGGCCTTGGGGGTGCTGACGCCGGCGATCGGCACGTCGGACCGGGCGGCCAGCGACCGCAGGACGCCGGGGATCACCCCGCCCTGACTGCAGACGACGAGCGTGCCCCCCCGGTGCCCGTCGTCCGGGCCACCCGGGCCGTCCGGTGCGCCGGTCTCGTGTGCGAGCTCGCTGATCCGCCGACGGGCCGCGGCCGGATGATCGCGGTAGGCGTCCTCGGCCAGCGCGGGCTCGGGCAGGACCGGCACGCCGAGGCGGTCGGCCAGCGGAGCCACGGTGGCGCGGCAGCGCTCCACCGGCGCGGTGTGCACGCGGGCGGGCAGGAACGGCGCCAGCTCGGTCACCAGCGCCTCGGCCTGGCGGGTACCGCGACCGTCCAGCGGCCGGTCGGTGTCGTCCCCGTCCCAGGACTCGCGGTGACCGGCCCGGGCGTGCCGGACCAGCAGGACACCCGTCAGTTCGCACGGCTGCACCTCGAAGGTGGCGACCACCGCCCGGTCGTAGTCGTAGCTCAGTCGGGCCGCGGCCGCGCGCAGGGGCACCCACTCCAACCGGTCCACCTCGCGGTTGGCCACGAACTCGCCGCCCACCGCCTCGGCGGCGAAGTACTGGACGGTCTTCTCCCGGCCGGTGACCCGGTAGGAGACGGTGGTCAGCGCACGACCGATCCGACAGTGGAACCCGGTCTCCTCCAGCACCTCCCGGGCCGCGGTGACCGGAGCGGTCTCCCCGGGATCGGCCTTGCCCTTGGGCAGCGACCAGTCGTCGTAGCGGGGGCGGTGCACCAGGCCCAGCCGGATGCCGTGCTCGGCCGAACGCCGCCAGAGCACCGCCCCGGCCGCCCGGATCGGGGGAGCGCCGGCCGATCGACCCGAGCCGCCGCGCTCACTGGCCACGGGGCAGGCCGCGGCGCAGCAGCTCGTCCTGCATGTCCTTGCCCGGGCCGTCCAACGGCATCCGCGTCCAGCCGTCCGGGCCGAGCTCCCAGCGACGGATGTCGGTGCGGGCCATGGCGGTGAACAGGGCGGACAACCGTTCGGTGGCGGCCCTGTCCGTCACCTGCACGAGCGCCTCCACCCGGCGATCCAGGTTGCGGTGCATCATGTCCGCGCTGCCGATCCAGTACTCCTCGCCCTGGCCGCCGCCGCCGAAGTAGAAGATCCGCGAGTGCTCCAGGAAGCGGCCGACGATGGACCGCACGGTGATGTTCTCGCTCAGGCCCGGCACCCCGGCGCGCAGCGCACAGATCCCGCGCACCGTCACGTCCACCTGCACACCGGCCTGGGAGGCCCGGTACAGGGCGTCGATGACGCCCTCGTCGACGATGGAGTTCATCTTGAGCCGCACCACCCCGCCGCGACCGGCCTGCTGGTGCTCGATCTCCCGGTGGATGCGCCGGACGATGCCGCTGCGCACCGAGTGCGGGGCGACCAGCAGATTGCGGTAGTCGGTCTGCCGCGAGTAGCCCGTCAGGACGTTGAACAGATCGGTCAGGTCGGCGCCGATGGCCGGGTCCGCGGTGAGCAGGCCCAGGTCCTCGTAGATGCGGGCGGTCTTGGGGTTGTAGTTGCCGGTGCCGACATGGCAGTAGCGGCGCAGGGTGTTGCCCTCCTGCCGGACCACCAGTGCCACCTTGCAGTGGGTCTTGAGGCCGACCAGGCCGTAGACGACGTGCACCCCGGCCCGCTCCAGGGCCTTGGCCCAGGAGATGTTGGCCTGCTCGTCGAACCGGGCCTTGATCTCGACCAGGGCGACGACCTGCTTGTTGGCCGCGGCCGCGGAGATCAGCGCATCCACGATGGGCGAGTCACCCGAGGTCCGGTAGAGCGTCTGCTTGATGGCCAGCACGTGCGGGTCGGCCGCGGCCTGCTCGATGAACCGCTGGGCGGTCGTGGCGAACGACTCGTAGGGGTGGTGCAGCAGCACGTCCCCCTCGCGCAGCGTGGCGAAGATGCTCTTGGGCTTCTCGCCCTCGGCGAAGGCCGGGTTGGTGGCCGGGACGAACGGCGCGTCCTTGAGGTTCGGTCGGTCCAGCCCGTAGAGCTGCCACAGGCTGGACAGGTCGAGCAGCCCGGGCACCTCGACCGCGTCCTGCGGGTCGACGTCCAGCTCGGTGAGCAGCAGGTCCTGGATGCGCTCGCTGGTGCTGTCGGTGACCTCCAGGCGGACGGGCGGCCCGAAGCGGCGGCGGGCGAGCTCCCGCTCGAGGGCCTGCAGCAGGTCCTCGTCCCGGTCCTCCTCGACGTCCAGATCGGCGTTGCGGGTGACCCGGAAGACCTGGTGCTCGACGACCTCCATGCCGGGGAACAGCTCGGCGAGGTGGGCGGCGATGAGGTCCTCCAGGGGGAGGAAGTCGACGGTCTCGGCCCCGCGCCGGACCCGGATGAACCGGTCGACGTTGTTCGGCACCTTGAGGCGGGCGAAGCGCTCGGACCCGGACTCCGGGTCCCGCACGATGATCGCCATGTTCAGGCTCAGGCCCGAGATGTACGGGAACGGATGCGCCGGGTCGACCGCGAGAGGGGTGAGCACCGGGAAGATCTGGCCGACGAAGTACTCGGCCAGCCGCTCCTTGTCCTTCGGGTCGATCGAGTTCCACCGCACGATCCGGATGCCCTCCGCCGCGAGCGCGGGCATGACGTCGTCGGTGAAGCACCGGCCCTGGCGTTCCACCAGCTCCTGGGTGCGGGCGGCGATGAGGCTCAGCTGCTCCGAGGCCGTCAGCCCGTCGACACTGGTGACCGACAGGCCCATCTCCCGGCGGCGCTTCAGCCCGGCCACCCGGACCATGTAGAACTCGTCCAGGTTCGAGGCGAAGATGGCCAGGAACTTGGCCCGTTCCAGCAGCGGCTGGTCCCGGTCCTCGGCCAGCGCCAGCACCCGGGCGTTGAAGTCCAGCCAGCTGAGCTCGCGGTTGGAGAACCGGTCGCCGGGCAGCGCGGGCAGCTCGGCCGCGGCGACGTCTAGGTCCTCGTGCGCGGGGTCGTGGAACGGTTCCACCGCCGATGCCTCCGGCGCCGTCGAGGCGCCGCCGGCGGCCAGCGCGCCGATCTTCGCGGCCGCGGCCCGGGGGGCCGCGCGTCGGGGCGGGGGAGTCGTGCGGGCAGGCTTCGCGGCAGTCACGTGCGCATTGTCGCGTGCCGACGCCCGCGGTGTCATGCCCGCAGGTGAACCGGGGGTGAACCGGAGGGGACGATCACCGCCGGGGCTCTCCGGCGGACCCGCCCGTCGGGTGTCCCGGTCGCCGGCCGACCCGCTCCGGCCTGCGCCGGATGCCGCGGGGCCGGGGGCTTAGGGTGGTCGGACGGCCGGGCGGACCACTCCGCCCCCGTGCAGCCCTGCGGCGGCGCGGCCCGTCTCCGCCGGGAACGGTGCGCCGCGACCGCGTCCCGTCCTGTTCCCGTCCCACCCGAGAGGAGCCGACCGTGGCCCGCAGTCCGGTCCATGAGCCCGGCGGTGCCTGGGTGAGGATCTGCGAGATCGTGATGTTCCCGATGGCCGGGCTGCTGGCCCGCCGGGACTACCGGGGGACCGAGAAACTCGTGCGCGGCGGCCCGATGCTCGTCGTCGGCAACCACATCTCGCACCTGGACCCGGTCTTCGACGCCACGATGATCCGCCGGGCCGGGCGCCTGCCGCACATCCTGGCCAAGGCCTCGTTGTGGAAGCTGCCCGTGGTCGGCAATGTCATGCGTGGCACGCAGCAGATCCCGGTGGACCGCGGCGGCGGCGCCGGCCAGGCCAGTCTGACCGCGGCCACCCGGTCGCTGGCCGACGGCCAGGTCCTGCTGATCTATCCCGAGGGCACCATCACCCGCGACCCGGACCGGTGGCCGATGCGCCCGCGACCGGGAGTCGCCGCCCTCGCCCTGTCCGGGGACTTCCCGGTCGTGCCCATCGCCCATTGGGGCACGCATCAGGTCTACGACTCCTACGCCCCGACGCGGAAGTTCCGTCCCTGGCCCCGCAAGACGGTGACCATCGCGATCGGTGACCCGGTGGACCTCGACGACCTCCGCGCCCGGCCGCACGACGCACGCTCCATCCGCGACGCCTCCCTGCGGATCATGACCGCGGTGCGGGAACTGCTCGAGGAGGTACGGCAGGAGGAGGCCCCGAGCGCCTTCTACGACCCCAAGAAGGCCGGTCGGCCCCCGGCCGGCCCGGTGGCGCGCGGGTGAGTCCCGCAGCGGCCGCCGACGGGTTGTTCCCCGACTCCGTCCCCCAGCGCATCGCCGTCCTCGGCGCCGGCTCGTGGGGGACCACCTTCGCGAAGGTGCTGGCCGATGCCGGCCGGGACGTCGTGCTGTGGGCACGCCGTGAATCGGTCGCCGAGTCGATCCGGGACCGCCGGGAGAACGAGCAGTACCTGCCCGGTGTGCTGCTCCCCGCGGGCGTCGAGGCCGACACCGACTTCGACCGCGCCCTGGACGGGGCCGACGCCGTCGCCCTCGCCGTCCCCAGCCAGTCGCTCCGGGAGAACATGGGGGTCTTCCGCGACTCGCTACCGCCGGACGTCCCGCTCATCTCCCTGGCCAAGGGGGTCGAGATCGGGACGGGGCTGCGGATGAGCGAGGTGATCGCGAGGGTCGGGCATCTCGACCCCGCCCGCATCGTGGTCCTCAGCGGGCCGAACCTGGCCGTGGAGATCGCCGCCGGGCGGCCGACCGCGACCGCGCTGGCGTGCACCGACCACGACCGGGCGGTGGCCGTCCAGCACGCCTGCGCCACCCCGTACTTCCGGCCGTTCACCATCACCGATGTCGTCGGGGCCGAGATCGCCGGCACCGGCAAGAACGTCATCGCGCTGGCCTGCGGCATCTCCGACGGGCTCGGGTTGGGGCTCAACACCACCGCCTCCCTCATCACCCGCGGATTGCACGAGGTGACCCGGCTGGGGGAGGCGCTGGGGGCGGTGCCGGCGACGTTCGCCGGGTTGTCCGGCCTGGGGGACCTGGTGGCGACCTGCTCGTCCCCGCTGTCGCGCAACCGCACCCTGGGACGGCGGCTGGCCGAGGGGCTCGGCCTGGACGCCGCGCTGGCCGCCGGTGGCGGTCAGGTCGCCGAAGGGGTGGTCAGTTGTCGATCGGTCCGGGATCTCGCGCACCGGCACCGCGTCGACATGCCGATCACCGAGGCTGTGTACCGGGTCTGCTACCAGCACCTCCCGCCCACGGCGATGATCGACTTCATGATGGACCAGCCGCACTCGCCGGAATGATCGTCGGCGGTGACCCGCACCCGCCCGGTGACCCTGGGTGAGCGACGAGCGTGACATCGGTGCGGTTGGCCCTGTCGGGGCACGGTGCCCTCTAGGGTTCCGACCATGAGTTCCCAGCGCATCCGGGTGGCCGTCCTGTTCGGCGGCCGCAGCGGTGAGCACCCGGTGTCCTGCATCTCGGCGGCCGGTGTGCTGTCCCACCTGGACCCCGCGGTGTTCGACGTGTCGGCCATCGGGATCACCCCGGACGGGGCCTGGGTCCGGGTCGATCCCGCGGCGGCCATCGCCGCGGCGGAGACTCCGTTGCCGCAGATCACCACGGGTGTGTCCGTCGTGCTGTCGCCGGACCCGACCTCCGCGGTGATCACCCCGGCCGGCGAAGGTCCCGGGTCGTCCGGGGTGGACCTCTCCGCCGCGCTGGACGTGGACGTGGTCTTCCCGGTCCTGCACGGTCCGTGGGGTGAGGACGGCACCGTCCAGGGACTGCTCGAGCTGGCCGGCGTGCCCTACGTCGGGAACGGCGTGCTCGCCTCCGCGGCGGGCATGGACAAGGAGTTCACCAAGAAGCTGCTCGCCGCGGAGGGTCTCGCCGTCGGTGACTACGTGGTGCTGCGCCGCGGCCGGGACACCGTGGCGCAGGCCGACCGGGCCCGGCTCGGGCTGCCGGTGTTCGTCAAGCCCGCCCGCGCCGGTTCCTCCCTGGGAGTGAGCCGGGTCGACGACTGGGCCGAGCTCGACGCAGCCATCGCCGAGGCCCGGGCCATCGATCCGAAGGTGCTGGTCGAGGCGGCCCGGATCGGTCGCGAGATCGAGTGCGGCGTCCTGGAGTTCCCGGACGGACGGGTCGAGGCGTCGCCCACCGCCGAGATCGGCATGCCCGCCGGGCACGAGTTCTACGACTTCCAGGCCAAGTACGTCGACGACGTGGCCACGTTCTCCATCCCCGCCGAGCTGCCCGACGTGGTGACCAAGCAGATCCAGGACATGGCTCTGCGGGCCTTCACGGCGCTGGACGCGCAGGGGCTGGCCCGGGTCGACTTCTTCGTGACCGACGGCGATCAGGTGGTCATCAACGAGGTGAACACCCTGCCGGGCTTCACGCCCATCTCGATGTTCCCGCGGATGTGGGCGGCCGCCGGTGTCGGCTACGCCGAGCTGGTCGAACTGCTCATCCGTACCGCGCTGGCCCGGGGCACCGGGTTGCGCTGAGCCCGCCGGGCACGGCCCGCTGCGGGCGAGCTCGGCCGTACCGGGGCTCGCACGGGGTGGCGATCAGCCCTCGGTGGGGACCAGCACCCCGTCGCGGCAGATGTCCCGGGCCGGCAGGGTGGCGGCGACGATGTCCGAGATCTCCTGCAGGGAGCCCGATCCCGACTGCTCGGTCAGGGTCAGGGCGATCCGCACGGAACGGTCCACGGCCAGGAAGGTGGTCTGCCCCCCACTGCTGAGCGGCAGCCAGGCCACCCCGTTCACCTGCTGCAGAGCCGCGCTGCAGGTGAGCTCGGCGGGGTCGGGCAGGCCGCACCGGAACACCACGGGCGGCTGCCCCCAGGCCTCCGCGGACTCGGGTGGGTCCTTGAGGGTCCGCCGGGGCAGGCCGGCGAGGGTGTCCGGCAGGGCCTGGACGACCGAGAGGCAGGACGCGGACCCGGAGTCCGGGGACTCGACGGGCAGCAGCGCCAGCGGTGCGTCCGCCCCGGGGTCGGGAGCGGACCGGACCACCGAGGCCAGCACGAGCAGCACCACGACGGCGAGGATGGGCAGCGCGATCGCGGCGGCCAGGCGCCACCGGGGTGGGCCGGTGGGCTCGTCGGGGACGGGCGGTCCGCCGGGCCCGGGGGAGGGCGCGACCGCTGCGGGATCGACCACCGTCAGAGGTGGACCACCGGGCAGGTCAGCGTGCGCGTGATGCCCTTGACGTTCTGCACGCGGGCCACCACCAGCTTGCCCAGCTCGTCGACGGTGTGCGCCTCGGCGCGGACGATGACGTCGTAGGGGCCGGTGACGTCCTCAGCGCTGGTGACGCCCTCGAGTTCGGCGATGGCCGCGGCGACGGCGGCGGCCTGGCCGACCTCCGTCTGGATGAGGATGAATGCCTGCACCACGGTGTGCCCCTTTCGACGTGACAGCGGACGCGAGCTTAACCGTCCGGACGGGGCGGGGAGCACCGCTGTCCGGTCGTCCCCCGCCCGTGCTCCTCGTGCTCCGGCCACTCCTGCCCGCGGTCATCCTGCCCATCCCGACCTGGCCCGACCGCCGCCGGCGGGGGTGGGGCAGGATGGCCGTGCCCCCGTACGGCCCGACGGACGCCGCCGCGCCGGCGGCCCCGCCCGACCGATCCGCCCGTCCCCGCCGGCCCAGCAGAAGAGGTTCCGCCATCAGCACCCCCGCCCGCCCGTCCGCCGGCCGACCCGAGCCCGAGGCCGGGACCCTGGCCGCCACCGGCGAGTTCGCCGTCATCGCCGCCGTGGTCGCCGGCTCCGCGCAGGTGCCCACCACGCTGCTCGGGCCGGGGGACGACGGCGCCGTGGTCTCCGCCGCCGACGGTCGGGTGGTGGCCAGCGTCGACGTGCTCGTCGACGGGGTGCACTTCCGGACCGACTGGGCCAGTGCCGAGCAGATCGGCCGACGTGCCGCGTTGGCCTCGATGGCCGACATCGCCGCCATGGGCGCGGTTCCCACCGCGCTGCTGGTCGGGGTGTGCGCGCCGCCGACCCTGGCGACGGCCTGGATCGCCGAGGTCGGCCGTGGACTGCAGGCCGCCGCCGCGGAGGCCGGGGCCGCGGTGGTCGGCGGCGATCTGACCCGTTCGGACGTCCTCACCCTCTCGGTCACCGTTCTGGGCGACCTGGCCGGTCGGCCCCCGGTGGTCCGGTCCGGCGCCGGGGTGGGCGACGTGGTGGCCGTGGCCGGTCGGCTGGGCTGGGCCGCCGCCGGCCTGGCCGTGCTCTCCCGCGGGTTCCGGTCGCCGGTCGCCGCGGTGTCGGCCTATCGGGTCCCGGAGCCCCCGCTGGCCGCCGGACCGCAGGCCGCGCTGGCCGGAGCCACCTCCATGATCGACATCTCGGACGGCCTGCTCGCCGATCTCGGCCATGTGGCGCGCGCGTCCGGGGTGGGGATCGACCTGCACGCGGCCGACCTGCCCGTCACACCGCGTCTGGTCGAGGTGGCGTCCGCACTCGGCCGCACCTGGCAGGAGTGGGTGCTGACCGGCGGCGACGACCACGCCCTGGTCGCCACCTTCCCGGCCGGGGTGCCGCTGCCCGACGGGTGGACCGCCATCGGCTCCGTGGGCCCGACGCCGGAGCAGGGTCCGGCCGTCACCCTGGACGGTGTCGGCTGGGAGTCCGCGGCCGGGTGGGACCACTTCGGCTGACCCCGTACGGCCACCCGTCGGCCCGAGACCGTCCACCGGGCGGGTAGTTTCGCGGCATGCCTGTGCCGCTGCGCGACCAGATCGATCCCGGCTGGGCCGAGGCCCTGGCCCCGGTCGCCGACCGCATCACCGCCATGGGCGACTTCCTGCGCGCGGAGGTGGCCGCGGGGCGGTCCTACCTGCCCGCCGGGGAGAACGTCCTGCGGGCGTTCCGGGCGCCGATGGACCGGGTCCGGGTGCTCATCGTCGGCCAGGACCCGTACCCCACCCCCGGACACCCGATCGGGTTGTCCTTCGCGGTCGACGCCCACGTGCGGCCGTTGCCCCGGTCGCTGCGGAACATCTACACCGAGCTGGCCAGTGATCGGGGGATCACCCCGCCGGCCCACGGCGACCTGTCGGGGTGGACGGACTCCGGCGTGCTGCTCCTCAACCGGGTGCTCACCGTCGCCCCCGGCGCCCCCGCGTCGCACCGCGGCAAGGGGTGGGAGGCGGTGACCGGCGCCGCCATCGACGCGCTGGTCGCCCGGGGAGGCCCGCTCGTCGCGATCCTGTGGGGCAAGGACGCCCAGGGACTGACCAAGGCGCTCGGCGACGTCCCGATCGTCGCGTCCGTGCACCCGTCCCCGCTCTCGGCCGACCGCGGCTTCTTCGGGTCCCGTCCGTTCTCCCGCGCGAACGAGCTGCTGGTGGCCCAGGGCGGCGAGCCGGTGGACTGGTCGCTCACGTGACCGGTGGTCCGGCGGCGGGTGTCGACGCCCGCCGCGACGGCCACGTCCACGGACACGGCCGTTGCGACGTTCCGGTCGGGACCGCCGCCCCCACCCGCCCGCATCCGGTGACACCCCGCCCGCACCCAGTGACCGGACGGCCGGTCCCGCGATGACCGGACGCTGACGTGGCCGGGTTCGGGGGTGCCGACCCGGCGTCCCGGCGGTTGACCCAGGCCCTGTTCTGCGGCGGGGTCGCGACGTTCTCCGAGCTGTACGCGGTGCAGGCCGTCCTCCCCGCCGTGGCCGCCCAGTTCCGCCTGTCCGTCGCGCAGGCCTCCCTGTCGGTGTCGGTCGCCACCGGGGCGTTGGCCCTCTCGGTGCTGCCGTGGGCGGCGGTGGCCGACCGCATCGGCCGGGGCCGCGCGATGCGCATCTCGGTGGTGACCGCGGCCGTCTGCGGGGTGCTCGTCCCGTTCAGCCCGTCGTTCACCGTCCTGCTGCTGCTGCGGGCGATCTCCGGGCTGGCGCTGGGGGCCGTCCCCGCCCTGGCCATGGCCCACCTGGTCGAGCAGACCGCGGCCCGCCGGGTCGCCGCCGTGGCCGGGGTCTACGTCGCCGGCACCACCATCGGCGGGCTGATCGGACGGGTGCTCGCCGGAGTGGTGGCCGGCGGGCTGGGCTGGCGGTGGGGGCTGGCCGTGGTCGGCGTCCTGGTGGCAGCGGCCGCCGCGGCCATGGTGGTGCTGATGCCCCGGTCGGGCCGGCCGCGGGAGCCCCTGGGGCGATCCGTCCCACCCACCGGGTCGCCACCCTCCGGTCGCATCCGTGCCGCACTGCGCGACGACACCGCGTGGGTCTTCTACCTGCAGGCGTTCCTGCTGATGGGCGCCTTCGTCACGCTCTACAACCTGCTGGGGTTCCGGCTCGTCCGGGCCCCCTACGATCTGCCGCCCGCCGTGGTGAGCCTGCTGTTCCTGAGCTACCTCACCGGCACGGTCGGCTCGTCGGTGGTGGGTCGGCTGGTCGCGCGGACCGGCCGGCGACGGCTGCTGGTCGCCGCCGGTGCCGGGATGGCGGCCGGGGCGCTGGTCATGCTGGCCACGCCGCTGGCACTGGTGGTCGCCGGTCTGCTGCTGGCCACGTTCTGCTTCTTCGTGGCCCACGCGGTCGCCTCGTCCTGGGCCGGCCAGCAGGTCCCGCACGCCCGTTCCCAGGCATCCGCGCTGTACTCGCTGGCCTACTACGCCGGATCGAGCGCGGTCGGTTTGCTCGGCGGGTGGATCTTCGCCCGGTCGGGCTGGGCCGCCGCGGTGCTGCTGATCGCCGGTTGTGCGGGCACGGCCGCCGCCCTGGCCGCGTGGCGGGCCCCCCGCGATCCGGTTCCGCGCTCGGTCAGCACCCTGCGCTGACCGACGGCCAACACGCCCGCTCCGTGTTCCCGCTGCCCGTCCGGACGCACTCAGAGCAGATCGGCATCCCAGCTGCGGATGGAGCCGGACGTCCGGGAGGCAGGATGCTCGGGGATTGCGTCGACGGCCGCGGCCGCGGCCCGCAGGGCGGGGACCAGCAGCAGGGCGCCCGTCCCGATGCCGCCGGTGATGCCCCACTCGACCATCGGTTCCCGGCCGAGCAGCTCCAGCAACCGGCCGTGGCCGCGTTCCGGCGCGAGGGAGGTGGCCAGGAAGTAGGCATCCGCCCCCGGGGCGAGGCGGTGGGCGAGCACCGCGCACACGGTGCTCGTGACGTCGTGGACCAGGACGGGGACACGGCGGACCGCCGCCTGCGCGAGCAGGCCGGTGAGGAAGGCGAGATCGGCGCCGCCGGCCGTGCGCAGCATGGTCAGCACATCGGTTCCGGCGGTGTGCAGGCGGAACAGGGCATCGCGGACCGCGGCGGTCTTGGCGATCCACCCCGCGTCGTCGATCCCCGAACCACGGGTGGTGGTGTCCACCGGTTCCATCCCGGTGATCGCGGCGACCAGCGTGGCCGTGCAGGTGCTGACCCCGACCCCGCAGGTTGCTCCGATGAGCATGTCCGCCCCGGCGTCGATCTCGGCGTCGGCCACGGCTCGCCCGGCCTGCACGGCGTCGGCGGCCTGCTCCACGGTGAGGGCGTCGTGCGTGTCGATGCGCCCGGAACCGCGTCGGCCCAGGGCGGTCTCGTCCAGCTCACCGGCGGGGCCGTCGGCCAGCAGGCCCACGTCCAGCACCCGCACCCCGACCTGGGTGGCAGCCGCGAGGGCGGCGACGGCCCCGGCCCCGCGGGCGAGATCGACGGCCCGGCGGCGGCTCTCCCGCATGTCGTACGCCGACACCGCCAGCGCGGCGGCGATGCCGTGGTCCGCCGCCGCGACGATCAGACGGACCCGACGGGGCCCGAGCGGTGGGACGGCCGAACCCCGGGCGGCGGCGAGGGCGTCGACCAGCGGGCCGAGCACGCCGAGGGCGTTGACCCCCAGGCCCTCCCGGCGCCGGGTCACCTCAGCGGCAGCCGCGGCGTCCAGCGGCGGCACGTCGGCCAGGTCGTTGGAGGCCGGCCGCGGGGTCTGCCGGGTCGGGTCGTCCCGCTGGGTGTCGTCCTCGGCCTGGGGTTGCTCGGCCTGGGGTCGCTCGGTCGGGATCTGCTGGGCCTGAGCCTGCTCGGTCGGGATCTGCTCGGCCTGAGCCTGTTCGGCCTGAGCCTGCTCGTCCGGAGTCTGCTCGGTCGGCACCTGCTCGGCCGGAGTCCGCTCGACCGGAGACTCCTCGGTCGGGGGCGTGGCCACCGGGATGCCGTCGTCCGTCCGGGCGGGGTCCATCGGCGACAAACCGGGCGGCACCGGCCCGGTGGGTCCGGCAGGAGCGGCGCTCGTCTCTGACGGCATGACCGCCCACCTCCGAAGTCCGTGCGCCACACCGGGGGCTGGTCCGCCCGGGCCGCGCGGCCTCACGCTACCGTCGCCCCGCCCCCGGATCGCCGGGGCGGGAGCGGCGGGGGACAGTGGTGGCATTCCTGTGGCGGTACGTGGACGAGGCCGGTGTGGTGGCCGACGGTCCCGCGGTGACCTTCCCGTCCCAGGAATCGGCCGAGGACTGGCTCGACGAGCAGGAGTCGGCGCTGCTCGACGACGGGGTCAGCGCGGTCATCCTCTTCGACGAGCAGCAGGCACTGTCCGGCCCGCTGCCGCTCGGCGCCGATCGCGCCTGAGTTCCCGTCGCCGCAGCGGATCGACGTGCGGCGACGGGTCGGCCCGGTCAGTTGACCGTGACGTCCCTGCACCCCAACTGAGTGTTCCCGACTCCGCCGCCGGTGGTGATGGCGTAGGCGCAGACGGTGTGCTTCCCCCGCCCGGTGAGGGGGATCGTGGCGAGATACCCGTGGGCGGTGCCGAAACCGAACCCGGCGAGATCGGCCCGGTTCCCCCCGGCGACGAAGCCGGGGTAGCCGCGGGTCCCCGACGGGCCCTGGTCGTAGACGTGGATCTCCGCCGGCTCGCCGGGCCGGTTGGGGTTGATGGCCCACCCGCCGGCGGTCGCGGTGCTCCCGTTCACGGCGACGACGTCCAGGGACCCGAAGTCGTTCCGCACGGTCACCGACCGGCAGCCCAGGGGCGGGTTGTTCCGCGGGGCGTTGACGTTGATGGCGAACGCGCACACCTGGTTCACGCCCTCGCCCATCGCCGGCACCGAGCCCTGCCAGCCCGAGCGGGGACCGGCGAAGGGTACGACTCGGGCGACGTCGTCCCGCGGCTGTCCGGTGCGCAACGCGGTTCCCCGGGTACCGGCCGGGCCGCTCACGTAGACGTGGACGTCCTCCGCGGCGGCGGGGGCATCGGGGTCGGCGGCCCAGCCGGCCACCGACAGCAGGCCTACCCGGTCGCTGGCCGCGCCGTCGACCGAACCGTCGGGCCCCGGGACGTCGACGTCGCGGCAGCCCAGCAGGGTGTTGTCCCCGCTGCCCACGTTGATCCCGAACACGCAGACCTGATGTCGGCCCGCGCCGGGCAACCGGAAGGCGTTGGCGTAGGCGTGCCGGCCGCCCGCTCCCGGATAGGCGGCGGCGATGTCGCTGCGGTCACCGTCGGCGGTGAGCCGGACCCCGACGCGGGAGCCGTCCGGCCGGGTGTCGTACACGTCGACGGACAGGGAGCGGGCCGGGTCGTCCTGATCCAGCGTCCAGCCGGCGACGGTGTAGGTCGTCCCGGCCAGGGAAGCGATGTCGAGCGACCCGACGGGGTTGCGGGCGGGCGGGGCCGCGCCGGCCCCACCGGACCCGACCACGAGCACGCCGCCGGCGTAGGCGCTGGTCGAGGTGGCGCCGCGGGTGATGGTCAGGCAGAGCCAGTAGCGGCCCGCGGGAACGCCCGCGGTGTTCCACGACGTGGTGTTGACCCCCTGCGCGACGGGGCTGCCACCGGTCACCGTGACGCCGTTGCACCCGGAACGGTCGGTGTCGGCGACGATGCGCGCGGTTCCTCCCGGCCGGAACGCGTTGTCCTGCCAGGTGATCGGGAATGTCCCCGTGGTCGCGAAGTCCGAGCGCAACTGCACGTCGTCGACCCACCAGCGGCGGGTGCCGGGGTCCTCGTTGGGATCCCACCGGAAGGCGGAGGCGGGGGCGGCGGAGGCGAAGGAGTAGTTGTTCGGGGTGTCCGGCTCCAGCAGCACGTTGTCCGCTGCGCCCAGATCGACCGAGACGGTGCGGGTCCCGGAGTAGGTGAGGATGTCGTCCGTCGAGCCGGGGTTGGCGGAGCCCGGCCGGGCCCAGACCACCCGGGCCATGCTCCCGCCGCCGGGGTTGCCGCTGAGATCAAAACCGCCGTCGTACCCGGAGGTGACGGTCAGGTTGCGGTAGACCCGGGAGTCCAGGCCCCGTCCGGTGGGGAAGAGGACGTAGGGGTCGCCCGGCCCCCGGGTGTTCGTCGCGGAGAGTCGGCCGCCGGCGTAGGAGACGGCGGTGGCGTTGCCGATCGCAGCCACGTCGTCGGGACCGTTCATGTCCCAGGGGTTGCCGAGCACGTCGGTCGCGAAGTCCCTGTCGCCGACGGCGTTCGGGGTGAGGACGGCGGGCAGGGGGGCGTCGAGGTAGACCACCGTCCACTGGGTGGAGCGGGAGGTGCGCACGCCGATGCGGTAGCTCCCGGCCGGGAGGACGGACAGGTCGACGGTGCCCGACCGCGCCGACGACGTGGTCAGTACACCCCAGCCGGGTCGGTCGCCGGTGTTGTTGTCCGAGGAGGGGTCCGCGTCCCACAGGATGTCGGCCGACCCGCCGTCCGGGTTGGTCCAGTTCTGCTCGGCGCCCGAGCCGGGCTCGACCACCCGGAACCAGTCCAGGGCGATCTCCGCGCCGCCGGCGCCGGGCGAGGCGGCCAGGCGCAGCCCGGTCAGGGATCCCCGCCAGGCCACCGGCCACCCGGAGAAGACCGAGGCGCCCGGCGACAGCTGATAGGTGTGCCAACCGGCCCGGAGGGCGAAGGGCAGGCCGCCGCCGCAGGTGTTGCTCACCCCGCCACCGGGACAGGCGAACCAGAACAGCCCGGCCGAGACGTCCCGGTCCGCGTAGGCGCTGAAGGAGACCGTGCGGTACCGGTCGGCGTTCAGCTGGTTCTGCGGCGCGGCCCCGTCCCGGCCGAGCAGGACCGAGCCGCCGTACCCGGGCCAGAGGGGGGAGAGGTAGCCCGCTTCCCCGACGCGTCCGCGGACCACGCCGTCCTGCATGCGCAGGTTGCTCATGCTCCCGGCGGGACCGGGGTCCAGCAGCATGTCGTCGGAGTTCGAGTAGTCCATCGGGTCACCCAGGACGTCGGTCGCGTAGTCGTGGCCGGCCGATCCGGGGGCGGCCGCCACGGCGGCGACCGTGGCGGCCGGCGGCGGGGTGGCGGACACCGGGGTGGCCGTCGAGGCCAGCACGGTCAGGGCGACCAGCAGACCGACGGCGGGGCGGACGGGCATGGAGCCTCCTGGAGGACAGCGGTCGCGGCCGGGGTCAGCATGCGGGGGCGCCGCCGGCCACGGGAGTGCTCTGACGGGAAGGTCACGTCCAGGACCGGACAAATGCACTATCCGTCATCAATATCCACCCGACGGTAATGACCCGGCGTGCTGCGGGACCGGCCCGCCGCGCATTTCATCCCCGTGGCCGGCAGGTGCACCCACCCGGGACGGCGGCGCCCGCCGACGGACAGCGCGGCGTGACCCCCGTGGCAGCGGGGGCGGGGCATTCGGGGGTCGCGAGGTCGGTCCGGGACGGTCCGGGCCGTTCGGGCCCCCCGCCTAGACTTCATCCCGTGACGACACCACCCGAGGACCAGGATCGACCGAGCCGCGCCCTGCCGGCCCAGTACGACCCGGCGGCGGTGGAGGTAGCCCTCTACCAGCAGTGGCGGGAGGCCGGCTACTTCGCCGCCGACCCCGCCCGGGTCCTGTCCGGCGAGCGCCAGCCCTTCTCGATCGTGCTTCCCCCACCCAACGTCACCGGCAACCTGCACGTCGGCCATGCGCTCGACCACACCCTGATGGACGTCCTCGCCCGCTGGCACCGGATGTCCGGCGACGAGGTGCTCTGGCTGCCCGGCATGGACCACGCCGGCATCGCCACGCAGGCCGTGGTCGAGAAGCAGTTGGCCGCCGACGGGAAGACCCGGCACGACCTGGGCCGCGAGGCGTTCGTCCAGCGGGTCTGGGACTGGAAGGCCGAGTCCGGCGGGGCGATCCTCGGGCAGATGGCCCGGCTCGGTGACTCGGTCGACTGGGACCGCGAGCGGTTCACCCTGGACGAGGGTCTGTCCGCCGCGGTGCAGACGATCTTCAAGAAGCTGTACGACGACGGGCTGATCTACCAGGCCGAACGGATCATCAACTGGTCGCCGGTCGGCCGCACCGCCCTGTCCGACATCGAGGTGGACCACTTCGAGGTCGACGGCGAGCTCGTGTCCATCCGGTACGGCGGCAGCGGCCCGGACGACCCGGAGATCGTGGTGGCCACCACCCGGGTGGAGACCATGCTCGGCGACACCGCCATCGCCGTGCACCCGGACGACGAGCGCTATGCGCACCTGGTCGGCAGCACCGTCGTCCTGCCCCTGGTCGACCGGCGCATCCCGATCGTCGGCGACGCGCACGTCGACCCGGCGTTCGGCACCGGCGCGGTCAAGGTCACCCCGGCGCACGACCCCAACGACTTCGAGATCGGCCGCCGGCACGACCTCCCGATGATCTCGATCTTCACCGTGGACGCCCGCGTCGAGGGCACCGGGACCCGGTTCGACGGGATGGACCGGTTCGACGCCCGTCGCGAGGTCCGCGAGGAGCTCCGCGCGCAGGGTCGGATCGTGGCCGAGAAGCGGCCCTATCGGCACTCGGTCGGGCACTCCTCGCGCACCGACGAGCCCATCGAGCCGCGCCTGTCCACGCAGTGGTTCGTCAAGGTCGCCCCGCTGGCCCAGGCCGCCGCGGATGCCGTCCGGGAGGGTCGGACGGACATCTCGCCGCCCGAGCTGGCCGCCCGGTACTTCGACTGGGTCGACAACATGCACGACTGGACGATCAGCCGCCAGCTCTGGTGGGGCCACCGGATCCCGGTCTGGTACGGGCCGGACGGCGAGGTGCGCTGTGTGGGGCCGGACGAGGAACCGCCCGGTGACGGCTGGACGCAGGACCCGGACGTGCTGGACACCTGGTTCTCCTCCGGGCTGTGGCCGTTCTCCACCATGGGCTGGCCCGGGCGCACCGACACCCTGAAGGCCTTCTACCCGACGTCGGTCCTGGTCACGGGATACGACATCCTGTTCTTCTGGGTGGCCCGGATGATGATGTTCGGCACCTACGCGTTCGCGGGGGAGCTCGAGAACGCGGTGCCGTTCCGCACCGTCGCCCTGCACGGCCTGGTCCGTGACCAGTTCGGCAAGAAGATGTCGAAGTCCAAGGGCAATGTGGTCGACCCGCTGGCCTGGATCGAGCTGTACGGCGCCGACGCGCTGCGGCTGACCCTGGCCCGCGGCGCCAACCCCGGCGCCGATCAGGCCATCGCGGAGGAGTGGGTCAAGGGTTCCCGCAACTTCTGCACCAAGCTGTTCAACGCCACCCGGTTCGCCCAGGCCAACGGGGCCGTGGTGACCGGGACGCCGTGCCGGGCCGAGGATCTCGGGCCGGCCGACCGGTGGATCCTGGGCCGGCTGGACGCGGTCGTCGAGCAGACCGGCGCGCTGCTGGCCGAGTTCCAGTTCGGCAAGGCGGCCGAGGCGCTCTACCACTTCGCCTGGGACGAGGTCTGCGACTGGTACCTCGAGCTGTCCAAGGTCGCCCTGCAGACCGGCACCCCGGAGCAGGCCCGGGCCACCCGGGAGGCGCTCGGCGAGGTGCTGGACACCCTCCTGCGGCTGCTGCACCCGTTCACCCCGTTCGTCACCGAGACGCTGTGGACCGCGCTCACCGGCGGGGAGTCCCTGGTGATCGCCGCCTGGCCGCAGGTCTCGCCGCGCGGTCAGGAGCCCGCCGCCGACCGCTGGGTGCAGGACGTGCAGGGAGTGACCACCGAGGTGCGCCGACTCAAGGCCGACCAGAAGATCCTGCCCACCAAGCCGGTGCCCGCGGCGCCGTGGGCGGTCGATCCGAGCCGGCGGTGGGACGGCGAGCTGCAGGCCGCGGTGCGCTTCCTGACCCGGTTGACCGATCCCGAGGACGGATACGTCGCCACCATCGCCGTCCCCGTCCGCACCTCGTCCGGGACCGTGACGGTCGAACTGGACACCTCCGGCGTGATCGACGTGGCCGCCGAGATCGCCCGGGCGACCAAGGATCTGCAGGCCGCGGAGAAGGAGGTCGCCGAGGCGGAGCGCAAGCTGGGCAACGAGAACTTCGTCCAGCGGGCCAAGCCGGAGGCGGTCGAGAAGATCCGGCAGCGGCTGGCGCAGGCGCAGGACGACGTGACCCGGCTGACCGCACGGTTGGCCGAACTGGGCGGGGGAGCGGCATGACGGTGATCGGCGACGGACCCCCCGGGGCCCCGGATGACGACCGCGACAGGGACGGCCGGGATGGTGACGACCAAGCCGAGCGGGACACCTCCGAGCAGGTCGCCCGTCGTCGCCGGGCCGCCGAGGACGCGGCGGACGGCACCGCGGACATCGTCCCGGGTGACGACCTGATCGGCGCCCCGCACGTGGGTGACACCAGCATCCCGGACGATCTCGTGCGCGAGGTCTCCGGGGACGACATCGCCGCGGCGACCGCCGATCTCGACGACGACGCACCCCTGGTGCCGGACTCCCCGCCGCTGACCCTGTCGGTGGTGGAGAGCCTGCTGGACCGGCGTCGCAACGAGGTGCAGATCTCGCCGACGCTGACCCGGATCACCGCCCTGCTCGACCTGATCGGCAATCCCCAGCAGGCCTACCCGGTGGTGCAGGTCGCCGGCACCAACGGCAAGACCTCCACGGTGCGGATGGTCGACGCCCTGCTGACCTCGTTCGGGCTGCGCACCGGCCGGTTCACCTCCCCGCACCTGCAGCTGGTCACCGAGCGCATCGCGCTGGACGGCGCCCCGATCGACCCCGACACCTACGTCGCGGCGTACGACGACCTGGCCCCGTACATCGATCTCGTGGACGCGGCGAGCGAGCGGGACGGCGGGGCCCCGCTGAGCAAGTTCGAGGTGCTGACGGCGATGGCCTACGCCGCGTTCGCCGACGCCCCGGTCGACGTCGCGGTCATCGAGACCGGCCTGGGTGGGACGTGGGACTCGACCACCGTGGCCGACGCCCGGATCGCCGCGATCACCCCCATCGGCATCGACCACGTCGAGTTCCTGGGTGACACGCTCGCCGAGATCGCGGGCAACAAGGCCGGCATCGTCAAGAAGGACGCGACGGCGATCATCGGCCCGCAGGAGCCGGCCGCGATGGAGGTGCTCATCCGGCGGGCCATCGAGGTCGACGCCACCGTCGCCCGGTACGGCAGCGAGTTCAGCGTGCTGGACCGGGCCGTGGCCGTCGGTGGGCAGAAGCTCACGTTGCAGGGTCTGAGCGGTGTCTACGAGGACGTGTTCCTGCCGCTGTCCGGCGAGCACCAGGCGGTCAACGCCAGTGTCGCGCTGGCCTGCGTCGAGGCCTTCTTCGGCGCCGGCGCCGGGACCCAGCTGGATCTGGGCGTGGTCCAGGACGCGTTCGCGTCCGTGTCCACCCCGGGTCGCCTCGAACGGGTCCGGACCTCGCCGACGATCCTGGTCGACGCGGCGCACAACCCGCACGGTGCGGCCGCTCTCGCGGCCGCCCTGGCCGCCGAGTTCTCCTTCGCCCGCCTCGTCGGCGTCATCGCCGTGATGGGCGACAAGGACGTGCGGGCGCTGCTCGAGGCGCTGGTCGACACCTTCGACGAGGTCGTCGTCACGGTGAACTCCTCGCCCCGGTCGATGCCGCTGGAGGACCTGCACGACCTGGCCGTCGACGTGTTCGGCGAGGAGCGGGTGCACACCGCGGCCCGGATGGACGAGGCCATCGGGCTGGCCGTGGACCTCACCGAGGACGGTGCCGACGACATGTCCGGCACCGGTGTGGTCGTCACCGGCTCGGTGGTCTCCGCGGGGGACGCCCGCACGCTGACCGGGTTGTCGCCGTCATGACCGCCGCCGCTGAACCCGCCGGCGACGAGACCCCCCGCCGCAGACCGGCCGATCCCGAACGCGGTCTGCGCGGCATCATCTCGGCCACGCTCTTCCTCGAGGCCATCGTCATCCTGCTGGCCATCCCGGTGGCGGTGAACACCGGCAACGAGGTGGGCCCCCTCGGGGTCGTGCTGATCTGCGTCCTGGCCGTCCTGCACATCGGGGCGTGCGCGGTGGTGTCCCGCCCCTGGGTGTTCACGATGATCTTCGTGCTGCAGGCCCTGGTCATCGCCGGGTGGGCGCTGTCCGGCTCGCTCGGGGTGATGGGTGTGGTGTTCGCCCTGGTGTGGGGGCTGATCCTCTGGTTCCGCACCGAGTTCCGGCGCCGGCAGGCCGCCGGTACGCTGCCCTCGCAGCAGCCCCCGCCCGACTGAACCCCGGAAGCCGTTCCCGCGGAACGGTTTCCGCCGCGGACCGCCCGTTCGGTGCGCAGCAGGACGGGTGTGCGCCGCACATCCGGGAACGCGGCCCGACCGGGCCGCCGAGCAAGGAGATCGCCGTGGCAGAACGCACGCTCGTCCTCGTCAAGCCCGACGCCGTCGGGCGCTCGTTGATCGGGGAGGTGCTGGTCCGCATCGAGCGCAAGGGCCTGCGGGTCGTCGCCCTTGAGATGCGCACCGCCACCACCGAGGTCGCCGCCCAGCACTACGCCGAGCACCAGGGCAAGCCGTTCTACGACGGGCTGCTGCAGTTCATCACCTCCGCGCCGCTCGTCGCCGCCGTGGTCGAGGGGCCGCGGGCCATCACCGCTTTCCGGCAGCTGGCCGGCGGCACCGATCCGGTCGAGAAGGCCGCCACCGGTTCCATCCGCGGCGACTTCGGCCTGGAGACCCAGCTCAACCTGGTGCACGGGTCGGATTCGCCGGAGTCCGCGGCCCGGGAGATCGCTCTGTGGTTCCCCTCCCTGTGACCGAACCCGCGCCGGTGTCGCTGGGCGCACCGCAGGACGGCGACGCCCCGGGTGTGGTGCTCAGCCGGGTCGGTCCCGGCAGTCCGCTCGCGTCCGACAGCGCCTTCGGAGTCGCCGTGGTGACGTTGTGGCACCGGGTCTCCGCCGCCGGCGGCGCCGTCGGCTTCCCGGTGCAGGTCACCCGGGCCGAGGTGGCCGCCCGGGTCGCCGGGGTCGTCGACGACATCCGGATGGGGCGGCTGATCGCCGTCGCCGCGACGGTCAAGCGCCGGCTGGTCGGTCTGGTCGTCCTGCGGCCGGGCACCGGGATCGTCGCGCACACCGGATGGATCCGTTCGCTGATGGTCGACCCGGACGAGCAGGGCCGGGGCACCGGGGTGCGGTTGATGGAGGCGGTCATCGCCCTGGCCCGCGAGCGGGGACTGGAGCTCGTCGACCTCTCCGTGCGCGACGGGCAGGGGCTGGAGTCGTTCTACCGTCGGTTCGGGTTCACCGAGTGGGGTCGCCGGCCGGGCTGGCTCCGGCCCGCCCCCGGCGACGACCGCGACGAGATCTTCCTGATCCTGCGCCTGGCCGACGCCCCCGAGTCCCCGGCGGCGCAGCGATGACGGGCCGACGCGTGGTCGATCTCGCGCACCCGGTCGTCGAGGGGATGATCACCTACCCCGGCATCCCGGGGCCCGCGCTGGGTTCGCACCTGTCGTTCGCCGACTCCCGCGCGATCTACGCGCCGGGCACCGAGTTCTCCATCGGCACCATCGCGATGGCGGCGAACACCGGGACCTACCTGGACACCCCGGCCCACCGGTACGACGGGGGTGACGACCTGTCGGTGGTCCCGCTGGCCCGGATGGTCGACCTGGACGGGCTGGTCGTCCGGGCGCACGGTGTGCCGTCCGTCGGTCCCGAGGTGCTGGACGGTCTGGACGTGCGCGGCCGGGCCGTGCTGGTCGACACCGGGCACAGCCGCCACTGGGGCACCGAGGCGTACGCCGTCGATCACCCCAGTCTGTCCACGGCCCTGGCCGAGAGACTGGTGGCGCTGGGTGCGACGCTCGTGGGCATCGACTCGCTGAACATCGACGCGACCCGGGGCGGGGAGCGGCCCGTGCACTCGGCGCTCCTGGCCGCGGGCATCCCGGTGGTGGAACACCTGCGGGGTCTGGGGGACCTGCCGGACGCCGGTTTCCGGTTCTCCGCGGCTCCCCCCGCCGTGGTGGGCATGGCCACCTTCACGGTGCGGGCGTTCGCGGTGGTGGGCTGACCGACCGACGCGTGCGGTCGCCGTCGGATCCGCGCCGTCAGTCGGGCAGCAGCGGCATCTCCACCGCCGCCCGACCGACCAGGGCGGCCCGGGTGAGCGATGCGCCGCCGAACCGCTTGCGGACGACGTCCATCGCCGTGTCCAGAGCCGTGCCGTCGGCCTGGTCGAACGGGAGGGCGAGCTGGGTCTCGCCGTCGGAGTCCAGGTTGCCGACGGACACCCCGATCAGGGTCAGCCCACGGTCCAGGATCATCGGCCCGGCCTCGACCAGCAGTCGGCGAGCGGCACCGAGCACGGTGTCGGTGTGGTCGGTGGCCCGGTCCAGGGTGTGCGAGCGGGTCGCGCGGGTGTAGTCGGCGAACCGGAACCGCAGCGTCACCGTGCGACCGGCCCGCTCGGCCGTCCGCATGCGTCGGGTCACCCGGTCGACCAGACCGGCCAGGGTCGCCTCGATCTCGGCCAGGTCCGTCCGGCGCCGGCCCAGGGCGCACTGGGCCCCCATCGACCGACGACGCCGCCCGACCTGGACCGGCCGGGGATCGTGGTTGTGGGCCAGCGCGTGCAGGTGGCGACCTGATCCCGGACTGAGCAGGGCGACCAGGGCCGCCTCGCCGACCGCCGCGACATCGCCCACGGTGCGCAGCCCGCACCCGTGGAGTCGGGCCGTGGTCACCGCGCCGACCCCCCACAGCCGCTGCACGGCCAGCGGGTGCAGGAACTCCAGCTCGCCGTCCGGCGGGACGACGAGCAGTCCGTCCGGCTTGGCCACCCCGCTGGCCACCTTGGCCAGGAACTTCGTCCGGGCCACCCCGACGGTGATGGCCAGGCCCACCCGCTCCTGCACCGCGCGGCGCAACCGGGCGGCGATCTCCGGCGGGCTGCCGGAGACCCGACGCAGGCCGCCGACGTCCAGGAACGCCTCGTCGATGGAGATGCCCTCCACCAGTGGAGTGGTGTCGTGGAAGACCGTGAAGACGTCCCGGCTGGCCTGCGTGTAGGCCTCGAACCGGGGTGGCACCACGATGGCCTCCGGACACGCGCGCCGGGCCGCCGATCCCGCCATCGCCGTCCGCACGCCGCGCGCCTTCGCCTCGTAGCTGGCGGCGAGCACCACCCCGCCGCCCACGATCACCGGTCGGCCGCGCAGGCCCGGATCGTCCCGCTGCTCGACGGAGGCGAAGAACGCGTCCAGATCCGCGTGCAGGATGCTGGCCCCGCGGGCAGTGGCGACGGACACGAACACATGTTCGCATACCCGTTCGTGAACGGCCAGGACGGAGCCGGCCGGGGCGGGGTGCGATCAGGGGCAGGGTGGAGTCGGATCGGTCAGTCGGCGGTCAGCCACCCCCGGGTGGCGCCCAGGACCCGGTCGCCGTCCAGATCGGCCAGCGACAGGCCGGCGAACGCGCGCGCCGCCGTCCCGGTCTGCCAGCGGAAGCGGGGTGTGGTCGTGGTGGACGCCTCGACCACCACGGCGGCCGCGTCCTCGGGTGCCTGGGCGGCGGCGAACGCCGCGGCCGACCGGCTCAGGTAGGCGGCGAGCAGCGGGTGGTAGTCCGCCGGCAGGTCGGCGGGCATGGGCGATGCGTCCGTGGGGCCGGCGCCGGGCAGACCGACCGCGTTGGCGACGAAGTCACTGGCCACCGCGGCCGGTTCCACCACGCTGACCGTGATGCCGAACCGGGCCACCACGGGGGCCAGGGACTGCATCAGGCCCTCGACGGCGAACTTCGCCCCGCAGTACGCGTCCGCGAAGGGCTGCCCGACCACGCCTCCGACGCTGGTCACCGTGACGATCCGGCCCGACCCGCGCCGGCGCATCCCCGGCAGGACCAGCCGGGTCAGGGCGGCGACCGCCAGGTAGTTGACGTCCAGTTGGTCCCGCAGGTCAGCGGTGCTCAGCTGCTCCAGGGTGGCCACCGACCCGCGTCCGGCGTTGTTGACCAGCACGTCGATGCCCCCGTGGTCGGCCTCGATCGCCTGGACGAGCTCGGCGGCGCCGTGCTCGTCGGTGACGTCCAGCGCTCGGACGTCCAGCCGGTCGGCGGCCGGCCCGGCCAGGCGGCGCACCGTGTCGGCGCGGGTGGTGTCGCGGACGGTGGCCACCACCCGGGCGCCCGAGCGGGCGAACTGTGCGGCGGCGTGGGCGCCGATACCGCTGGAGGTGCCGGTCACCAGCACCACGGGTCCGTCGGTCATCTGTCCTCCTGGTCCACGGGGGCGTGGGTCGGTTCCCGCCCCGCCCGGAATGATCCACACCGGCGGTCGTTGCCCGGTGTGGGACGGACCGTGTGGGATACTGAGCACGGTCCGTCATCGGTCTCACCGATGTGGACCCGGCAGGGTCGGGCTCCCGACCGGGCTGATCAGGTGCGTGTGACACCGGGTCGGCTGGGGTGGGTCGCGTCGATCGGCCGGCAGACCGACCGAAGACTTCCCGCACTCCGCGGGTCCGATGATCGCTCATCGTGGCCGCGGGACGGCGGACCAGAACATTTCAGGGTTCCTGTGCGGCCGCGTCCAGAACGCGCCCGGGGCCCCCGGAGAGGAACCGTATTCATGCCCGATGTCCCCACCACCGCACTCGACGAGGCCCTGGCCGCGTTGCCCGCCCGTCCCCGGGTGCACCAGCTCGCCAAGGCCGCCGGCCTGACGACCAAGCAGCTGCTCCCGTTGCTGGCCGCTCGCGGGATCACCGTGACCTCCGTCCAGGCCGCGGTCGACGGCGCCGTCGCCCGGGAGCTGCTGGGTGAGCTGGTCGGTGGTGCCCCCGCGGCCGCCACCACCGCGCCCGCGCCGGAGGTCCCCGCCGTGCCGGAGACGCCGCCCATCCTCGGTGCCGCCATCTCGCCCCTCTTCCTGCCGCCCGCGGCCGGGGAGACGCCGGCCCGCGCGACGCCCGGAGACGAGGCCACCGACGAGCCTGCCCCGCGCCGCCGCCGGGGCCGGACCCCGCGACGCGCGGCGGAGTCGGACGACCAGGCCACCCTGGAGAGCACCACGACCGACGGGGCCGATGCCGGCGCGCCGGTGGCCGACAGCACCCCGCCCGCCACCGCCGAGACCACCGCCTCGACCGACACCTCTTCGACCGACACCACTTCGACCGACACCACCGGTGACGACCGGGGTGGCGACGAGGACGCCGCCGCACTCGACGACGAGGCGGGCGGGCGGGGCCGCCGCCGCCGCCGCGGCCGCCGTGGCCGGGGCCGCGTGCAGGACGACGACAGCACCACCACGGACGCCGACGACACCGTGGGCGAGGACGGCGGCGACGCCCCGGCCACCGCTCCCGACTCCGAGGCGGACACCGACGACGCCCCGGAGGAGGTCGCCACCGGGCGAACCCCCCGGGCGCGCCGCTCCCGCCGCCGTTCCGGCCGCGGCGGGCAGGCCGACACCGGGGACGACGCCTCCACCGACGACGCCGCCGGTGACGACGAGGACGAGGACGCGGACCGGCGTCCCGGCTCGGACGGCCGCCCCGCAGAGGATTCCGACCGTGGCGGCGCCGCCCGTGACGACGACGGGGACGACGAGAAGGACGACGACGAGAAGGACCGTGACGACAAGGACGGTGAGGAGGACGACGACCGCACCGGTCAGGGCACCCGCCGCCGCCGTCGCCGCCGCCGTCGCAGCACCAACGACGACGCTCCGCACGAGGACGATCCCGACAACACCGTCGTGCACGTCCGCGAACCCCGCGCCCCGCGCACCGAGGTGGCGCTGCAGTCGGCCGCCTCCGCCGCGTCCGAGGTGCAGGGCATCCGCGGGTCGACCCGGCTCGAGGCCAAACGCCAGCGTCGCCGGGACTCCCGGGACTCCTCCCGTCGCCGTCCGGCGATCCTGTCCGAGGCCGAGTTCCTGGCCCGCCGGGAATCGGTGGAGCGCGTCATGGCCGTCCGGCAGCGCGGTGACCTGGCCCAGGTCGCCCTGCTCGAGGACGGTGGGCTCGTCGAGCACTTCGTCTCCCGGGCCGGCACCGCGTCGATGATCGGCAGCATCTTCCTGGGCAAGGTGCAGAACGTGCTGCCCTCCATGGAGGCGGCGTTCGTCGACATCGGGCGCGGCCGCAACGCCGTGCTCTACGCCGGTGAGGTCAACTGGGAGCTGGCCGGCCTGCACGGCAAGGCCCGGCGCATCGAGACCGCGCTGTCCAGCGGCGACACCGTGCTGGCCCAGGTCTCCAAGGACCCGGTCGGGCACAAGGGCGCCCGGCTCACCACCCAGATCTCGCTGCCCGGACGCTTCCTGGTCTACGTCCCGGCCGGCGGGGCCACCGGCATCTCCCGCAAGCTCCCGGACACCGAGCGCAAGCGCCTCAAGGGCATCCTCGACCGCATCGTGCCCGCCGACGCCGGGGTGATCATCCGCACGGCCGCCGAGGGGGTTCCCGAGGAGGAGCTGATCCGCGACGTCGAGCGGTTGACCGCGCAGTGGCAGGACATCACCACCCGCGCCGAGGCCAAGCAGGCCGCGCCGACCCAGCTGTCCGAGGAGCCCGACACCCTCATCAAGGTCATCCGTGACCTGTTCAACTCCGACATCTCGGCGCTGGTCATCGACGGTGAGCAGGCCTACGACTCGGTGAAGCAGTACGTCGACCAGGTCGCGCCGGAATTGGCCGACCGGGTCTCCCGTTACTCCGGCGACCACGCTGACGTGTTCGCCGCCTACCGAGTGGACGAGCAGATCGCCAAGGCCCTGGAACGCAAGGTCCACCTGCCCTCGGGCGGATCGTTGGTCATCGACCGCACCGAGGCCATGACGGTCATCGACGTCAACACCGGGAAGTACACCGGCTCGGGCGGCAACCTCGAGGAGACCGTCACCAAGAACAACCTGGAGGCGGCCGAGGAGGTCGTCCGCCAGCTCCGCCTGCGGGACATCGGCGGCATCATCGTCGTCGACTTCATCGACATGGTGCTCGAAGCGAACCGGGAGCTGGTCATGCGCCGGCTCACCGAGTGCCTGGGCCGGGACCGCAGTCGCCACCAGGTCGCCGAGGTGACCTCGCTGGGTCTGGTGCAGATGACCCGCAAGCGGATGGGCACCGGGCTGGTGGAGGCGTTCTCCGAGCCCTGTCCGACCTGCCACGGTCGTGGTGTCGTGCTGCACGACGAGCCGGTCGACCCCGCGACGATCGAGGAGGCCCCGCAGGAGCGGCGCGCCCCCAAGGCCCGCCGCGGACGTGGCCGCGAGGTCGCGGACACCCCGCCGGTACGCACGGTCCCCGTCGCCGCCGTCCGCCCGCCGGATCTGCGCGGCCCCAAGCCGCGGACCCGTCGGGAGGAGACCGGCGAGGACCTGCTCGAGCTCGTCGCCGACCTGGACGGGCGGTCCTCCGAGGGGACCCCCGCGGGAACGGACGCGAGTCACGAGATCGAGCCGCTCGACCTGACGGCGCTCGGCCTGGACGCCCTGATCCCGGAGGCGGAGGCCGAGCTGGTCGACGACGGGCCCGCGACCGCGGTCGACGCCGGGCCGGCCGAGGTGCCGGACGCGCCGACCATGGAACTGGGCGCGGACGAGGTGGGCGCGGTGGAGATCGCCGTCCCGGCCGGCGCCGACGCGACGGACGACGGCGAGCGGCCGGGGCGTGGCCGGCGCGGTGCGCGTCGGGGCCGCCCCACCCAGGACGACTCCTGGTCTCGGGACGCCGCCGCTTCCGCGGCGGTCGCCGCGGTGCAGTCGGCCGGTCCCAGCTCGCTGGCCACCGTCGAACGCCCGGTCCGGCGCAGCAACCGGATCGCCGGGGCGCCCGACACCTCGACCGACGCCGAAGCGGGGCGTGCGGACCGTTCGCCCGTCCCGGAGACCGGCACGTCCGGTCCGTCCGAATCCGCTGTGGCGACACCCGCAGCGGCGGCCGCGACCGAGCCGGCGGCGGCCCGGCCCCGGCGTCGACGGGCCGCGGGTCGTCCCGCCGGAGCGCCGGCCACCGCCGCGGCCGTCGACATCGTGCTGACGCCCCCGACGGAGGTCCGGGTCGACCCGGCACCGGCGACGCCGCCCCCGGCGGCGCCGGGCGACAGCCAGCAGGCCGACACCCCGCAGACCGACAGCCAGCAGACCGAGGCCCCGCAGGTCGGCACGGACACACCGGCGGCGGCGGCCGCTCCGCGTCGTCGGCGGGCCGCGTCGCGGCCGGCCGGCCCGGCAGCCACCGTCCCGGCACCGGACACGGCGGGGCCGGCATGACCGGGCTCGCGTGACCGGACGAGCGTGACGGACGGCGTCCCCGGCGGTTTGCCGGGGACGTCCCCGATCGCGTATCGTCAGAGGTCGGCCCGCTGCGTGCAGCGGGCTTCGCGGTGCCCAGGACCGGCTCACGTCGTCCGGGCGCCCACCGAGGACACATCCGCAGGCCCATTCCGGCCGGCAGGGTGCGAACACCACAGGCAGATTCGACAGGCAGGAAGGCGCGTTCACGATGTACGCGATCGTCAAGACCGGCGGCAAGCAGTACAAGGTCGCCGAGGGTGACGTCATCGAGATCGAGAAGCTCGAGGGTGAGCCCGGCGTTGCCGTGACCCTGCCGGCTGTCCTGGTCGTCGACGGCGCAGAGGTGACCGCGGACGCGGCCGCACTGGCCGGTGTCACGGTGTCCGGCGAGGTCGTCGCCCACACCAAGGGCCCCAAGATCGTCATCCACAAGTTCAAGAACAAGACCGGGTACCACAAGCGCCAGGGGCACCGCCAGCCGCTGACGCAGGTCCTGGTCACCGGCATCGCCGTCTCCGCCGGCTGAGAGAGGGATTCGACATGGCACACAAAAAGGGCGCATCCAGCTCTCGCAACGGTCGCGACTCCAACGCCCAGTACCTGGGCGTGAAGCGCTTCGGCGGCCAGACCGTCGGCGCCGGCGAGATCCTCATCCGCCAGCGCGGCACCAAGTTCCACCCGGGAGTCGGCGTGGGCCGCGGCAAGGACGACACCCTGTTCGCCCTCACCGCCGGTGTCGTCGAGTTCGGCAGCAAGCGTGGCCGCAAGACCGTCAACATCGCGATCCCGGCCGCTCCGGTCGCCGAGCTCGTCACCGCCGACGCGGGCGTCTGAGTTCGGGCACGGTCGACAGACCCTCGCCAGGGGCGGTCCCGTTCTACGGGGCCGCCCCTGGCGGCATTTCCGGGCCCGGATCCTCGGGTGCGGTGCAGGACAGGGCCGCGTGGGGTTCGCCCGCCACGCAGTCCAGCCGGACATTCCGGTGAAGCGATCGGGGACCGGTCGGGTGCGAGCCCGACCGGTGCCCAGCACAGAAGGAGAACTCCATGGCACGGTTCGTGGATCGTGCCGTTCTGCACCTGCAGGCCGGCGACGGCGGTGACGGATGTTCCTCCGTCCATCGCGAGAAGTTCCGGCCGCTGGGCGGCCCCGACGGCGGTGACGGGGGCAATGGCGGTGACGTGACGCTGACCGTCGACGCCAATGTGCACACCCTGCTGGACTTCCACTTCCGGCCCCACGCGAAGGCCGGTAACGGGAAGCCCGGTGCCGGGGACAGTCGCGACGGAGCCAACGGCACCAGCCTCGACCTGGCCGTGCCGGACGGCACCGTCGTGCTGTCCGAGTCCGGCGAGATGCTGGCCGACCTCACCGGGGCCGGCACCCAGTACGTCGCCGCCCGCGGTGGCCGCGGTGGGCTCGGCAATGCCGCGCTGGCCTCCCGTGCCCGCCGCGCCCCCGGCTTCGCCCTCCTCGGCGAGGAGGGCGAGATCGCCGAGATCGTGCTCGAGCTGAAGTCCGTGGCCGACGTGGGTCTCGTCGGCTTCCCCAGTGCGGGCAAGTCGTCCCTGGTCTCGGTGCTGTCCGCGGCCCGGCCGAAGGTGGCCGACTACCCGTTCACCACCCTGGAGCCCAACCTGGGTGTGGTGACCGCCGGAGAGCAGGTCTTCACCATCGCCGACGTGCCCGGTCTCATCCCGGGCGCGAGCCAGGGCCGTGGGCTCGGGCTGGAGTTCCTCCGGCACATCGAGCGGTGCTCCGTGCTGGCCCACGTGGTGGACTGCGCGACGTTCGAGGGCAACCGCGACCCGGCCGGCGACATCGCCGCGCTGGAGTCCGAGTTGGCCCAGTACACCCCGTCGCTGGCCACCGATCTGGCCGACAAGCCCCGCCTGGTGGTGCTGAACAAGATCGACATCCCCGAGGCCCGGGAGCTGGCGGAGTTCGTCAAGCCCGATCTCGAGGCGGCCGGCTACCAGGTCTTCATGATCTCGACCGCGACGCACGAGGGGCTGCCCGCCCTGCGGTACGCGCTCGCCCAGGCCGTCGTGGCCGACCGGGTCAACCGGCCCGCCGCTCCGGCGGCACGCATCGTGCTGCGTCCCCGGGCGGTCAACGACCAGCAGTTCGAGGTGTTGCCCGATCCGGAGCAGGACGGCGCGTTCATCGTGCTCGGGGAACGCCCGGTGCGCTGGATCCGGCAGACCGACTTCAACAACGACGAGGCCATCGGGTATCTGGCCGACCGGTTGGCCCGGCTCGGTGTCGAGGACGCGCTGGCCAAGGCGGGCGCGGTCGCGGGTGCCCCGGTCACCATCGGCGGCATCACCTTCGACTGGGAACCGACCACCGGCGGTGGCATGGCGTACATCAAGAGCGAACGCGGCACCGACATCCGGTTGGACCAGACCGACCGGATCGGCGCCCTGGAGCGCAAGGCGCTGCACCGGTTGCGGCGCGGCCTGGACGTCGACGACTACCGGACCGACCAGGAGCCCCCGGGCAGTCGACGCTGAGGACTCGCGAGCCGGGAGGTTCGCGAGTCGCGTGGTCGACGAGCTGGGGTCAGGAGCAGAGGGCAGTGAGGGCATGACGGTGAGCCAGGGTGCGACCGGGGTCGTCCCCGGCGTCGATGCCGTCATGCCGGACGCCGGTGCGGAGCGGGCGACCCGGCAGGCCGTGGGTCGCGCCAGGGTCGTGGTCGTCAAGGTCGGTTCCTCGTCGCTGACCACCGCGCTCGGCGGGCTGGACCCCAGCCGGCTGGACGGTCTGGTGGACGCCGTCGCCGGACGCGTCCGGCAGGGCAGCCAGGTCGTGCTGGTGTCCTCCGGCGCCATCGCGGCCGGGCTGGCCCCGCTCGGGCTCAAGCGGCGCCCGCGCGATCTGGCCACCCAGCAGGCGGCGGCCTCCGTGGGCCAGCAGTTGCTCGCCGAGCGGTACGCCGTCTCCTTCGCCCGGCACGACCTCACGGTCGGGCAGGTCCTGCTCACCAGCGACGACGTCGTGCGTCGTGCGCACTACCGCAACGCCCAGCGCACCTTCGGCAAGCTGTTGTCCTTCGGGGTCGTCCCCGTGGTCAACGAGAACGACACGGTGGCCACTGCGGAGATCCGGTTCGGTGACAACGACCGACTGGCCGCCCTCGTCGCCCATCTGGTCGGCGCGCAGGCGCTGGTCCTGCTCTCCGACGTGGACTCTCTCTACACCGGCCATCCGGCGCTGCCGTCCTCCCGGCGGATCGGGTACGTGCCGGACGCCGCCGCGCTGATTGGGGTGTCCGCCGACGCCCGGGGCAGCGACGTCGGGACCGGGGGGATGGCGTCCAAGCTGACCTCCGCGCTCACCGCCACCGGTGCGGGCATCCCGGTGCTGCTGGCCTCGGCCGGCCAGGCCGCGGCTGCCCTCGCGGTCGGCGCCGGGTCCGATCCGGCCGACCGCTCGGACACGGACACCGGTCCGACCGTCGGCACCGTCTTCGCCCCGGCCCACCGGCGCACGTCGGCACGGTTGTTCTGGCTCCGGCACGCCGCCCACCCGGTCGGGTCCCTCGTGCTGGACGACGGCGCGGTCGCCGCCGTGACCGGCCGCCGCAAGTCCCTGCTGCCGGCCGGGATCACCGCCGTACGTGGCGATTTCGGCTCCGGCGACGTCGTCGAGCTGGTGTCCGGTGACGGCACCGTGGTCGCCCGGGGCTTCGTCGGGCACGACTCCACGGAGCTGCCGGCGATCATGGGCCGCTCGCTGTCGGCACTGCCCGAGGAGTTGCAGCACGAGGTCGTGCACGCCGACGACCTGGTCGTCGTCACCGAGCCCGCCACCGCACCCGCCCCCTCGATCCCGGGAGTCTGAGATGGTCACGCCCACGGTGGTCCCCGCGACCGGCCCGGTCGACACCGGTGCGCCGGTCGAACCGTTGCTGCGCACCGCATCCGGGGCGGAGGTGCTGGACTGCGCCCGCGCGGCCCGGCCCGCCGCCCGGGCCCTGGCCCAGCTGACGAGTACGGCCAAGAACGCGGCCCTGCTGGCCATGGCGGCGGCCCTGCGCGAGCGCGGATCCGAGATCCTCGCCGCCAACACCCGGGACGTGGAGCGGGCCGAGCGGGCCGGGACGGCCGCCTCCCTGGTCGACCGGCTGCGGTTGACCCCGGCCCGGGTCGAGGCCATGGCCCAGGGGCTGGTCGACCTGGTCGCCCTGCCCGACCCCGTCGGCACGGTCCTGCGCGGGTCGGTGCTGCCCAACGGTCTGCAGCTGACCCAGGTCCGGGTCCCGCTCGGCGTGGTCGCCATCGTCTACGAGGCCCGTCCCAATGTCACCGTCGACGCCGCCGGCATCGCGGTCAAGTCCGGGAATGCCGCCCTGCTGCGCGGCAGCGCCTCGGCCGCGGCGTCCAACGCCGTCCTCGTCGAGATCCTCGCCACCGCAGGGCGTTCCGCCGGGCTGCCGGATGCCGCCGTCCAGCTCGTCCCGGGCACCGACCGGGACTCGGTCACCCACCTGATGACCGCGCGCGGTCTGGTCGACGTGATCATCCCGCGGGGTGGGGCCGGGCTCATCCAGGCCGTGGTGAACGGTTCCACCGTGCCCGTCATCGAGACCGGTGTCGGCAACTGTCACGTCTTCGTCGACGCCGATGCCGATCCGGCGATGGCGCTCGAGATCCTGCTGAACTCCAAGACCCGTCGGCCCTCGGTGTGCAACGCGGCCGAGACCCTGCTCGTGCACGCCGATGTCGCCCGATCGTTCGTGCCGGCGGCGGTCCGCGCCCTGGTCGGGGCCGGCGTCACCGTGCACGCCGATACCGCCGTGCTGGATCTCGTCGGCCCGCAGGACGGGGTCGTGCCCGCCGTGGACGCCGACTGGGACACCGAGTTCCTGTCCCTGGACATCGCCGTCGCCGTCGTCGCCGATCTGGACGCGGCGGTGGAGCACATCGGCCGCCACGGCACCGGTCACACCGAGGCCATCGTCACCGGGTCGCTGACCTCCGCCCAGGCGTTCACCGCCCGGGTCGACGCGGCGGCCGTCATGGTCAACGCCTCGACCGCGTTCACCGACGGCGGCGAGTTCGGCTTCGGCGCCGAGATCGGCATCTCCACCCAGAAACTGCACGCCCGGGGGCCGATGGGCCTGGCCGAGCTGACCAGCAGCAAGTACGTCGTCACCGGGACCGGTCAGACGCGGGACGCCTCGTGACGACCGCGACCCGGCCCACCGGCCGCCGGATCGGCGTCATGGGTGGCACCTTCGACCCGATCCACCACGGGCACCTGGTGGCCGCCTCGGAGGTGGCGCACCGGTTCGACCTGGACGAGGTGGTGTTCGTCCCCACCGGTCAGCCGTACCAGAAGAGCCGGGTCAGCCCGGCCGAGCACCGTTATCTGATGGCGGTCATCGCCACCGCCGCCAACCCCCGGTTCACCGTGTCCCGGGTCGACATCGAACGCCCCGGGCCGACCTACACCCGGGACACCCTGCGGGACCTGCGCACGGCCGAGCCCGACGCGCAGTGGTTCTTCATCACCGGCGCCGACGCCCTGAACGCGATCACCGGGTGGAAGGACGTCGGCGAGGTGTTCGGCATGGCCCACTTCATCGGCGTCACCCGCCCGGGTTTCGAGATCGACCTGGCCGACATCGCCCTACCGGACAACTCGGTGACCCTCATCGAGATCCCGGCCATGGCCATCTCGTCGACGGACTGCCGGCAACGGGTCGGCCGGGGGGCGCCGGTCTGGTACCTCGTACCCGACGGCGTCGTGCAGTACATCGGCAAGCACGGCCTCTACGCCCCCACGTCCGACCACCCGGGCCATCCCCGAACCACCCCCATCGCCACCGTCGACCACGGTGGCGTCCCGGCCGGTCGAGAGACGACCAGCCGCAGTATCGAAGGAGAACTGTGACCGCCACCGAGCGTGCACTGACCCTGGCGCAGACCGCTGCCCAGGCCGCGGCCGACAAGCTGGCCAAGGACATCCTGATCATCGACGTGTCCGATCGGTTGGCCATCACCGACTGCTTCGTCGTGGTCACCGGCACCAACGAGCGACAGGTGTCGTCCATCGTCGACGCCGTCGAGGAGAAGATGCGCGAGGCGGGCGAGAAGCCCGTGCGTCGCGAGGGTGAGCGGGACGGGCGCTGGGTGCTGCTGGACTTCCTGGACGTCGTCGTGCACGTCCAGCACTCCGAGGAGCGGGTGTTCTACGCCCTGGACCGACTGTGGAAGGACTGCCCGTCGATCCCGTTCGTCGACGCCGACGCGCCGGCCGTGGAGCAGTCCGCCGCCCCCGCCGTGACCCCCGTCGCGAACGAGGGCGCCGACAGCCCGGCCGCCGATCTGTCCGCCGGGGCTGTCACCGGTGACGATCTCACCGTCGACGGTGGCCTGGACGCCGAGGGCCTCGACGCCCAGGGGGTGCGTGCGGACGGTGTCCGCGACGACACCGGCGCCACCGGTGAGGGCGACGACCCGACCGACGACACCCTCGACGTCGCCGACGAGGCCGGGGATCTCGCGGCCGGTGGCCCGGAAGGTGCCGGGAGCGGTCGGTGACCCTGGAACACCTCATCGTGCTCCGGCACGGGGAGACCGAGTGGAACGCCGCCCACCGGCTGCAGGGCCACCGAGACACCCAGCTGAACGCGCGTGGGCGTCGACAGGCCCGGGAGGCGGCTCCGTCGGTGGTCGCCCTGGCGCCCGAGGTCATCGTGTCCTCCGACCTGATGCGGGCCCGCGAGACCGCGTCGGCGGTCGCCGTGCTCACCGACCTCGCCGTGTCCACTGACCCACGCCTGCGGGAGACCTCCCTGGGCCTGTGGGAGGGACTGACCCGCGACGAGGTCGAGGCGGGTTGGCCCGACGAGTGGCAGGCATGGCGGACGACGACCAGTCATGCCGCACCGCCCGAGGGGGAGTCGCGCTGGCAGGTCGCGCAGCGGGCGGTCGAGGTGGTGCGCGAGCTGGACGCCGGCCCGGCCCGCCGCGCCCTGCTGGTCGCCCACGGCGGCCTCATCGTCGGGCTCACCGGGCTGCTGCTCGGTCTGCCGGAGACCTCCTGGTCGACCCTGGTCGGGGTGGGCAACTGCCACTGGGTGGCGTTGCACCGGATGGACGGGCGGTGGCGGTTGCACGCGTACAACGCGGGACTGGGTGGCGTCGTGCTGCCCACCGAGGACGACGAGGTCGCCGGACTCTGACGGCGCCGGACTCCTACCGGTGTCGGTCGGCGCGTGCGGTTGTCCCCATGACCGGGTTCCATCCCCACCCCGGGCCGAGGACGCCCCGGCCGGGGGCGCGGTCCCTACCGTCGGTCCATGCCCTCCCGTCCGGATTCCCGACCGCGCCTGCAGGCCCTGCGCGCCGTGTCGCCCGAACCGCCCGGGGCCCCACCGCCGACCGGTGGAAAGCCGCGCCCGGCAGCCGGGTGGACCCCGTGGTCCGACGTCCCCGTCGGCTCCGGCCCCGTTCCCGGCGGCGGTTCCGTCGGTGACCCGGCCGGGACATGGGCCGCGGACGAGGCCGGCGTCCCGGGGGTGACGACGGGTCCTCCCGGGGAGGGAGAACCAGGCCGCCGGACGGTCCGCTCGCCCGCGACGGGCGGTCGGGTCCCCGGTGTGTCCTCTGCCTCCGGGCCCGCGACCGCCGACCGGTCACCCTCCGATCGCGTCCGGCCGGCCGCCGACCGGACGGATCGCCACTGCGTCCCGCCGATCGACGACTGGTCGGATGCCGACTGGTCGGATCCCGACACGTCGGCCCCCGGCCGGCTCCCGTCCGAGGGGGCGGGTGACCGGGGCCATGATCACGATGGCGACCACCAGGCCGACCTCGGGGACGAGGACGGGGGCGGGGAGTCACCGGTCCGGTGGCGGGCGCGGCGTATCCGCCGCCGGTCCTGGGGTCGGCTCGCCGAGCGCTGGGTGCCGGAACCGATCCGTGAGGCGCGGGTCGACCCGGGGCGTCGCGGAGCGGTGGTCTTCGTGTCCGTGGCCCTGGTCGCCGGAGTGGTCGCCGCTGTGGCCGTGTGGACGGGCGGGCCGACCCCGCAGCCGGTCGCCGCGACCGTCCTGGCGCCGGTGACCGACCCGGGGTCGGCGTCGTCCGGCGACGTGGCACCGACAGGTGCACACACCGGAGCAGGTCCCGCCCCGACCGCCCCCGGCGGTGTCGCCTCCGGGTCGTCGGCGGCGTCGGGTTCGCCGGCCGACCCGGCTCCGGCTGCTCCGGTGCCGGTGCCGGTGCCGGTGGAGGTCGTGGTCTCGGTGACCGGTCGGGTGGTCGCACCCGGCCTGGTCACCCTGCCGCCGGGCTCCCGGGTCGCCGACGCGGTCGCCGCCGCAGGTGGGCCGACGGCCGAGGCCGATCTCACCGGCCTGAACCTGGCGGCCAGGTTGGCCGACGGCGATTCGGTGGTCATCGGGTCCGCCGCCGAGCCTGCGCCGGCCGGGGTGTCCCGGGTGGCTCCCGGGAGCGCTCCCTCATCGGTCGGCGCGGCCGGTGCAGTGGGCGCGGCAGGTGGAGGCACCGGCCTGCTCGATCTGAACTCCGCCGATCAGGCGGCCCTGGAGGACCTTCCCGGTGTCGGGCCGGTGATGGCGCAGGCCATCCTCGCCTGGCGCACCGAGCACGGCCCGTTCACCGATGTCGGCCAGCTGCAGGAGGTCTCGGGTATCGGCCCCGCCCGCTACGCGCAGCTGCAGCCGTTGGTGACCGTGTGAGCTGCGCAGTGCGGGTGTGGCGGTCCGCGGCTCCCGGCGGGAGCAACACGACCGACCCGGACGTCGGCCGGGCGTGGCGCCGGCGGCTCCCGCGGGACCAGCGGCCGGCCGACCCCGACCACGAGGACGTCGTCGCCCCCCTCGATCTCCGCTCACTCGGCCCGGCTGCCGCCGTGTGGGCCGGTGCGCTGCTCGGTCCGTCGGCCGGGATGCGGTGGTGGGTCGTTCCGGCCGGGGCGGGGGTGCTGTTCCTGGTCCGCCGCTCACCGCGGCGTTGGGCCTGGATCGCCGTGGTCGCCTGCTTGACGGGGTCGGCGTGGGTCAGCGGTCTGCACAGCGACCGGCGTGCGGCCGACCCGGTGAGTGTCGCCGCCCGGGCCGGATCCGCGGCCGAGCTCACGGTCGAGGTGACCTCCTTCCCGCGGGCGGTCGTCGGTGGGCCGGGCGGGGGCGCCGAGGGTTCGGACGGATCGGCGCCGGCCGCACCCCGGTGGCGGGTGACCGTGCACGCGCTGACCTCGCAGCAGGACGGACCGGTCGACGCCGACGTCCAGGTGTTCGCGACCGGGGCCGACTGGCGCACCGTGGTTCCCGGCGCGCAACTGACGGTGCGCGGCCGGTTGAGCGCCGGGGAGTGGGCGGGCCTGCCGACCATCACCCTGCAGGCCCGGGGTGGCCCGGACCTCCGCCGGACCGCGCCGTGGTACCAGGGCGCCGCCGCCACGGTGCGGGAGAACCTGCGAGACAGTGCATCCAGTCTGCCGCCCGAGGCCGGTGCGCTGCTCGTCGGTCTGGTCGTCGGGGACACCAGCGGCGTCGAGCCTCAGCTGGACGCGGACGCCAAGGCCACCGGCCTGGCCCATCTGCTCGCGGTCTCCGGGTCGCACTTCACCGTGGTGTGCGGCGCCGTCGTCCTGCTCCTGCGTCGGGTGGGTCTGCGCACCGCCGTCGTCGGGGGAGCGGTGGTGACCGTCGCGTTGGTCCTCGTCGTCGGTGCGCAGCCGTCCGTGATGCGCGCCGCGGTCATGGGGAGCATCGGTCTGGTCGCCCTGCTGCTCGGCCGGGGGCGCACGGCGCTCCCGGCCCTGTGCTGGGCGGTGATCGCCCTTCTCCTGACGGACCCGGATCTGGCGCTGTCGGCGGGTTTCGCCCTGTCCGTGCTGGCCACCGCCGGACTCGTGCTGCTCGTACCGGTCTGGACCCGGTCCCTGCGCGACCGGGGCTGGCCGGTGGGGTGGGCGACGGTGTTGGCCGTTCCGGTGGCGGCGCAGATCGTCACCATGCCGGTCATCGTCGCGCTCAGCGGATCGGTGTCCCTGGTGTCGATCCCGGCGAACATGGCTGTCGCACCGGTGGTGGCCCTCGCCCTGCTGTTCGGGGTGCTGTGCGCGGCGGTGGGGCCGTGGTGGCCGGACGCGGGGGTGGTGCTCGCGCACTGCGCCGCGCCCCTGCTGCAGTGGATGGCGTTCGTGGCCCACACCCTGGCTCGGTGGCCCGATGCCGTCCTCCCGTGGCCCGCCTCACCGGGCGGGGTGGCCGTGCTGACCTCGGTGACGGTGGTGCTCGTCCTCGTCCTGCGGAATCGACGGATCCGTGCCCTGGCCGCAGCCGTCCTGGTCGGTGGGGTGTCGGTGCTGCTGCCGGCGCAGGTGGTCGAGCCGGGGTGGCCGGTCGCCGGGTGGGTAGTGGTGGCCTGCGAGGTCGGCCAGGGCGACGCGCTGGTGCTGTCCACGGGCGAACCCGGTGTGGGGGTGGTGATCGACACCGGGCCCGACCCCATCCTGATGGACGGGTGTCTGGACCGGTTGGGCATCACCCGGGTCCCCCTGGCCGTGCTCACCCATCTGCACGCCGATCACGTGGACGGCCTCGCCGGCGTGCTCGACGGCCGGCAGGTCGACGCCGTCGGGGTCGGCCTGAACCGCGCCCCGGCTCCGGCGTGGACGGCCATCCCCGGCACCCTGGGCCCGGTCCCGCTGGTGTCGCTCCCGGCCGGGACCGTCTGGCGCAGCGGGAACCTCACCCTGGAAGTGCTGGGTCCGACCCAGCCCTTCCGTGGCACCGCGTCCGATCCCAACAACGAGTCGGTGGTGATGATGGCGACGGTGGCCGGGGTGCGCATCCTGCTCACCGGGGACATCGAGCCGGAGGCGCAGACCGTCCTGCTCGACGCGGGTGCCGATCTCCGTGCGGACGTGCTCAAGACCCCGCACCACGGATCGGCGCGGGTCACCGCGGATTTCCTGGCCGCGGTGGCCGCACCGGTGGTGCTCATCGGGGTCGGCGTCGACAACGACTACGGCCACCCCGCCCCGTCGTTGCTCGATGCGGTGGCTGCCGCGGGGGCCGAGGTGGTGCTCCGCACCGACCTCGACGGGGATGTGGCGGTCACCAGCCAGGACGGCCACCTGGCCACCGCCGAGCGCGGGGCAGGGCTCCAGGTGCAGGGATGACCCAGGACCACGACGTGCACCCGCCCGACATGCACCCGCCCGACCGGCACCTGCCCGACCGGCACCTGCCCGACCGGCACCTGCCCGACCGGCACCTGCCCGACCGGCACCCGCCCGACCAGCACCGGCACACGTCAGCGGCGGGTGCTGCGTCGGACTCAGCGGTGGGGCGCCGCCGGCAGCGAGTCGAGTTCGGCCTGGACGCCGGCGAGTTCGGCGGCCAGGGCCTCGGCCCGGGCCTGGGTCAGCCGTCGGTGCTCGTCCAGCAGGGCGCCGACCGCGGTGGTCAGGGCCGGGGTCCGCATGCCCTCGACCATGTCCCACACCCGCGCCGCGGAGACCGCCTCGGAACGGACGACGGCCTTGGCTCCGACCTTGGCGTCGATCCGCCACTGGGTGGGTTCGTCGGCCGTCGTCGACACCGTGATGCTCACGGCCGGCAGACGGCCACCACGACGTGGCGCGGTCGACGGGTCACCGCCGGCCGGGGCGCCCGGGGCGGCTGCCGTCGGAGACCCGGTGGCGGCGGCGCGTGCAGCGCGGGCCCGCGGCTTGGCCGGAGCGGCCTGGCTGCTCGCCGTGTCGGTGGCCGGGTCGGCAGCTGCGCCGGTGGTGTCCGTGGGGTCGGGGACGATCGCGACCGATCGGCGCGCGGGGCGCCGCCGGGTCGGTGGGACCGGGGCGGGGGCGTCGCCGCGCACCTCGGCCGCGGGACGGGAGTCCACCCCGGCCAGTGCAGCAGCGGGGTCGAGGTTCGGGACCGGGGCCAGGGGCGACCCGGATCGGTCGGTGGATGTGGTCCGCGAGGAGGTCGCGGTCGTCAGCGGGTCGGCCGCCGGTTCGGGGAGCGCGCTCCCGGCCGGTTCCTGTGCCTCGAAGAACATGGTGTGCGACGCACCGGCCGAACCGAGCCCGGTGCGGGCGTCCCCGGCGAGGCCGCTGCGGGAGGCGAGATGAGCGGCTGCGGAACCGTTCCGCGCCCGCACGTCCGACGGGCTGACCTCGGTCCCGATCCCGGGCAGGGCGACGAGGTCCGGCACCGCGCGGGCCGTCCGGGCAGCGCGGGTGACCGGCCGGAGGTCCCCGGGAGCGAACGGCAGGACGTCCCGGGCGCCGTTCACCGTGACCTCGACCTGCAGGAATTCCTCGCCGTCGGTCGCCGGGTCACCGATCGTGCGGACCCGACCGGATCCGCCCTCGGGGAACTGCGCGGACGGCGCCAGCCCCACCCGCACGATCGACCCGGCGGACAACCGCTCGCGCAGGGCGGCCAGATCGATCGGTGGCGGGGCCGGGACGGTTCGACGGCGGGGCGGCATGGCGGACTCCTCGGCACGGTGCAGGGTGGGGCGGGTGCTCCGGCGCAGGTCGGCGCATCCGTGACCGACTCTGGCACAGGGCACCGACAGTGGGCCGGCCGGACACGGTCACCGGCCGGGTGAGTCGTCCCGGCCGGTGTCCGCGGGTCGACACCGGTCGGTGCCCGGGCGCGTGCCGGTGACCGGGCCACCGGGCGGCCCCCGGTGGCCCGTCCCCCCGGGTCAGCCCTGGACGGCCGCCGCCGCCCGGGCCGCCGCGGGCAGCGCGTCGGCGATCTCCTGGACGGCGTCGTCGTCGTGCGCGGCCGAGACGAACCAGGCCTCGTACGCCGACGGCGGCAGGTACACCCCCTGCTCCAACATGGAGTGGAAGAACGCGGCATAGGCGGCGACGTCCTGGGTGCGGGCCTGGTCGTAGTTCTGCACAGGATCACCGGTGAAGAACACGGAGAACAGCGTGCCCGCCCGCTGGACGACGTGCGCGACCCCGGCCGCGGCGAGCGCCTCGGACGCGAGATCCCCTACCTGTCGAGCCTTCTCGTCCAGGTGACGGTAGACCTCGTCGGTGCAGCCCTGCAGGTTGGCCAGACCCGCGGCGGTGGCCACCGGATTCCCGGACAGCGTTCCCGCCTGGTACACCGGGCCCAGTGGCGCGAGATACGCCATGATGTCGGCCCGCCCGCCGAAGGCGCCGACGGGCAGCCCGCCACCGATGACCTTGCCGAAGGTCATCAGATCCGGCGCCCAGCCCTCGACCGCGCCGTCCAAGCCGTACATGCCGCTGCGACTGGCCCGGAAGCCGGTCATCACCTCGTCGGTGACGAGCAGAGCGCCGTCGGCGTGGGCGATCTCCGCCAGCCCGGCGTTGAAGCCCGGCAGCGGCGTCACCACGCCCATGTTGGCCGCGGCCGCCTCGGTGATCACCGCGGCGATCTCCCCGGGGTGGGCGGCGAACGCGGCCCGCACGGCGTCCAGGTCGTTGTACGGCAGCACCAGGACCTCGGCGGTGGTCGCCGCGGTCACCCCGGCGGAGTCCGGCAGGGCGAACGTCGCCACCCCGGAACCCGCTGCGGCGAGCAGGGCGTCGACGTGCCCGTGGTAGCAGCCGGCGAACTTCACGATCTTGGAGCGACCGGTGAAGCCACGGGCCAGCCGCATGGCCGACATCGTCGCCTCGGTCCCGGAGGAGACCAGGCGAACCTGTTCCACCGGACCGACCCGGTTCACGATCTCCTCGGCCAGCGCCACCTCGCCCTCACCGGGCGTGCCGAACGAGAGCCCGCGCCCCGCCGCCTCGTGCACGGCCGCGATGACCGGGGGGTGGGAGTGGCCCAGGATCATCGGCCCCCAGGACCCGACGAGATCGACGTAGGTGTTCCCGTCGGCGTCGGTGATCCGGGGCCCGTCCCCGGACACCATGAACCGTGGGGTGCCGCCGACGGAGCGGAACGCCCGCACCGGCGAGTTCACCCCACCGGGGATCACCCTGGACGCCCGGGCGAACAGGGCCGCGCTGCGGCGGGCCACCGCGTCGGACGGATGGGGGAGCAGCGCCGGGTCGACCGGGCTGTCCTCCACCGGGGCACTCGTCGGTTCGGTCATCACCACTCCTGTCCGCCGCGGAGTCGCTGTGCGACCTCCACGGCCCAATAGGTCAACACGATCTGGGCTCCGGCCCGTTTGATGGACGTCAGCGACTCGAACACCGCACGATCGCGATCGATCCAGCCGTTGGCCGCGGCCGCCTCGATCATCGCGTACTCACCCGAGATCTGGTACGCGGCAACCGGAACCGTGACCGCCGGGTCGCCGGCGATGTCGGCGAGGATATCCAGGTAGCTCATGGCCGGTTTGACCATCACCAGGTCCGCGCCCTCGGCGATGTCCAGCGCGACCTCGCGGCGGGCCTCGGTGCGGTTGGCCGGGTCCTGCTGGTAGCTGCGCCGGTCGCCGACCAGCGCGGAGTCGACCGCCTCGCGGAACGGGCCGTAGAACGCCGAGGCGTACTTGGCCCCGTAGGCGAACACCCCGGTGTCGGTGGCGCCCACCGCGTCCAGCGCCGCACGCACCGCGCCGACCTGGCCGTCCATCATCCCGGAGGTGCCGACGAGGTCGGCCCCGGCGGCACTCTGCGCCACGGCCATGTCGCGGTAGCGCTGCAGGGTCGCGTCGTTGTCGACGGCGCCGTCGGCCCGCAGTACCCCGCAGTGGCCGTGATCGGTGAACTCGTCCAGGCACAGGTCGGCCATCAGCACGGTGTCGCCGCCGACCTCCGCGGCCAGATCGGCCAGGGCCAGGTTGAGGATGCCGTCGGGCTCGGTGGCCGCGCTGCCCACGGCGTCCCGCTCGGTGGGGATGCCGAAGATCATCAGCCCGCCGACACCGGCCGCGACCGCCTCGACGGCGGCGGCCTTCAGCGAGTCCCGGGTGTGCTGCACCACCCCCGGCATCGACTGCAGGGCCTGCGGCTGCGTCAGCGACTCCTTGACGAACATGGGCAGGACGAGATCGGCCGGGTGCAGCCGGGTCTGGGCGACCAGGCGGCGGATGGCCGGGGTGCGGCGCAGCCGGCGGGGGCGTTCGGTGGGGAAGGGCATCGTCAGCGCTCCGGGTGGGTGGGTTCGAGGGAGGAGGTGGGTGCGCGCCGGTGCGGGACGGCGTCGAGCAGGGCGTCGAGCAGACCGGTGTCGGACGGGCGCTCGGCAATGCGGTGGACGGTCAGCCCGGCTGCCACCGCGGCCTGCGCGGTGGCGGCGCCGATGGCCACCACGATCACCCCGGCCGCCAGGGGGGTCGCGGCCAGGGCGGTGGCCGTGCTGGTCGAGGTGAGGAGCACCGCGCCGAGGTCGCCGCTGCGCAGATCGGCGGCGATGCGGTCCGGGACCGGATGCACGGTGGTGCGGTAGGCATCGACCTCGGTGACGGTCCACCCCCTGCCCCGCAGCGCCTCCGGGAGGTCGTCGGCGGCCAGCGCCGATCGCGGGAGGAGGACGGTGCCGTCGCCGGTGGGCCAGACGCGAGCGAGCTCGGCCGCCGAGCCGGCCCCCGGGGGCTGCAGATCGACGGGGAGCCCGGCGGCCCGGACGGCGTCCGCGGTGGACCGCCCGACCACGGCGACCCGGGTGTCCGCCGGGACCAGGGGATGGACGGCGAGAGCGGCCGCCCGGGACAGCACGGCGTCCACGGCGGTGACCGAGGTCAGCGCCACCCAGTCCCACGTCCCGGCGGCCAGATCGAGCACGGCCAGATCCAGGCGTCCGGGATCGGCGGGGGGCTCGAAGGAGATGAGCGGGACGGCCTCCACCTGTGCGCCGGCCTCGTGCAGCAGACCGGTCAGCGCGGTCCCGCGGCCCGGCGGGCGGGGGACGAGCACCCGCACGCCGGCCAGCGGTCCCGTCACGTCCGGGGTGCGGCCAGCAGGGCGGCCGCCCCGGCGGACAGCATCCGCCGGGCCAGGGCGGCACCCACCTCGGCCGCGTCGGCCACCGGACCCCTGATCTCGTCACGGATCTCGCGCGACCCGTCGACGGCCAACACGGTCCCGGCCAGGGCGAGCTCACCGTCGTGGACCGCGGCGAAGGCGCCCAGCGGCGCGGTGCACCCGGCCTCCAGGACCGACAGCAGGGCCCGCTCGGCGACCACGGCGGCCCGGGTGTCCTGGTCGTCGACCGCTCGCAGCGCGCCGGCGAACGGGCCGTCGTCGGCGGCGATGGTCAACGCCTCCACGGCGAGCGCTCCCTGTGCGGGTGCGGGCAGCATCTCGTCCGGGCCGAACTGCTGGGTGATGCGCTCCGTGCGGTCCAGCCGGGCCAACCCGGCCACGGCCAGCACGACCGCGTCCACCGTTCCGGAGGTGACCAGGCCCAGTCGGGTGTCGACGTTGCCGCGGACCGGCACGACCTCCAGATCGGGCCGGCGCAGCAGGAGCTGCGCGGCACGACGGGGGGACCCGGTACCCACCCGGGCACCGCTCGGCAGGGTGTCCAGGGTGAGACCGTCCCGGGCGCACAAGGCGTCGAACGGGTTCTCCCGCACCGGCACCGAGGCCAGCGCGATGCCGTCCGCCGCCGCGGTCGGCAGATCCTTGAGCGAGTGCACGATCACGTCCACCCGGCCGGCCAGCAGGGCCGTGCGGACCCCGGTGACGAACACCCCGGTGCCGCCGATGCTGGCCAGCGGGCCGAGATTCACGTCGCCCTCGGTCCGCACGGTCACCAGGTCGACCGATGTCCGGGCGTGCCCGGCGATCCGCCCGGCGATCTGGCCGGACTGGGCCAGCGCCAGCGCGCTGCCCCGGGTGCCGACGCGCAGCACACCGGGACCACCCGCCGGCTCGCCGAGCGGTGCAGGGGAGGAGGTCACGCCGGCAGGGTCCCCGGGATGCCGGAGGCGACCAGGGCGGACCCGGTGACCTCGAGGCCGGCCCAGTCGGCCGCGGAATCGACGGCGGCGGTGGTGGGCTTGGCGCCGCGGGAGTTCCGGCAGCAGCCCGGCGCGCAGAAGTCCGGTCGGGCCGGCAGGTCCACGGCGCTGGCATCCACGCCGGCGCCGTAGCCGACCGTCGTCCCGGACAGTCGGCGGACGACGAGATCGGCGAGATCGGCGACGAAACGCGGATCGGTGCCCGGGGTCCGGACGCGGCGGAAGAACAGCTCGTGCTTCTCCGCCGTCTCCAGGGCCTCGTTGTCCAGATCCCAGATGACCTCGACGTGATCGGAGACGAAGCCGATCGGGACCACGATCACCCCGCGACGCCCGGCGGCGGCGAGATCGTCGATGATGTCGTTGATGTCGGGCTCCAGCCACGGCATCGACGGCGGGCCGGACCGCGACTGGTAGCCCAGCTGCCAGGTCGGCACCGCAGCGCCCAGCGCCTTCTCCGCCTGCGCCATGACCTCCCGGGCCACCGCGAGGTGCTGCGTGACGTAGGCGCCACCGTTGCCGTGGTCGTCCAGGGTGGCCGACCCCGATGAGTCGCCCATGGTGTTCGGCACCGAGTGGGTGGTGAAGACGACCTCGAGATCGGTTGCCGCCAGGCCCTTCTCGGACGCCTCGCGCAGCGCCTCGACGGTGCCGTCGACGAACGGGGCCAGGAAACCGGGCTGGTCGAAGTACGGCCGGACCTTGTCGACCCGTACCGACCCCACGAGGCCGGTGCGCTCCAGGGCCATGCCGAAGTCCTCCCGGTACTGCCGGCACGAGGAGTACGACGAGTAGGCGGACGTGGCCACGCCGAGCAGCCGGACGAGCCCGTCCCGGTGGGCCTGGGTGATGGTGTCGCCGACGAACGGTGCCCAGTTGCGGTTGCCCCACAGGACCGGGACGTCGATCCCGCGGCCACGCAGCTCGGCCTCCAGGGCCTCGCGCAGTGCGCGGCTCTGGGCGTTGATCGGGGAGACCCCGCCCAGGGCCTGGTAGTGGTGGGACACCTCGATGAGACGCTCCTCCGGGATCCCGCGGCCGCGGGTCACGTTGCGCAGGAACGGCATCACATCGTCCGGGCCCTCCGGCCCGCCGAACCCGGCCAGCAGCACGGCGTCGTAGCCGGGCACGCCGGGACCGCTCGCGGTACCGGCAGTGGTCGCGGTGACGGAGCCGGTGGCGCCGGGACCGGTCCCGGGGGCGGCAGCGAGATCGGTCATGACAGCACCTCGACCACACCGGCCTCGTCGACCCGGCGGCCGGAGAAGAACGGGGTCTCCTCGCGCACGTGCATGCGGGCACCGGAGGCACGGAGATGGCGCATCAGGTCGACGGTGTCGTGCAGCTCGTCGGCCTCCAGGGCCAGCAGCCACTCGTAGTCGCCGAGCGCGAACGCGGCGACGGTGTTGGACAACACCTGGTCGTAGGCCCGGCCCATCATGCCGTGCTCCACCAGCATGCTGCGGCGCTCCTGGTCCGGCAGCAGGTACCACTCGAAGGAACGGACGAACGGGTACACGGTGGCCCACTCCTTGGCGGGCATGCCGGCCAGGAACGCGGGTACGTGCCCCTTGTTGAACTCGGCGGGCCGGTGCAGGCCCATGGCCGACCAGAACGGGGTGAGCGTCCGGCCCACGGCGGTGCGGCGCAGCGCGCGGGCGGCGTCCTGCAGCTTCTCCGGGGTGGCGGCGTGCCACCAGACCATGAGATCGGCGTCCGCACGCAGACCGGAGACGTCGTAGAAGCCGCGGATGACGACGTCCTGCTCGGCCAGGTCGGCGACGAGCTGGGTGAGCTCCTCGACGGCCTTCTCGGTCGGGGAGTCGAACTCGGCGGTGCGGCGGTAGACGGCATAGGTGGTGTAACGGATCTGCGCGTTGATCTCCCGCGCAGTGGGGCCGCGGCGCGCCGCCGGATCGGCGGGAGCGGCCGCTGCGGGGGCGTGCGCGTCCGGGGCCTGCGGAGCCCCGTCGGTCTGCGATGTCATGACTCCATCCTCCCCCAATCCCCGGCGGGCCCCCGGGTCACGGGGGCGGATGTGGTCGAGATGACGTGCCGGGGTCCAGGGTCAGCCGGCCGGCCGGGTGTCGACCTGGTCCGCGGCGGGGCCGGGGGCGTCCACGGCCGGGGTGGGATCCAGCAACCGTCGAGCGGTCTCCCGGGCGTCGGCGACCGTCGCGGCCAGTCCGGTGCCGGCGACGAAGGTGCCCGTCACCGCGAGCGGGTGCTCCGGACCCAGCGCCGCCAGGGCCGCCCGGAGACGGGCGACCGCGGCCCGCTGGCCGACCCGGGGCGCCGGCAGCACGGACTCCCACGTGACGACGGCGGTGTCCAGCACCTGGCCCGGCCGCAGCGGGACCCCCAACAGATCGGCGGCGTCCGCCAGGGCGAGCGCGGGGAGGTCGGCCGGATCGGGCAGATCGGGCCCGCCGGACCCGGCAGAGCACTGTCCCTCGTCCCGGCCGTAGGACAACCGCAGCACGTGGACACCGGATCCGGCCCGTTCGGCCAGCCACGACCACTTGGCCGTGGCGTGGGTCAGGGCCTTAGCCCGCACCCCGGTCACCCCCGGGGCGACGAGCACGCCGGTGCCGCGGGGGGCGCGGTGCAGCTCCGGGGCGCGCACCACCAGGGTGGCCAGGCGGACCGGGGTGCTGGCCGCGGCGACGCCGGCCCGGGCCTCGTCGGGGACCAGGCCGGCCAGCAGACCGTCGGCGGTCCCGCCGGGGACGGCGAGCACGACCGCCGCCGCAGCGATCGTCGTCGACCCGAGATCGACGACCCATCCGGCGGCGTCGCGGCGCACGGCCCGGACGGCCGCCCCGGTGCGCAGTTCGGCGCCCGCCGCGGTCGCGGCGCGGGTCAGCGCGTCGGTCAACGTGTTCATCCCGCCGTGCAGCCCGGCGACGGCCGATCCGCTGCGTCCGGCGGCTCCGCGGATGCGCCCCGCACCCGCGGAGAGTGATCCGGTCCCGGCCACCGCGGCACGCAGGCCGGGGGTCACCGTGTCCATCTCCAGCGTCGACGGATCGGCGGAGTAGACGCCACCCGCCACCGGCCGGACCAGGCGCTCGAGCACCCGGGAGCCCAGCCGTCCGCGCACCGCGCTGCCCAGGGTGGCCCGTGGTCCCATCGCCGTCCCGGCGGGCAGCACGCGGTCCAGGCTCGCCCGGGCTGCGCCGGCCAGGCCGATCACCCGTCGGACGTCGGCGGTCCACGGTCGGGACGGGATGCCCAGCAGGCCGTTCGCGGGCAGCGGGGCGGCGCCGGCGCGGTGCCGGACCCACGCGCCCACCGGGTTCGGTGCCACCACCGCGTCGTCCAGGGCGAGATCGGCGATCAGCAGGGTGACCGCCGGTCGGGTCAGGGCGTAGGAGTCGGCACCGGCGTCGACGGCCAGACCGCCGACCCGGTGCGCGGTGACCGCGCCGCCGAGCCGGGACCCGGCCTCCAGCAGCAGGGTGCGGCGGCCGGCCGCCGCGGCCTCCCAGGCGACGAGCAGACCGGCCACCCCGCCGCCGACGACCACGACGTCCCACCGTCCCGTCGCCACCGCAGGCCCGGTCACGGCTGGTCGTGGATGAACGCCACCAGCCGGGTCAGCACCTCCGGGTCGGTGGTCGGCGGCACGCCGTGACCGAGGTTGACCACGTGTCCGGGCGCCGCGCGACCGCGCTCGATGACCTCGGCGGCGTGGGCGTGCAGGGCGTCGTCCCCGGCGAACAGCAGGGCGGGATCGATGTTGCCCTGCAACGGGGTCCGGCCGCCGAGCCGGGAGTTGGCCACGTCCAGCGGGATGCGATGGTCGATGCCCATCGCGTCCGCACCGGCGTCGCGCATGGCGACCAGCAGCTCACCGGTCCCCACCCCGAAGTGCAGCCGGGGGACGCCCAGCTCGCCGATCCGGCTCAGCACCCCGGCCGAGTGCGGGGCCACGAAGGCCTGGTAGTCGGCCAGCGACAGCGCGCCGGCCCAGGAGTCGAAGAGCTGCACGGCGGACGCCCCGGCCAGCACCTGGGCGTGCAGGAACTGCGAGGTGATGCCGGCGACCCAGTCGGCCAGAGCGTGCCAGCTCGCCGGGTCGGCGTGCATCATCGCCTTGGTGTGCAGGTGCTCCCGGCTCGGACCCCCCTCGACCAGGTAGGACGCCAGGGTGAACGGCGCGCCGGCGAAGCCGACCAGGGGGGTGGTGCCCAGCTGGGCGACGGTCCGGGCGACCGCCTCCGCGACCGGGGCGAGCGCCGCCGGATCCAGGACGGGCAGTGCGGCGACGTCGGCCGCGGTCCGGACGGGGTGGGCGACCACCGGGCCGGTGCCGGGGACGATGTCCACGTCCACGCCCGCCAGTTTGAGCGGAACCACGATGTCGCTGAACAGGACGGCCGCGTCCACCCCGTGGCGGCGCACCGGCTGCAGGGTGATCTCGCTGGCCAGGTCCGGGTCCAGGCAGGAGTCGAGCATGGCGACCCCGGCGCGGATCGCGCGGTACTCGGGCAGCGAGCGGCCGGCCTGCCGCATGAACCACACGGGGTGACCGGCGGTCGGCCGGCCGGCCAGCGCGGTGACCAGGGCGGAATCCGTGGTGCGGCCGTCCCGGAGCGGGTGGTCGACGGGCAGGGCTGGGTGGGCGGGGGCGTGATCCGTGCGGGTGTCCATGGTGCCCCCATCGTCCCAGAGCGGTGGGAGTGCCCGGCCGGGCCGTCGCGGAAAGGTGATCTGGACCGCGTCCAAACTGGCCGTTTCCACCGCCCGGTGTGCATCCGGCCAGCTCAGCCGATGTGACCTGCGCCGGTGGTGCCCGGGGCGGATCATCTGGTAAGGGTCGCCTTCGTGGAGACGCGCCGTTCGCGTCGCTAGCATTCAGATCATGCTCATGGTTCTCGGTGCCAGTCACCACGACCTCGAGCTCACCCATCTCGAACGGCTGACCACCGGCGGCGATCTGCTCGATCGCGCCGTGCTGGAGCTCGTCCGGTCGGGCTCCGACACCTCCTTGGACGCGCCCGTCCTCGGGGCAGTGGTCGTGGCGACCTGCAACCGCCTGGAGATCTACCTCGAGGCGCGTCGTTTCCACGACGCGATCGACGCGGTGGCCGCCGCCGTGGCCACCGCCGCCGGCATCGAACCCGACGAGGCCACCGCCCTGCTCAAGGTGCGGGTGGGCGCCCCGGTCGCCGCCCATCTGTTCTCGGTCGTCAGCGGCCTGGACTCGATGGTCGTCGGCGAGGCCGAGATCGCCGGTCAGGTCGGCCGCGCCTTCCGCACGGCCCAGCTCGCCGGCACCACGACCACCCTGCTCAACGCGCTCTTCCAGTCCGCCGCCCGGACCGCCAAGCAGGTCACCTCGACCACGTCGCTGGGTGCCGCCGGACGGTCCATCGCCTCGGTGGCCCTGGACGTCGCCGAGGAGCGGTTCCGCGTCCCGGCCACCGCGCTGGTCGTGGGCACCGGTGCCTATGCCCGCGTCGTCGCGGCCGAGCTGCGCACCCGGGGCTGCCAGGATCTGCAGGTCTTCTCGCCCAGCGGCCGCGCCGACTCGTTCGCCGCACGCCACCACGCCGTCCCGGTCGGTCAGGACGCCCTGGTGGACGTGCTGGCCAAGGTCGACATGGTCGTCACGTGCAGTGGCGGTTCCGGTGACGCACTGGCCGCGGAGACCCTCCGTGAGGCCGTGGCCCGGCGCGACACCTCGCTGCCCATCGTGGATCTCGCTCTCCGGCCGGACGTCTCCGAGCCGGCCCGCGCGGTGCCCGGGGTGCAGGTCATCGATCTGCGCACCGTCTCCGAGCGGGTCGACCCGATGCACGCCGGGCAGTTGACGGCGGCCCAGGACATCGTGATCGCCGCGGTCGCCGCCTTCGAGGAGGAGCAGGTCGTCCGCCGGCTGGACCCGGCCGTGGTCGCCCTGCGTCGGCACGTCACCGCCGCCGTGGAGAAGGAACTGACCCGACTGCGCGGGAAGTACGACGACGCGGTGGCCGCCGACGTCGAGCTGGCCATGCACCGGGTGACCCAGTCGCTGCTGCACACCCCCACGCTGCGGGCCAAGGAGCTGGCCCGGACGGGGGAGGGTGCCGGTTACGTACAGGCCCTGCACACCCTGTTCGGCATCGAGGTTCCCGCCGACCAGGACGCCCACACCCACTGAGTGCCGGTGTCCGCGAAGTGCTGGTGTCGGTGGGGTGCGATGTCCGCGGAGCGCTGAAGTCCGCGGACCGGCGGCGCGTCAGCCCCCGGCCACCGCCGGGATGACCGCCACCGTCGACCCGATCGGGACGACCGTCTGCAGTCCGTCACCGAAACGCACGTCGTCCTCGTCGACGTACACGTTGACGAACCTCCGCAGCACGCCGCGCTCGTCCAGCACCCGCCCGGCGATGCCCGGGAAGCGGGTGTCCAGATCGGCCAGCACATCGGCCACGGTGGCGCCGTCGGCGTCCACCGTGGCCTGCCCGCCGGTGTAGGTGCGCAGCACCGTCGGGATGCGGACGGTGACGCTCACACCAGGCCGGCCTGCTCGAACGCGGCCAGCGTCGGCTTGATCGTGGCGGTGGGGCCGACGGAGGAGGCGATCGCGTCCAGGGTCTTCAGGCCGTCACCGGTGTTGAAGATGACCGTCTCCTCGTCGGGATCCAGCGCGCCGGTGGCCAGCAGCTTGCGCAGGGTGGCCACGGTGACGCCGCCCGCGGTCTCCGCGAAGATGCCTTCGGTCCGGGCCAGCAGCTTGATCGCGTCGATGACGTCGTCGTCGCTCACGTCCTCCACGGCCCCGCCGGTGCGGCGGACCACGTCCAGCACGTACGGGCCGTCGGCCGGGTTGCCGATGGCCAGCGACTTGGCGATGGTGTCCGGCCGGACCGGGCGCACCACGTCCTCGCCGGCCTTGAACGCGGCCGCCACGGGGGAGCAGCCGGTGGCCTGGGCGCCGAAGACCTTGTACGGGCTGGCGTCCACCAGGCCCAGCTCGACCAGCTCGGTGAACCCCTTGTCGATCTTGACCAGCTGCGCGCCGGACGCGATGGGGATGACGACCTGCTTCGGCAGGCGCCAGCCCAGCTGCTCGGCCACCTCGTAGCCCAGGGTCTTGGAGCCCTCGGCGTAGTACGGCCGGACGTTGACGTTGACGAACGCCCAGTCCTCCTGCTCGGCCGCGATCTGGCCGGCCAGCCGGTTGATGTCGTCGTAGTTGCCGTCGACGGCGACCAGGGTGCCGCCGTACGCGGCGGTGGTCAGGATCTTCTGCTGTTCGAGGTTGCTGGGCACCAGGACGACCGAGCGGATGCCGGCCCGGGCGGCCGCGGCGGCCACTGCGTTGGCCAGGTTTCCGGTGGACGGGCAGGCCAGCACCGAGAAGCCGAGTTCACGGGCGGCGGCCAGCGCCACGGCGACGACACGGTCCTTGAAGGAGTGCGTGGGGTTACCGCTGTCGTCCTTGACCCACAGGGTCTTCATGCCCAGCTCGCGGGCCAGGTTGTCCGCCCGGATCAGCTTGGTGTTGCCCGGGTTGATGTTCGGGGTGGAGGCGATGCCCGGGGGGACCGGCAGCAGGGGGGCCCACCGCCAGATGTTGTCCGGGCCGGCCTCGATCGCCGCGCGCAGCTCCTCGCCACTGCTGGCGAACTGGTAGGCGACCTCGAGGGGGCCGAAGCACTCGGTGCAGGCGTAGAACGGGCCGAGATCGACGCGGTGGCCGCACTCCCGACAGGAGAGCGCCACGGCGGGGCCGAGGTCGATCGTGGGGGCGCCGTCGGTCGCGGGGGACGTGGACAGCGTGGCAGAGGTGGTCATGGTGATGCCCTTCTGGCTCATCTTCCCCGCGACGGTCGTCGCGGGACGGATGTGGCACCTGCTGCCGCCGACCGGATCGCTGGGCGATCGATGGTCGGGAGCCGTGGTTGCCGGGGCTTCATCGGGCCGTGTCCCTCTGCCCCTCTGGATGAGGTCGTATGCACTTGTGGGTGTGGCCGGGAGTGCTGGTGACGCGGACCGCGGGTCCGTGCCCGGTCGCCCGGAGCGGTGCGGTCGGTTGATCGTAACCGACGATCGGCGACCCGCCGGGCGGTCGGGGAGACCGGCCGCCCGGCGGGGGCGGCGCCGTCAGCTGATGGTGACCGAGGAGATGGTGGCGTCGGCGGCGGGCAGCCCGTCCGGCCCGCCCCCGTTGGCCCCGGCCTGCGCGATGGCGTCGAGGGCCGCTTCACCGCCGGTGATCTGCCCGAAGACGGTGTAGTTCGGCGGGAGCGTCGAATCGCCGTAGACCAGGAAGAACTGCGAACCGTTGGTGTCCGGCCCGGCGTTGGCCATGGCGACGGTGCCGGCCGGGTAGGTCATGTCCGGCGAGGTCTCGTCAGCGAACGAGTACCCGGGCCCGCCCCGGCCGGTCCCGGTCGGGTCGCCGCACTGCAGGACCTTGAGCGAGGCGGAGCTGGTCAGCCGGTGACACGTGGTGCCGTCGAAGTATCCGGCCTTGGCCAGGAAGGTGAAACTTCCCACCGTGCACGGGGTCTCGGCGCGATCCAGGGAGATGGTCAGGGCGCCGCCGGGCAGGGTGAGCTCGGCGGTGACGGGCGGGGTGGTCGGCTGCTGGGCCTCCGGGACACCCACGTCCTTGGCCGCGTCACCGGTCGGCACGTAGTCGCAGGACGCCGTTCCCGCTCCGGTGGCGGAGCCGGACGCGCCCGCGGTCGTCCCCGCGGAAGGGGCGGCCGAGGAGGCGGGGGAGGTGGAGGAGGGGGCGGCGGCCGGGGTGGACGAGCAGGCGGCCAGCACCACGAGGGCCGCTCCGGCGAGGGCGGTGGCCCGTCCGCCGATCCGTCGGGTCGCGCGGGGACGGCGGCTGGGCAGGGCTGTGGTCACGGTGGTCTCGTCCTTTCCTCGTCCCTGCGGCGGTGCACGACGGCACCACCACGGAGACGGAGCTGGGTCGCTCGACCACCCAGGGTAGGCGAGACGGGTCTGCTGTCCGGTTCCCTCCTGGCTCCCGGGCGTCCCTGGTCCGGCTCTCCCGGGGCGTGGCCGACCGTCCGACCGACCGCACCTTCGGAACCGGCACCATCCGAGTGCGCGGTCCAGTGGCACCATGGGCGCGTGCCCGCTCCCGCCGCCCTGCCCGGTCCGCTGGTCCTGGTGTCCGGCGACGAGACGCTGCTGGTGGATCGGGCCGTGCTGCGGGTGCTGGCCGCCGTCCGTCGGGCCGATCCGGAGGTCGAACGGCGGGAGGCCCCGGCCGCCGGGCTCAGCCCGGCCGGTTTCGACGACCTGGTCGCTCCCAGCCTGTTCGCCGAGCCGCGCGTGGTCATCGTGCGGGACGCCCAGGACTGCCTGAAGGAGACCGCGGCCGCCGTCCAGCAGTACGTCGGCGATCCGGTCGACGGCGTGACCCTGGTCGTGCACCACTCCGGCGGTGCCCGGAACAAGCCGCTCGCCGATGCCCTGCGAAAGGCGAAGGCGACCATCCTGACCTGCATGAAGGTGACGCGCCCGGCGGAGCGACTGGATTTCGTCCGTGCGGAGATCCGTGCGGCCGGCGGCACCACCACCCCCGACGCGGTCGCCGCCCTGGTCGACGCGGTCGGCTCGGATCTCCGTGAGCTGGCCTCGGCGGCCGGGCAGCTGGTCGCGGACACCGGTGGCCTGGTCGACGCCGGCGCGGTGCGCCGCTACCACCGGGGTCGGGCCGAGGTGAGCGGGTTCACCGTGGCCGATGCCGTCGTGGCCGGCGACCTGCCCGCCGCCCTGGAGGCGTGGCGCTGGGCGGGCGCCGTCGGTGTCGCCCCGGTGCTCGTCGCCGATGCCCTGGCCGGCGGGGTCCGCACGGTGGCCAAGGTGAGTGGGGCTCGGCCTGGCAGCGGGATGTCGCTGGCCGCCGAGCTCGGCATGCCGCCCTGGAAGATCGACCGGGCCCGCCCGGCGGCGCGGCAGTGGACGACGGCGGGTCTCGTGCACGGGTTGATGCTGGTGGCCGAGCTGAACGCGGCGGTCAAGGGGTCGGCCGCGGACGCCGACTACGCCATCGAGAAGGCGCTGCGCGATCTGGTCGAGGCCCGGTCCCGGGACTGACCGGTCAGCGGCGGGGCACCCGTCGGCTCGCCCCCGCGATTCGCTGCTCGCCAGCCCGGTGGGCCCGCGTGATCATGCCGGCTCTGCCCTCGTGCGGACGCGACGAACCCTCGTCCGGACACGACGAAACGGCGACGCTCACGAGGAGTGCCGCCGTGGTCGGAGACGAACGACCCGGCGCGACCGCCGGGCGGGGGATCAGAGCGCGTTGACCTGAGCGGCCAGAGCGGACTTGCGGTTCGCGGCCTGGTTGGCGTGGATGACGCCCTTGGACACGGCCTTGTCCAGGCTGCGGGAGGCCGAGGCCAGCTCGGTGGCGGCGACGGTCTTGTCACCGGACTCGACGGCCGCGCGGACGCGACGGACCGCGGTCTTCAGGCCGGACTTGACGGACTTGTTGCGCAGGCGCGCCGCCTCGTTGGTACGGATGCGCTTGATCTGGGACTTGATGTTGGCCACGCGGAATATGCCTTCGTTTCGTCTCGGGAACTCTGTACCTCGCCCTGATCCCGAGCCGGCTGGCCGAGGACACGATCGAGGGGCGCCACGTCCGGCGCACGATGGGTCAGCATAGCGCAGCCCGGTCGGCCCACCCAAGTCGCCGGCGGCTCGCCCCGGCTCAGCAGGCCAGGGTGTCGGCCGACGGCCGTCCGCCCGAGGCGAGTGCGTCGAGGATCCACCGGCGGACCGACGGGTCGGCCAGCATCGACTCGTGGGGGGTCGTGGACGTCGGGCACTCGTCCTGCAGCAGGGCCCAGCTCACCCGGTCGACCGGACCGTCCGGGGTCTGTCGTTCCACCGGGGTGACGACCTGGTCCGCCCGGCTGGACACCGCCGCGTAGCGGACGTCACCGTCCAGTTCGCCGCCGGCGTCCAGCGCCTGCAGCAGGGTGGAGCCGGCCCGCTGGTCGACGCAGGAGGCGCACACCGCCGCCGGCACCCGGTCCAGCAGGGCCGCGGTGGTGCCGTGGTACGTCCCGGCGACCAGTACGAGAACCCTGACCCGGTCGGCGATCCCGTCCTCGCGCAGGGCGGTCCGGGCGACCAGCGCACCTTGCGAGTACCCGACGAGATCGACCTGCGCGGCTCCGGTCGCACCCAGCACCGCGCGGACGAAATCGGCCTGCTCGGCGGCGGTCTCGCGCACGGCCACGGTGCCGCCGAACCGGAAGGAGTGGGCGTACGGACAGAGCCCGGCGCGCTGCAGCTCCGGGATCAGGGCCGCGAAGTTCGACTCGACCGTGGACACCGTGCCCTGCAGCAGGACCACCGGCGGAGCGGCGGATCGGCAGTCGGGGTCGTTGAGGCCGGCCAGCCCGAGATCACCGCCGAGGTCGGCGGACGACGTCGGGGCCGAGGTGGCCGAGGTGGCCGACAGGGCCGAGGTGGACGGGAACGGGGTGGTGGGCAACGGGGTCGACGCGGCGGTCCTGCGGCGGGTGGACGGCGTCGTCGAGGCGGGCGGACGCGCGGCGCCGGTGGTCGACGCCGTGGTCCGGGCCGTGATGGTCGACGTGGCCGGTGTCGGTGTCGGTGTCGATGTCGCGCCGGGAGCCCCGGTGGAGTCGGCCGTCGAGGCGTCGGGGGTGGTGGAGCAGCCGCCGACGAGCAGCAGCCCGAGGGCGAGCGCCGCGGCCCGGACGGGCGAACGGCGTCCCGGTACGGCGTTCCGGCTCATGCCCGCAGGTTACGGCGGCCCGGCCGCGCCCGGCCGAGCTCCCGGCCGGGTCGTCACCCGGCCGGCCCCGGGCCGGGGGGACGATGTCCGCATGTCCCGTCCGGTCGAGAAGTCCACCGTCGCCCTGATCGCCCTGTTCACCGGATCGGGGGTGCTGCACTTCGTCCGGCCCGGCCCGTTCGTGAGCATCGTGCCGCGCTCGTTGCCGCACAAGGAGCAGCTGGTGGCGGTCAGCGGGGTCGCCGAGCTGGTCTGCGCCGGTCTGTTGGCCGCCCCCCGGACGCGGGTGGTCGGTGGGCTGGCCTCCGCGGGTCTGCTGGCCGGGGTGTTCCCCGCCAACGTGTCCATGGCGCTGCGGTCGGGCCGGCGGCCCGCGGCCGTGCGGGCGATCGCCTGGGTGAGGCTGCCGCTCCAGGTGCCGCTGATCCTCGTGGCGCTGCGAGCCGGCCGGGGTGGTGGATCGGCGGGCTGAGCCGGCGTCGACAGCGGAACGTGGCCGCACCGGACAGCTGGGGAGGGGTCACGGTGCGGCCCACACCGACACGTGCCGGGTGCTCTCGGCGGTCAGGGCGGACCGGTCCCACCCCGCCCAGCGGGACCGGAGGTGCAGGCCGGCGATGCGGGCCATCAGATCCATCTCGGCGGGCCAGGCGTAGCGGAACGGGATCCGACGGAACCGTCCCTGTCCGTCGGCCGACACGCTGACATGGGTGGAGGTGAACTGCTGGGTCACCACGTCGTACTGGTCGAAACCGAGGGAGCCGCCGCCGCGGGGGTCGGGAGCAACGGTGAACGGGACGGTGTCCTGGCCGGGTGGGAGCCGCCGCAGGTCCGGCAGGCCGACCTCGACGACGAACAGGCCGCCGGGTCGCAGGTGCGCCGCGGCGTTGACGAACACCGCGACCTGACCGTCCTGGGTGGTGACGTTGCTGATCGTGTTGCACACCAGGTACACGAGGGAGAACGCACCCGGCACCCGGGTCGACGTCATGTCGCCGAGGACGACCCGGACCGCATCGCCGCCCGGTTTGCCGGACACCCGCAACGCCATCGCCCTGCTCAGTTCGATCCCGCTGACCGGGAGACCGCGGGCGGCCAGCGGGGCGGCGATCCGGCCGGTCCCGACGGCGAACTCGAGGAGCGGTCCGCCGTCGGCGAGCTCCGCCAGCACCCGGACCGCCGGGTCCACCACCGCCGGGGCGTTGTCCCCACCCGGGTCGTCGTATTCCGCAGCCACGCTCTCGGGGAACCAGCCGTCCCCCGGGTCGTCCCGCCCGTCCAGCGGTGTCCCGATGTCCACAATCGGCGACGCTAGGCGGACGGGGGCGCCTCCTCCATTGCTTTTCCGCCCCGCCGCGCGGGCACCCGACCGGCCGCCCGCACCCGACCGGCCGCCCGCACCCGGCCGAGCAGATCGGCCGGATCCAGCTCGGCCGCCGCCCGTCGGGTGACCAGCGACAGATAGGCACCCACCAGCAGCTCGGTCAGGTCGTCGACCACCGGCGTCGGCGGCCGCGGGTCCCGACCGGTGGCCCCCAGGACCACCCCCACCCACCCCTTGGGCCCGACGTACGGCGGGCGGAAGTAGTGCTCGGGGTCGGCCTGCAGGTACTCCTGCTGGACCGGTGGCTCGGCCTTCACCCAGATCTCGACGCGGCCGCTGCCGTGGTGGTCGTCCATCACCCAGCAGAAGATGCGGTCACGGTGGACGAAGGCCGGTGCGCCGTGCGACAGCTTCTCCGCCGTGCCGGGCAGGGCCAGGCACATGCTCCGGACATCGACGGCCATCGCGGGCCCTCCGATCAGGCGGGGACGATGCGCCCGATGCGCGTCGCGCTGTCCCAGGTGTAGACCTCGCGGCCGGCGAGGAACACCCGTTCCGCACGCTGCATCGCGTCGAGCGGGTCGCCCGACCAGATCGTCAGGTCCGCGCGCTTGCCGACGGTCAGCGAGCCGACCTCGTCCTGCACCCCCATGGCCCGGGCCGGATGCAGGGTGATCGACCGCAGGGCGGTGACCGGATCGAGCCCCTCCTTGACGGCCAGGATCACCTGGTGCACCAGGAACTGGATGGGCACCACGGGGTGGTCGGTGATGATCGAGATCTCGACGCCGGCCGCGGCCAGCAGGCCCGGGTTGGCCAGCGAGCGGTTGCGGAGCTCCACCTTCGAGCGGGACGTCATCAGCGGGCCGATGAGCACCGGGATGTTCCGTTCCACCAACAGATCGGCCAGCAGGTGGGCCTCGGTGCCGTGGTCGATGATCAGCCGGTAGCCGAACTCGTCGGCCACCCGGATGGCGGTGGCGATGTCGTCGGCGCGGTGGGAGTGCTGGCGCCACGGGATCTCCCGCTTGAGCACCGACCCCAGCGCCTCCATCTTCAGGTCGCGGGGCACGACGGTCTGCGGGCCGGCCTCGGTGCGCTTGTCCAGGTAGTTCTGGGCGTCGACGAACGCCCCGCGCAGCACCGCGGCGGTGCCCAGCCGGGTGGCCGGTCGCTGCTTCTTGTCGCCGTACACCCGCTTGGGGTTCTCGCCGAGCGCCGCCTTCAGCCCGGACGGGGAGCGCAGCACCATCTCGTCGACGACGCGGCCGTGCACCGAGATGGCGACGGTCAGCCCGCCGATGACGTTGCCCGATCCGGGGTTCACGTTGACCGTGGTGATGCCGGCGGAGAGGGCGTCCCCGAAGCCGAGGTCGGTCGGGTTGATCGCGTCCAGGGCCCGGACGTCGGCGGTGTTCGGATCGGTGAGCTCGTTGGTGTCGTTGCCCGCCCAGCCCTCACCCTCCTCGTGGGTGCCGAGATGGGTGTGCGCGTCGATGAATCCCGGCAGGATCCACTTCCCCGCGGCGTCGATCACCCGGGCCTCCACGGGCGGATCGCCCGCGTCGACGGCGGTGATGCGTCCGTCGGTGACCAGGACGGTGCCGTCGAAGGGGTCGCCGTCGATCGGGATCACGTGTGCGCCGGCGAAGGCGAGCAGTTCAGCCATGGGGTCACTGTGCCACCGGTGCCGGAGCGGGCCGGCCCCGCGTGCGCGTCGGTTAGCGTCGATCAGGTGTTCGTCCTCCTTCCCCCGTCCGAGACCAAGGCCGTCGGTGGTCGGGCGGGCATGCCGACCATCGTCGGTTTCCCCGCGCTCGACCCCGCCCGCCGTCTCCTGCTCGATGCTCTCGCCACGCTCTCCGCCGACCTGCCCGCGGCCCGATCCGCGCTCGGGGTGACCGCGGCCAAGGACGCGGAGATCACCGCGAACGCCGCGCTGGCCACCGCGCCGACCCTGCCCGCCCTGCACCGGTACACCGGGGTGCTCTACGACGCCCTGGACATCACCTCGTTGGGCAAGGCGTCCTGGCAACGCGCCCAGGACCGCATCCTCATCGGCTCGGCGCTCTTCGGCCTGGTGCGCGCGGCCGACCGCATCCCGGCCTACCGGTTGTCCGCCGGTTCCCACCTGCCGGGTCTGCCCCGGCTGGCCGCGTTCTGGCGCCCGCAGCTGGCGCCCGTCCTGGCCGGGTTGTCCGAGCCGGTGCTCGACCTGCGGTCGGGTGCCTACGCCGCGTTCGCCCCGGTGCCCGGGGCGATCACCGTGCGGGTGCCCACCGAGAACGCCGCGGGTGCCCGGTCGGTGGTCAGTCACTTCAGCAAGGCGACCAAGGGCCTGCTGGCCCGGGCCCTGGTCGACTCCCGCGCCGGGATCGCCGACACCGCCGGGGTCGTCCGGGTGGCCAGGCGGGCCGGGCTGCGGGTCGAGAAGACGGGCCCACTGACCCTCGACGTCATCACCTGACCCGGCGGCGGCGACCGGGGCGGCGGCGGGACGGGCTCCCCGCCCCGCCGTGGGACGATGGGGTGTCCCTGTCCCTCCGCCGGAAAAGACCTCGTGACTTCGTCGAACCCCGCAGCGCGTGCCCACCGCACGTTCACCCCGCCGGAGCTGATCCGGAACTTCTGCATCATCGCGCACATCGACCACGGCAAATCGACGCTGGCCGACCGCATGCTGCAGCTCACCGGGGTGGTCGACGGCCGGGCCATGCGGGCGCAGTACCTGGACCGGATGGACATCGAGCGCGAGCGCGGCATCACCATCAAGTCGCAGAACGTCCGGCTTCCGTGGGCCGTCACCCAGCCCGACGGGTCGGTGAAGGAGCACGTGCTGCACCTGATCGACACCCCCGGGCACGTCGACTTCACCTACGAGGTCTCCCGCTCGCTGGCCGCCTGCGAGGGCGCCGTGCTGCTGGTGGACGCCGCGCAGGGCATCGAAGCCCAGACGCTGGCCAACCTGTACCTGGCGCTGGAGAACAATCTCACCGTCATCCCGGTGCTGAACAAGATCGACCTGCCCTCGGCCCAGCCCGAGCGGTACGCCGAGGAGATCGCGCACATCATCGGCGGCAACCCCGAGGACGTGCTGCGGGTGTCGGGCAAGACCGGCGCCGGGGTCAAGGAGCTGCTGGACAAGGTGGTCGCCGAGATCCCCGCCCCCGTCGGCGATCCCGACGGTCCCGCCCGGGCGATGATCTTCGACTCGGTGTACGACATCTACCGCGGCGTCATCACCTACATCCGCGTCATCGACGGGAAGATCACCCCCCGCGAGCGGATCCAGATGATGTCCACCCGGGCGACCCACGAGCTGCTCGAGGTGGGCGTCATCTCCCCGGACCCGGTCCCCACCGTCGGGCTGGGTGTCGGCGAGGTCGGCTACCTGATCACCGGGGTGAAGGACGTCCGCCAGTCCAAGGTCGGCGACACCGTCACCTCCGCGCTGCGCGGGGCGACGGAGTCCCTGGGCGGGTACCGGGACCCCCGGCCTATGGTCTACTCCGGCCTGTTCCCGCTGGACGGCTCGGACTACCCGCTGCTCCGCGACGCGCTGGACAAGCTCCGCCTCAACGACGCCGCGCTGACCTACGAGCCGGAGTCGTCCACCGCGCTGGGCTTCGGGTACCGCTGCGGCTACCTGGGCCTGCTGCACCTGGAGATCACACGGGACCGCCTCGAGAGAGAGTTCGGGCTCGACCTGATCTCCACCGCGCCGACCGTCGTCTACACGGTGACCATGGAGGACCGCTCGGTCCACAGCGTCACCAACCCGTCGGACTGGCCGGAGGGCAAGATCTCCGACGTCCACGAGCCGGTCGTCAAGTGCACGATCATCACCCCGACCGACTACATCGGGCCGGTGATGGAGCTCTGCCAGTCCCGCCGCGGCGTGATGGGCGGCATGGACTACCTCAGCGAGACCCGCGTCGAGCTGCGCTACACGATGCCGCTGGCCGAGATCATCTTCGACTTCTTCGACTCGCTGAAGTCCCGCACCCGCGGGTACGCCTCGCTGGATTACGACGAGTCCGGGACGCAGGCCTCCGACCTGGTCAAGGTCGACATCCTGCTGCAGGGCGAGCCGGTGGACGCGTTCTCGGCGATCGTGCACCGCGACTTCGCCTACTCCTACGGCCTGTCGATGACGGCCAAGCTGCGCGAGCTCATCCCGCGCCAGCAGTTCGAGGTGCCCATCCAGGCCGCGGTCGGTTCCCGGGTCATCGCCCGGGAGACCATCCGCGCCATGCGCAAGGACGTGCTCGCCAAGTGCTACGGCGGTGACATCACCCGCAAGCGCAAGCTGCTGGAGAAGCAGAAGGAGGGCAAGAAGAGGATGAAGATGGTCGGCCGCGTCGAGGTCCCCCAGGAGGCGTTCATCGCCGCGCTGTCCACCGACGCCGCCCCGGCGGGCAAGGCCAAGTAGGTCCGACACCGGCCCGTGCGCCCGGTCGGCTCACCGGGGTCGATCACGTCCACGGATACGATCACGGGGTCCCGTGAAGGCCCCGACGTGCACCGCGTGCACCCCGGTGTCCGACCGGGACGACGTGCCGACGGGTCCCCGCAGGCGCAACCGCATGTCCGGTCGTGGTCGACCCGCGGGCGACCGTGGGCGCCGGTGACCGGTCTGGACGAGGGGCGGGCACCGCGATGGATCTGCACACCGTGTCGGCCTACCGCACGGCGGTGGCCCCGGACGATCTGGTGCTGGCCCCCGGCGAGCGCTTCCTCGGCGGCGGGACGTGGCTGTTCTCCGAGCCGCAGGACGACATCACCGGCCTGGTCGACCTGTCCGGGATGGACTGGCCGGCCTGGGAGATCACTCCCGACGGCGGGCTGCGGGTGGGCGCCACCTGCACGATCGCCGAACTGGCCCGCATCCCGGCCCGGCCGGAGTGGCGGGCCCACCCGCTGTTCGCCCAGTGCACGCAGGCGCTGCTCGCGTCGTTCAAGGTCTGGAACTCCGCCACCGTGGGTGGCAACATCTGCCGGTCCTACGCCGCGGCGGCCATCGTCTCCCTCTGCGCCGCCCTCGACGGGGTGGCCGAGATCTGGGCGGTCGACGCGACCCGGCGGTTCGTGCCCGTCGCCGACATCCCCACCGGCAACGGCACCAACGCCCTGGCCGTCGGTGACCTGTTGCGGGCCGTGGAGCTCCCGGCCGCAGCCCTGGCCGCGCGCACCGGGTTCCGGAAGATCGCGCTCAACTCGATCGGCCGGTCCGGCGCCGTGCTCACCGGCCGCGTCGACCCCGGGGGCGCGGCCGTCTTCGGTATCACCGCGGCCACGTCCCGCCCGACGGTGCTGCGGTACCCGGCCCTGCCGACGGCCGGTGAGCTGAGGACCGACGCGGCCGCCGTCACCACCTACTACACCGACCCCCTGGGCGTCGCGGACTGGCGCCGCCAGGTCAGCACCGTGCTGCTCGAGGAGATCCGTCAGGAGCTGGCCGCATGAGCATCACGGTGAACGGCACGGAGGTCGCCGGCGAGCCCCGTCCGGGGCAGTGCCTGCGCACGTACCTGCGCGAGCACGGCAGCTTCGACGTCAAGAAGGGCTGCGATTCCGGGGACTGCGGCGCCTGCACCGTGCTGGTGGACGGCACGCCGGTGCATTCCTGCCTGACCCCCGCCCAGCGGATGACCGGCCGGTCGGTGACCACGGTGGCCGGGCTCGGCACCCCCGACGATCTGCACCCGATGCAGCAGGCGTTCGTGGACAACTTCGGCTTCCAGTGCGGTTTCTGCACGGCCGGCATGGTCGTCACCGCCTCCACCCTGACGGCCGACCAGCTCCCCGAACTGCCCCGGTTGATGAAGGGAAACCTGTGCCGGTGCACGGGGTACCGCTCCATCCGGCAGTCCATCGCCGCCGGGCTGACCGAGCCGGGGCGCCCCGGCTGCGCCGCCCCGGGGACGGGGACCGCCATCGGTTGCTCCGCCCACCCGCCGGCCGCGGAGCGGGTGGTCACCGGGACCGAGCCGTACACCCTCGACGTGGCCGTCCCCGGGCTGCTCCACCTCGCCGTGCTGGGCTCGCCGCACGCCCACGCCCGCATCCTGTCCATCGACACCACCGCGGCCCTGGCCCTGGACGGGGTCGAGGCCGTCCTGACCCACCAGGACGTGCCGGCCGGTCGGTTCTCCACCGCCCGGCACGAGAACCGGCTCGACGACCCGGACGACACCCGGGTGCTCGACGACGTCGTGCGTTTCGTCGGCCAGCGGGTCGCCGCTGTCGTCGCCGCCGACCGCGGGATCGCCGAGGCGGCGTGCCGGGCCATCGTCGTCGAGTACGAGATCCTGCCCGCCGTCCTGGATCCCGAGGCGGCGCGGGCGCCGGGTGCCCCGCTGGTGCATCCCGATCGGACCCCGGAGGACCGGGTCGCCGACGCGGGCCGGAACGTCGTCGCCGCCGTCCACGACGGCATCGGCGGTGACGTGACGCAGGCGCTCGACCGCGCCGAGGTGGTCGTCGACGGCACCTGGCAGACCCACCGGGTCAGCCACGCGCAGCTGGAGACGCACGCCAGCCTCGGCTGGCGGGACGGGGACGGCCGGCTGGTGCTGCGGACCAGTTCCCAGGTCCCGTTCCTGGTGCGCGACGAGCTGTGTCACCTGTTCGACCTGCCGCGGGAGCGCATCCGAGTCTTCACCAAGCGGGTGGGCGGCGGGTTCGGCGGCAAGCAGGAGATCCTCACCGAGGACCTCGTCGCGCTGGCGGTCCTGCGGACCGGGCGCCCGGTGGCCTACGAGATGACCCGCGACGAGGAGTTCGTCCGGGCCACCGTGCGGCACCCGTTCCGGGTGCAGGTCTCGCTGGGGGCGACCCGGGAGGGCGAGCTCACCGCCATGAAGGTGACGGTGCTCAGCGACACCGGCGCCTACGGCAACCACGCCATCGGCGTGCTGTTCCACAGCTGTGCCGAGTCGATCAGCCTGTACCGCTGCCCCGTCAAGCGGCTGGACGCCGAGGCGGTCTACACCAACACGGTGCCGTCGGGAGCGTTCCGCGGGTACGGCCTCGGGCAGGTCATCCTCGGCGTCGAGTCGGCCATGGACGAGCTGGCCCACACCCTGGGCATCGACCCGTTCGAGCTGCGCCGGCGCAACGTGGTGCGCGAGGGCGAGCCGCTGCTCGTCGCCCATCCCGAGCCCGAGCCGGACCTGGTCTGGGGGAGCTACGGCCTGGACCAGTGCTTGGACCTCGCCCAGGACGCGCTGCGGCGGGGCAACGGGGTGAACCCACCTGTCGGCGACCACTGGCGCACGGGCGAGGGGATGGCCGTGGCGATGATCGCCACCATGGCCCCGCGCGGGCACATCGCCAAGGTCACCGTGACGCTGCGACCGGACGGCCGCTACGTCCTGGGCGTGGGGACCAGCGAGTTCGGCAACGGCACCACCACCGTGCACACCCAGATCGTGGCCACGGTGCTGAACACGGCGATGGAGCGCATCTCGCTCACCAACTCCGACACCGACGGCGCCGAGTACGACACCGGGGCGTTCGCCTCGGCCGGGACGACCGTCGCGGGAAAGGCCCTGCACGCCGCCGCGCTGGCGCTGCGCGAGATCCTGCTGAGTGCGGCGGCGGCGATCACCGGCGTCGATCCGGGGGAGTGCGTCGTCGGTCCGGACGGGGTGCGGGCGGCCGGCCGCACCCTCACCTTCGCCGAGCTCATCGCGGCCGCCCCGGCCGAGAACCGTTCCGGCGCAGATCTGGTCGCCTCGGGCAGCGAGTTCGGCGACGTCCGGTCGCTGGCGTTCAACGTGCAGGCGTTCCGGGTCGCGGTGGACGTGCGGACCGGTGAGGTGCGGATCCTGCAGTCGGTGCAGTCCGCCGACGCGGGCACGGTGATGAACCCCGAGCAGTGCCGCGGTCAGGTCGAGGGCGGGGTGGCCCAGGCCATCGGCTCGTCGCTGTACGAGGAGGTGCGACTGGCCGACGACGGCTCGGTGGTCAACCCCGCGTTCCGCGTCTACCTGGTCCCCTCCATGGCCGACATCCCCGACACCGAGGTGTACTTCGCCCGCACCGCCGACGATCTCGGCCCGTTCGGGGCCAAGTCGATGAGCGAGAGCCCGTACAACCCGGTCGCGCCCGCGCTGGGCAACGCGATCCGCGCCGCCGTCGGGGTGCGTCTGTACGAGACGCCGTTCAGCCGGGACCGGGTGTGGCGGGCGATCGACCGGGGCGGGCAGCCCACCGACACCCCGGACGAGGGGGCCACCGAACTACCGTCATCGGTCCCGGAGACGGCCGGTTACCGGTGGCCGGCCTGACCGTCCGTCGGGCCGGTCGGGCGTCCGGTGCGCTCTACCCTGGAGCGATGACCACCGCCACCCCCACCCCGACCGCCCCGGACGGGCGCTGACGTGGGCGGCGTGCTCGACGCGATCGAGTCGTGGGTGGCCGGGCGGGGCTACTGGATCCAGGTCGTGGTGCTGCTCGCCGTGCTGCTGCCGCTGTGCTTCTGGCTGGCCGGCGTCATCGACCGGCTGGTCGAGAGGGTGCTCGGTCACGGTGACCCGGTGCGCACCCCGGCCGGCGGGGCCGCTGACGGGGGACGGTCGTGAAGCTCGGACCACTGCCCGCACTCACCCGGCGGTGGATGAGCATCGCCCTGCTCGTCATGGTCGCGGTGGCCGTCGTGGTGGCCGCCCTCCGCTGATCCGCACCCGCCCCGGCGTGGTCTCCAGGACGGTCGGGGAGCCCGCACACTGGTCGGGTGCCCTCCACCCTCCCCGACGGTGATCCCGTCCCGGTCGACGGCGCGCTCCCGGACCAGGCCCACGTCGGGATGGCCGCGCGCAGTCTGTCCTTCTACGTCCACGTGCCGTTCTGCGCGACCCGCTGCGGCTACTGCGACTTCAACACCTACACGGCGGGCGAACTGGGCAGCCAGGCCTCCCCGCAGTCGTGGCTGGACGGCGCGCTGGCCGAGATCGACCTGGCGGCAAGGGTTCTGCGGTCCCGGGGGGACACCCGGCCGGTCGGTACGGTCTTCGTCGGCGGGGGCACTCCGTCGCTGGTGGGTGCGGGGCCGCTGACCGCCCTGCTGCGTCGCATCGACGACCGGTTCGGCCTGACCCCGGACGCCGAGGTGAGCACGGAGGCCAATCCGGAGTCCACCGACCCGGCGCTGCTCGACGCCCTCCGCGCGGCGGGTTACACCCGGCTCTCCCTGGGCATGCAGTCCTCCTCACCCCGCGTCCTGCAGATCCTGGACCGCCGGCACACCGCGGGCCGGCCGGAGGCGGTCGTGGCCCAGGCCCGCGCCGCCGGGTTCGACCACGTCAATCTCGACCTCATCTACGGCACCCCCGGGGAGACCGACCGGGAGTTCGCCGACTCCCTCGCCGCCGCCGTCGGCGCCGGGGTGGACCACGTCTCGGCCTACTCGCTCATCGTGGAGCCGGGCACCCGGATGCACCGGCAGGTGCGCACCGGCGCGCTCCCCATGCCGGACGAGGACATCCTGGCCGACCGTTACCTGATGGCCGAGGCGGCGCTCACCGCGGCCGGGATGAGCTGGTACGAGGTGTCCAACTGGGCCACCGACGACGCGGCCCGGTGCCGGCACAACCTGGCCTACTGGACGGGCGGTGACTGGTGGGGGATCGGGCCCGGCGCCCACTCCCACGTCGGCGGGGTGCGCTGGTGGAACGTCAAGCACCCGGCGGCCTACGCGGCGGCCCTGGCCGCCGGCCGTTCACCGGGCGCCGCCCGGGAAGTCCTCTCCCCGGAGTCGCGCGAGCTGGAACGCGTCCTGCTGGAGCTGCGGCTGGCCGACGGTCTGGCCCTGGACGCGCTCTCGCCCGTCGGCCGGGACCGTGCGGCGCAGGACGCGACGGACGGCCTGCTCGATCCGGCGGCCCTGTCGGCCGGACGGGCGGTGCTGACCCTGCGGGGCCGGCTGCTGGCCGACGGGATCGCCCTGGCCCTGACGGACTGAGCCCGACGCGGTCAGCGTGCCGGCGGGGTCCATCCGGAGACGTCGTCGAGGTCCAGGATCCGCACGTGCATGGCGGTGCGCTGGCGCAGTGCGGCCCGCAGGGCCCGGTGCAGTCCGTCCTCCAGGAAAACCTCGCCGTGCCACAGCACGGCGTGCGGGAACAGGTCCCCGTAGAAGGTGGAGTTCTCGTCCAGCAGGGTGTCCAGGCGCAGCTCGCGCTTGGTGGTGACCAGCTCGCTGATCCGGATCTGCCGCGGGGGGATGCGCGCCCAGTCCCGCATCGACAGGTCGTGATCGGGGTAGGGCCGGCCGTCGCGCACGTCCTTGAAGATCACTGCCGACCCGCCTCCGCCCCTGTCGCACCACCGGTCGGAGCCGGTGTTCTGCGGCCAGGGTAAACGTCCCGGACGGCGGCCGGGCGGGACACCGCGCAGGTCACGGCGCCCGGCGTCACCGGCGGGCCGTTCCGGCGGGCGCAGGCGGCCCGGCGACTACACTTGGCAGAGCGACAGGTCGAGTGCCAGCCGGCGTCCGGCGGCCGCGGTCCGGCCGGAACACCCGGCCAGGGACCACCGGCCGGCACGGGCCGGGACGGCAGCGGGACGGAGGTGGTGGGGATGTCGGCGGACGATCGTCGGTTCGAGGTCCTGCGGGCCATCGTCTCGGACTACGTGGCCACCCGGGAACCCGTCGGTTCCAAGTCCCTGGTCGACCGTCACCAGCTGGGCGTCTCCCCGGCCACCATCCGCAACGACATGGCCGTCCTGGAGGACGAGGGGTACATCGCCCAGCCGCACACCTCCGCCGGCCGCGTCCCGACCGACAAGGGCTACCGGCTCTTCGTCGATCGGCTCTCGCAGGTCAAGCCCATGTCGGTGGGGGAGCGTCGCGCCATCCACTCCTTCCTCTCCGAGGCGGTCGACCTGGACGACGTGCTCCGTCGTGCGGTTCGCTCGCTCGCCCAGCTGACCCGGCAGGTCGCGGTCGTGCAGTACCCGACGCTGAGCCGTTCCTCGGTGCGGCACGTCGAGGTCGTCGCCCTGGACCCGCGCCGGCTGCTGCTGGTGGTGATCACCGACACCGGTCGGGTCGAACAGCGGCTGGTGGACGTCGGCGAGGTCGCCGACGGCGGTGACCGGCCCGCCACCGTCGACCACGACACCGTGCTGACCCTCCGCGCGCTGCTGGCCACCCACGTCACCGGCCGCCGGCTGGCCGACGCCGCCGACGGTCTCGCCGATCTGCCCGCCCAGGTCGAACCGGCCCTGCGTCCGGTGGTCCGGGTCGTGGTGTCCGCCCTGCTCGGCGCGCTGGTCGACAACCCGGAGGAGCGGCTCGTGCTCTCCGGCACCTCGCACGTCACCGGCGCCTGGGCCGATCAGCCCGGCATGCTCCAGGGGGTCCTGGAGGCCATGGACGAGCAGGTCACCCTGCTCAAGCTGCTCACCGTCGTGCAGGCCCCGGACGCCGTGCACGTCTCCATCGGGCAGGAGAACCGGGACGACAACCTGGCCCGATCGGCGCTGGTCTCCGCGGGGTACGGGAGCGGCAGCACCGTGATGGGTGGCGTGGCCGTCGTCGGCCCCACCCGGATGGACTACCCCGGGACGATGGCCGCGGTCCGCGCCGTCGCCCGGTACATCGGGGAGATCGTGTCCGGCCGCTAGGCGGGCCGCCCCGGACAGCCAGACGAGCCAGACACCGCCCCGGCCTCCCGGGACGCGGACGAGCAGGTGCGGGTGCGATACCCGCAGGAAGTGATGGGTGCAGAGCGTGGCACGGGACTACTACGGTGCGCTGGGCGTCGCCAAGGGCGCGTCGGCCGACGAGATCAAGCGGGCCTACCGCAAGCTGGCACGGGAGCTGCATCCCGACGTCAACCCCGACGCCGCCGCGCAGCAGCGTTTCAAGGACGTCACCGCGGCGTACGAGGTGCTGTCCGATCCGGCCAAGCGACAGGTCGTCGACCTCGGCGGCGACCCGCTCTCCGGGAGCGGCGGCGGCAACGGCGGCGGGGGCGGTGACCCGTTCGGTGGCATGGGCCTCGGCGACATCATGGACGCCTTCTTCGGCGGCGGGCAGGGCGGCGGCCGCGGTCGGGGCCCGCGCTCACGGACCCGTCAGGGCGATGACGCGCTCATCCCGGTCGAGCTGACGCTCGAGGAGTGCGCGGCCGGCGTGGCCAAGGACATCACCGTGGACACCGCCACCCTGTGCGGGGTGTGCCACGGCTCCGGGTGCGCCGAGGGCACCCGCCCGGTCACCTGTGACACCTGCCAGGGCAGCGGCGAGATCCAGCAGGTCCAGCGGTCGCTGCTCGGCCAGGTCGTCACCTCCCGGCCCTGTCCGGTCTGCCGCGGGTTCGGCGAGGTCATCCCCGAACCCTGTCGGCAGTGCAGCGGCGAGGGCCGGGTGCGCGCGCGGCGGGTCGTCCGGGCCAACATCCCGGCCGGGGTCGGCAACGGCATCCGGGTCCGGCTCGCCGGCCAGGGCGAGGTCGGCCCCGGCGGCGGTGCCCCCGGCGATCTGTACGTCGAGGTCGAGGAGCTCTCGCACGACCGGTTCACCCGGGAGGGCGTCGATCTGCACTGCACCGTGCACGTGCCGATGACGGCAGCGGCGCTGGGGACCACCATGTCGCTCAGCACCCTGCAGTCGCAGGAGGAGCTGGTCATCGCGCCCGGAACCCAGTCCGGCACGGTGCAGACGCTGCGCGGCCAGGGCATGCCCCGGTTGCGCGGGTCCGGGGTGGGCAACCTGCACGTGCACGTCGACGTGGTCACCCCGACGCGGGTCGACGGCCGGCAGGCCGAACTGCTCCGGGAACTGGCCGCCCTGCGCGGCGAGGAGCAGGCCGAGCTGGCCGCACGCGGGCACGGCGGGTTCTTCTCCCGCCTGCGCGACTCCTTCGCCGGTCGGTGAGCGGGGAACCCACCTTCCTGGTGGACACCCTGCCCCGGCCCGGTGCCGCCGGGGCCGTCCTGCTGGACGGTCCCGAGGGACGGCACGCGGCCACCGTGCAGCGGCTGCGCGTGGGCGAGGCGCTCGTGCTGACCGACGGTGCCGGCGCCTGGACCCTGGGCACCGTCGAGGAGGTCCGGCGGGACGCGCTGCTGGTACGGCCCGGGGAGATCCGACAGGACCCGCCGCCGCCGCTGCGGATCGTCGTGGTGCAGGCCCTGCCCAAGGGCGAGCGCGGCGAGCTGGCCGTCGACCTGGCCACCGAGGCCGGCGCCGACGGCATCGTCCCGTGGGCCGCGGCGCGCAGCGTCGCCCGGTGGGACCGCGACAAGGCGACCCGGGGTGTGGAGAAGTGGCGGGCCACGGCCCGGTCCGCGGCCAAGCAGGCCCGTCGCCGGTACGTACCGCCCGTGGACCCGTTGGCCGGGACCGCGCAGGTGGTGGAACGGATCTCGGCGGCCACCCTGGCGCTGGTGCTGCACGAGTCGGCCACCGAGCCGCTGACCGGGCTGGACCTGCCGGCCGCCGGCGAGCTGCTGCTGGTCGTGGGCCCCGAGGGCGGGGTCAGCCCCGAGGAGCTGACCGCGTTCACCGGTGCCGGCGCCCGCGCGGTCCGCCTCGGGCCGGAGGTGCTCCGCAGCTCCACCGCGGCCGCGGTCGCCCTGGGCGCGCTGGCCGTGCTGACCGGCCGCTGGGGCTGACCTCCTCCCGGCGACGGCACGGTGGGTGGCACGGTGACGGGTCCGGGACCCGGGGCCCGGTTTGGTCCCCACCCCGGGCGTCGTCAGGATGGTGCGGTGATCGCCGCTCCCGTCCCCGTGCCGCCGGCCCGCCGCCCGTGAGGATCGACATCCGGGAGTGGGCCTACGGCCCGCACCCCAGCCAGACCGTGAAGCTGTTCCTGCCCGCCGCCTCGCACCTGCCGGTGGCCCTGGTCGTGCACGGCGGGTTCTGGCGTGCCCGCTACGGCATCGAGCTCGCCGAGCCCCTGGCCCGGGACCTCACCCGGTACGGCGTGGCCGCGGCCGCCGTGGAGTACCGGCGGGTGGGGGACGGCGGCGGCTGGCCGACCACGTTGACCGATCTCACCCTGGCCGCCGACTCGCTGCGCACCCACGGTCAGGAGGCCGCCGACGGGCGCCTGCTGCTCGACCGGGTCGCCGCCGTCGGGCACTCCGCGGGTGGGCATCTCGCCGCCTGGCTGGCCCATCGCGGCGGTCTGCGCGCCGGGACGGCGGGGTCGCTGGCCCCGGGCGAACCGGGGATCCGGCTGGTCGGGGCGGTCGCCCAGGCCGGCGTGCTGGACCTCGTCGCGGCCAGTCGGCAGACCCTGGGTGCCGGTGCGGTGGACGCCCTGATGGAGGGCCATCCCGGGTCGATGCCCCAGCGCTATCACCACGCCTCCCCGGTGGCCCACGTCGGCGACGGCGCGCGGGTGGTGTGCGTGCACGGCGATGCGGACGAGGACGTCCCGCTGTCGCAGTCCGAGCGGTACGTCGAGGCGGCGCGGGCGGTGGGCGATCCGGTGCGACTGATCGTGCTCCCGGGCACCGGTCACATGGAGTTGATCGACCCGGCGTCGACGGCGTGGGCCATCTGTCGGGAACAGCTGCTGCGGATGCTCTGAGCACCACGGCGGTGCTGCCCGGCGACCGATGATTCCGCTGCCGGGGCGGGGTCTGTCGGTGGTCGGGTGTACCTGTGGTCCACCCGAGGAGCACGCCCAGCCGCACCCGCACCCGCCCGGAGGACCGACGATGCCGCACCGCCCACCCCCCGCACCCGGACTCCCGGTCGGTCGGTCGTGACCGCCGCCATCGAGGTCCGCGGCCTCCGCAAGGAGTACCGGACGACGGTCGCCCTGGACGGGATCGACCTGGACGTCCCGGAGGCCACCGTGCTCGGCCTGCTCGGGCCCAACGGCGCCGGCAAGACCACCACCGTGCGCATCCTGGCCACCCTGCTCGCCCCGACCGCCGGGACGGCCCGGGTCCTGGGCATGGACGTCGTGCAGCAGGCTCCCGCGGTGCGCGCCGCCATCGGCCTCACCGGTCAGTTCGCCGCGGTCGACGAGCAGCTCACCGGCGCGGAGAACCTCGAGATGGTCGGCCGGCTGTACCACCTGCCCCGCGGGGAGGTCCGGTCCCGGGCCGCCGACCTGCTGGAGCGGTTCGATCTCACCGACGCCGCCGGTCGGGTGGTCAAGGGGTACTCCGGCGGCATGCGGCGGCGGCTGGACGTGGCCGCCTCGCTGATCGCCCGGCCCCGGGTGCTGTTCCTCGACGAGCCGACGACCGGGCTCGACCCGCGCTCGCGGATCGCCATGTGGGAGCTGATCTCCGGCCTGGTGGCCGACGGCACCACCATCCTGCTGACCACCCAGTACCTCGAGGAGGCGGACCTGTTGGCCGACGGGATCGTGGTCATCGACCACGGCAGGGTGATCGCCCGCGGCACCGCCGACCAGCTCAAGGCCCAGGTGGGCGGCGAGCGACTGGAGTTCATCGTGGCCAGCGCGGACCAGCTGCCCGAACTGCGCTCCCGGCTGGCCGATCTCGCCGTGGACGAGCCCCGGCTCGACGAGCAGGCCCGATCGTTCACCCTGCCGGTGAGCGGCGGTCCGGCGACGTTGCGGGAGGCACTGCGGCGGCTGGACGGGTCCGCAGTGGAACTGGTCGAGGCCGGTCTGCGCCGCCCCGATCTGGACGACGTGTTCCTCACCCTCACCGGCCGCACCAGCGGGACCGAGCCGGACACCCCGACCGGTGCGTCGGCCGCCGGCGACGCCGCGCGGGGCGGTGCCTGATGGCCACCTTCGGTCAGGCCGTGTCCGACGGAGTGGTGGTGGCCCGCCGCAACCTGCTCAAGATCCGGCGGGTGCCCGACGTCCTGGTCTTCTCGACGCTGTCGCCGATCATGTTCGTCCTGCTGTTCGCGTACGTTTTCGGGTCCGCGATCACCATCCCGGGGGTGGACTACAAGGAGTTCCTGATGGCCGGGATCTTCGCCCAGACGGTGATCTTCGGCAGCACGTTCACCGGCACCTCGCTGGCCGAGGATCTGCAGAAGGGCCTCATCGACCGGTTCCGCTCGCTGCCGATGGCCCGCTCGGCCGTGCTGGTCGGGCGCACGTCGGCGGACGTGGGCATCAACCTGGTCACCATCGCGGTGATGACGGTGACCGGACTGCTGGTGGGCTGGCGGATCCACTCCGGGCTGCTGCACGCGCTGGCCGGCTTCGCCCTGCTCATCGCCTTCGCCTACTGCGTGTCCTGGCTGATGGCGGTCATCGGGCTGTCCGTCCGGTCGCCCGAGGTCTTCAACAACGCCACCTTCATCATCATCTTCCCGCTGACCTTCATCGCCAACACGTTCGTGCCGACGAACAACTTCCCGACCGTGCTGCGGGTCATCGCCGACTGGAACCCGATCTCCTCGCTCGTCCAGGCGGTGCGTGAACTGTTCGGCAACACCAGCCCGCAGTTCCCCGCACCGGACGTGTGGCCGCTGCAGCACCCGGTGCTCTACACGTGCCTGTGGATGGTCGCGTTCCTGGTGGTGTTCGTCCCGCTCGCCATCCGGCGGTACGAATCGGCGACGACCCGGTGAGGCCGCGCCGTAGAATCGTCGAAGGCTCCACCGCTGCGGGTCCGCCCCGTTCGATGCGGTGCGGTCCCTCCCTCTGACAGAAGGCGAACCCCACCAGGTGCCGGAATCCTCCTCGGCCGCGCGGGCCTCGGCCCGTGCGGACGTCCCCTCGGCCGCCGTCACCGCCCTCGGCGGTCCGGCCGGACCCTCCGATGCGAACGCGGACGACCGTCGGCCGGCGGGCGTCGACCTGCCGGTCGACCCGAACGCGGCCGACCCGACCGGCGCCCCCGGTGGTCCCCTCGTGCCCACGTCGGCGACCGCGTCCGCCGCGGCCGCCCGGGCCCAGCGGGCGGAGTCGACCATGGTCGTCGCCGACGAGCGGGCCATGGTCGGCCTGCTGGGATCGGGCGACGCCCTGCTGCGTCAGCTCGAGGAGTCGCTCGACGCGGACATCCACGTCCGCGGCAACCGGATCACCCTGCGGGGTGGCGCCGGCGAGGTGGCCCTGGCCGAGCGCGCGCTGCGGGAGCTGCTGACCCTGCAGGAGTCGGGTTCGGTGCTCGACGCCGATGCCGTCCGGCGCACGGTGTCCATGCTCACCGATGCCGCGACGACCCCCGCGCCCACCGCCGCCGAGTCACCGGCGGCCGTCCTGGGCCTGAACATCGTCAGCCGTCGTGGCCGGGTGATCCGACCCAAGACGCTGAACCAGAAGCGCTACGTCGACGCCATCGACGAGCACACCATCGTCTTCGGGATCGGCCCCGCCGGTACCGGCAAGACGTACCTGGCCATGGCCAAGGCCGTGCAGTCGTTGCAGGCGAAACAGGTCAACCGGATCATCCTCACCCGCCCGGCCGTCGAGGCGGGGGAGCGGCTCGGCTTCCTCCCCGGCACGCTGAGCGACAAGATCGACCCGTACCTGCGCCCGCTCTACGACGCACTGCACGACATGCTCGACCCGGAGTCGATCCCGCGACTGATGGCGTCCGGCACCATCGAGGTCGCCCCGCTGGCCTACATGCGGGGGCGCACCCTGAACGACGCCTTCATCATCCTGGACGAGGCGCAGAACACCACGCCCGAGCAGATGAAGATGTTCCTGACCCGGTTGGGCTTCGGCTCCAAGATCGTGGTCACCGGCGACGTCACCCAGGTCGACCTGCCCGGTGGGCAGCGCTCCGGGCTGCAGGTCGTCCGGGACATCCTCGCCGACGTCGAGGACGTCGCCTTCCCGCAGCTGACGTCCTCGGACGTGGTGCGGCACCGGCTGGTCGGCCGCATCGTCGAGGCCTACGAGCAGTGGGACGCCGACCACGACGAGGCCGCCCCCGACCGCCAGGACCGCGGCCCGCTGGGTGGCCGGCGGGGCGACCGGTCGGCCGGCGCGGACCGGTCGTCGGGCGCCGGCCGATGAGCGTCGAGATCGCCAACGAGTCCGGGGTCGAGGTCGACGAGCTCGCCCTCGTCTCGGTGTCCCGGTTCGTGCTCGAGCGGATGGGCATCAACGCGATGGCCGAGCTGTCCATCCTGCTGATGGACGTCGAGGCGATGTCCGAGCTGCACCTCAAGTGGATGGACGAGCCCGGCCCGACCGACGTCATGAGCTTCCCGATGGACGAGCTGGACACCGCCCGGCGGCCCGACGAGGCCGGTGCCGGCCCCGCGCTGCTCGGCGACGTCGTGCTGTGTCCGCAGGTCGCGGTGGAACAGGCGACCCAGGCCGGTCATCTGCTCGACGACGAACTGCACCTGTTGACCGTCCACGGCATTCTGCACCTGCTGGGCTACGACCACGCCGAGCCCGAGGAGGAGCGCACCATGTTCCGCCTGCAGAACGAGATGCTGGACACCTGGCGGGAGGCCCGGGCGCACGGCGCTCGGCGGGCCCGGATCGACGCGGTCGACTCCGCCGTGCTCGACGCGGTGGGCCTGGCCACGGGTCGCCCGGACGGACCGGTGGGCACGACCCACCGCTCCGGTCCGGACCGGGGTGTTCCCGGCCGATGACGCCCTTCGACGCCCTGGACGTCGTCCTGGTCCTGGTGTCCGCCCTGCTCATCCCCCTCGCGGGGCTCCTGGCCGCGGCTGATGCCGCCATCACCACGGTGTCGCCGGCCCGGGTCGAGGAGATGGCCCGGGAGGGTCGACGCGGCGCCGAATCGCTCCTGACGATCACCCAGGACCGCCCCCGGCACACCAACATCCTGTTGTTGCTCCGGGTCGTCGCCGAGCTCACCGCCACCGTGGGGGTGGCGGCGGTCGCGTTCTCCACCTGGGGTTTCCAGGTCTGGATCGGCCTGCTGGTCATCGTGGTGATGCTGATCGTCTGCTACGTGGTGATCGGGGTGCTGCCGAGGACCATCGGTCGCCAGCACGCGTACTCGGTGGGTCTGGCGCTGGCCGCGATCACCCGGGGCCTGACCCGGGTGCTGTCCCCCGTCGCCTCCCTGCTGATCCTGCTGGGCAACGCCATCACCCCCGGGCGGGGCTTCCGCGAGGGCCCGTTCTCCTCCGACATCGAGCTCCGCGAACTCGTCGACATGGCCGGGCAGCGCGGCATGGTCGAGGACGCGGAGCGGGCGATGCTGCAGAGCGTCTTCGCGCTGGGCGACACGATCGCCCGCGAGGTGATGGTGCCGCGCACCGAGATGGTGTGGATCGAGTCCGACCTGTCCATCCGCGAGGCGCTGGTGCTCGCCACCCGGTCCGGCTACTCCCGCATCCCGGTGATCGGCGAGGACGTCGACGACCTGCTCGGCGTCGTCTACCTCAAGGATCTGGTCGTCCGGGTGCTCACCCTGCACGACGGGGACAGCGGCGTCGGTGTCGCGGAGGTGATGCGGCCCCCGGTCTTCGTCCCCGAGTCCAAGAACGTCGACGCGCTGCTGCGCGACATGCAGCGCGACCGCAACCACTTCGCCGTCGTCGTGGACGAGTACGGCGGCACCGCGGGCATCGTCACCATCGAGGACGTCCTCGAGGAGATCGTCGGCGAGATCACCGACGAGTACGACGTGGAGACCCGGGCCCCCATCGAGCACCTCGACGACGGGGTGGTCCGGGTGTCGTCCCGGCTGGCCGTCGAGGACCTCGGCGAGCTGTTCGACGTCGACCTCCCGGACGAGGACGTGGAGACGGTGGGCGGTCTGCTCGCCCAGCTGATCGGTCGCGTCCCCATCGCCGGGTCCGAGGCCGTGGTGGAGGGGCTTCACCTGCTCGGCGAGTACGGCGTCGACCGCCGCGGCCGCCCCCGGGTGCTCACCGTGCTGGTCCACCGGGCCACCCCGGAGGAACAGGACGAGGCCGACCGCGCCGAGGCCGCCGAACGCGAGGAACGCGAGGACCGATCGGCCGAGGAGCGCGAGGCCCGGCAGGACGCCGGACCGGGCGGTCGTCCCGATCAGGACCAGGCCGAGGAGGCCCGGGAGAACGGGAGCGACGACCGGACGGATCGGCGTACGGACGACCGCCGGGACGGTGCCGCCCGGAACCGCAAGGACGGCAAGGGCGGTAAGGCTGCGAAGGGCCACGACAGGTCGGGCGGAGCCGGCAAGAAGGCGGCCAAGGCCGCACGCAAGGCCGCCGCCGAGCTCGGGGACGGCCCGACCGGTGGGCGGGATCGCCCGGCGGACTCCGATGCGTCCGCCGCCCCGTCCGCGGACCCGGCCGGGACAGGTGTCACGGGCGTGGCGGACGGTGGAACAGACGACCGCGCCGACACACGAACCGACGATCGAACCCAGGACGTCCCGACCACGGCGGCCACGGCATCCGCGGCCCCGACACCGTCGGACACGGCACCGGCGGGCATGGCACCGAGCGACACGACATCGGATGACACCGCCGCACGGACGTTGCCGGATCGTCCCGACGACACAGACACCCCGCAGCCGGAGCCGGCCGTCGCCGCGCACGCCGGTGCACGACCGTCCCGAGAGGACCCCCGTTGAGCACACCAGACCCGTCCGACCCGACCGTTCCTCCACTGGCCGACCCGGCACCGGCCGCACCCCTGACCCTGGACGCCGAGGACACCAAGCTGGTCGTGCTCGCCCGCGGTGCGCGCGGTCGGGCCGCGGCGGCCGAGGGTGCCGCCGTGCGGGACGAGGACGGCCGGACCTACGCCGCCGCGACGGTGACACTGCCCTCGCTCCAGCTCACCGCCCTGCAGGCCGCGGCAGCCGCCGCGCTCGCCTCGGGGGCCCGACGGGTCGAGGCCGCGGTCATCGTGGGTGGTGCGCAGAGCGCCGATCCGGCCTCCCGGGCGGTCGCCGCCGACCTGTCCGCGCCGGTGTTGATCCTCGCCGACGCCCAGGGCACGCCGCTGTCCCGGGTCGCGCCGTGAGCCGGGACAGGAGCCCGGGCGGCACCGCCGACCACCACGCCGGTTTCGCCTGCTTCGTGGGCCGGCCCAACGTGGGCAAGTCGACCCTGCTGAACGCGCTGGTGGGCGAGAAGATCGCCATCACCTCGGACAAGCCGCAGACCACGCGCCGGGCGATCCGGGGCATCGTCACCCGCCCGGACGCGCAGCTCGTCGTCGTCGACACCCCGGGTATGCACAAGCCGCGCACCCTGCTCGGCGAACGGCTCGGCGAGGTGATCCGCGGGGTGTGGAGCGATGTCGACGTCATCGGGTTCTGCGTGCCCGCCGACGAGGCGATCGGGCCCGGTGACCGCCGGATCATGGCCGATCTCGCGCACGACGCCCCCCGCACGCCGGTGCTGGGCATCGTCACCAAGACCGACAAGGTCGGCCCCGAGGCCATCGCCAAGCAGCTGCTGGCCCTCTCGCAGGTGCGGGAGTTCGCCGACGTCATCCCGGTGTCGGCGGTGCGTGGTGACCAGGTCGGGCTGCTCACCGACCTGCTGGTCGCCCAGCTGCCGGAGAGCCCCCGGCTGTACCCGGACGGCGAGGTCACCGACGAGCCGGTCGAGACCCTCATCGCCGAGCTGGTGCGGGAGGCCGCACTCGACGGCGTCCGCGACGAGCTGCCCCACTCCCTGGCCGTGCTGGTCAGCGAGATGATGCCGCGCGAGCGCGCCCCGGGCCGGGCGCCGCTCACCGATGTGTTCGCGACGATCTACGTCGAGCGCGATTCCCAGAAGTCGATCGTGCTGGGCCACAAAGGGTCCCGGCTCGCCTCGGTCGGTCGCCGGTCACGGGTGGGCATCGAGAAGCTGCTCGGCACCCAGGTGTACCTGGACCTGCACGTCACGGTGGCCAAGGAATGGCAGCGCGACCCCAAGCAGCTGCGCAAGCTCGGCTTCGACGGCTGATCCGGCCGGCCGCGGTCGGTGGACGGCCGGGGCGACGGCCGGCCCGGGGCGCCGTGGGAGGGGCGGCGGAGGGGTCCGCGCGTCGTCCCGGGTCACGCCGGCCGGTCGTGCCATGATCCGCCGGTGCGCAGCGACACCGGACGCCACCGGCTCCCACCCGGCCGCCCCGGCCGCGGGCCGGCGATCACCGCACTCCTGGGTTCGGTCCTGATCATCGGGGTGGCGCTGGCCGTGCCCGCCGGTGCCCACGGAGCCGACCCGATCGACGCCGACCCGGTGACCGCGTTCGCCCTGGTGGTCGACGCACCCGCATGCACCGCGGCCACCACGCCCGCCACCGTGGAGCTGCTCGACCCGGTGCTGCGCGCCGCCCTGGACGGCTGCGGCCTGACCGCCGGCCAGCGGATCGCAGTGGAGTACCTGCGGAACGAACCGGGCGTGGTGCGGCTGGCCGGCACCTCGACGTCCGGAGTCGACGGTGGGTCGGGGCGTTGGGTCGCCGCCGGGCTGGCCGTGCTGGCCCTGTTGGCCGTGCTGGCGGTCGTGGTCCTGGTGGGCGCGCACCGGCGGGGTCGTCCGACCGGTCCGTCGGTCACCGTGGCCGATCTGATCACCCGCCTGGCCGCGGCGCCCACTCCCGCTCCGGCGGTCCGAGCCCGGGTCCTGGAGACCGCTGGCCGGTCCTGAGCCCGGGGTCCGGCACCGCCCCGGGGCTGCCGGTCCGCGGTCGTCGGGTGGACGCGCGGCTCCGGCGTCCCGCTGTTCGCCCACCGCGCACACCGGGTGGACCGCCCGGTCCACCCGGATAGTCTGGGACGGTGACCGCCCCGACCACGTCGAGCGGGCGGGCGCGCATCCGCCCCGTCCGCCTCCCGCGCGCTGACTACCCCATCACCCGCACCACCCTGGACAACGGTCTGCGGGTCGTCCTGGCCCCCGACCGCAGCACCGGGGTCGTCGGGGTCGCGGTGCACTACGATGTGGGCTTCCGGTCGGAGCCCGAAGGGCGCACCGGGTTCGCCCACCTCTTCGAGCACCTGATGTTCCAGGGCAGCGAGTCGTTGCCCAAGCTCGAGCACTTCCGGCTGGTGCAGTCCTCCGGCGGCCTGTTCAACGGGTCCACGCACACCGACTACACCGACTACTTCGAGGTGCTCCCCTCGGCGGCCCTGGAACGCGGCCTGTTCCTGGAGGCCGACCGGATGCGTGCCCCGATGATCACCGCCGAGAACCTGGCCAACCAGGTCGACGTGGTCAGCGAGGAGATCCGGCTCAACGTCCTGAACCGCCCCTACGGCGGGTTCCCGTGGATCCTGCTGCCGCCGGTCATGTTCGACACGTTCGCCAACGCGCACAACGGGTACGGCGACTTCGTCGATCTCCGGGCGGCGACGGTGGCCGATTGCGCCGACTTCTTCGAGACGTACTACACCCCGGCCAATGCGGTGCTCACCGTGTGCGGCGGCTTCGACCCGGACACGGCTCTCGAGCTCATCCACCGGCACTTCGACGACGTCCCGTTCCGGCCGGCCCCGGTGCGTCCGTCGTTCGACGAACCGGCCCTGACCGGCGTGCGCTCCGCCGATCACCACGACCCGCACGCGCCCGCTCCGGCGCTGGCCGTCGGCTGGCGGCTGCCCGACCCGGTGAGCGACCTCCCCGGGTACCTGGCCTTCCTGATGGCCGGCAGCGTGCTGTCCGACGGGGAGTCCTCCCGCCTGCAGTCCACCGTCATCGCCCGGGACGGGCTGGCCACCGACATCTGGGCCGGCCCCGGGCTGGTCGGCGGCCCGTTGGACGCCCGGGACCCCGACGTCTTCGTGCTGGGTGCGGTGCACGCCCCCGGGACGGAGGCGCAGACCGTCATCGACGCGGCCATGGTCGAGGTGGCCGCGTTGGCGGCCGACGGCCCGCAGGAGGGCGAACTGCCCCGGGCGGTCGCCCGGTTCGTGTCCGGTCTCTACCGGGAGAACGACACCATCTCGGTGCGCACCCGTTCCCTGGGGACGATGGAACTGCTGCACGGCCGAGCCGAACTGCTCGGCGAACTGCCCGACCTGCTGGCGCAGGTGACCGCGGACGACGTCGCCGCCGCCGCCCGCGCCCTGGATCCCGAACGCTGCGCCGTCCTTCGGGTGCTGCCCGGAGGAGAAGCCTGATGGCCCGCACCACATCCACTCGCACCACGTCCGCCCGCACCGCTGACGCCCCGGCCGCCCGACCGGCCGGGAAGGCCGCCTCCCGGCCGGCCCGCACCCGGCGGGCCGGCGTCGATCACCCGGCCGCCGCGGTGGTCGCCCCGCCGAACCGGAGCGCCGAGCAGATCGGACGCACCGATCGGGGGCCCCGTCCGGTCCCGGACCTGAGCCCGGCCGGCCGGACCCGGGAACCCACCCTGGTGGAACGGGTCACCGATTCCGGGCTGACTGTGGTCGCCGTCCGCAAGCCCGGCACCCCGCTGGTCGAGCTGCGCCTGCGCATCCCGTTCGGTGGGCGCGGCGACGCGCACGCCGCCCGGGCCGAGCTGCTCGCCGCCACGGTGATGCTGGGGACCGGTTCCCGCTCCCGCGAGCAGGTCGACTCCGATCTCGCCGTGGTCGGCGGGCATCTGGACGCGTCGGTGGATCCCGCGCGTCTGCTGGTCTCCGGGTCCGCGCTGTCCACCGGCCTCCCGGTGCTGCTCGAGGTGCTGGCCGACAGCCTGCTCGATCCCGCGTTCCGTCGGCACGACGTGCTGGGGGAGCGGGACCGGCTGGCCGAGTACATCTCCATCTCCGCGTCGCAGCCGTCCACGGTGGCTCGTCGGTACCTGCAGAAGCAACGGTTCGGCGATCACCCGGTGACCCTGGAGATGCCGGACGCGCAGGTGCTGGCCGGTGTCGGCCCGGCCGCGGTGCGCGGACTGCACACCCGGGCGGTGCTGCCGGCCGGATCGACGCTGGTGCTGGTGGGCGATCTCTCGCCGGCCCGCGCCCTGGACGCGGTCGAGCAGGCCCTGCAGGGCTGGCGGTCCCCGGACGGTCGCACCACGGCCATGGTGGCCACCCCGCCGGCCGTCGTCGGCGGGGATCTCGTGGCCCACCACCGGGCCGGAGCGGTGCAGTCGCAGGTCCGGCTGACCGCGGCCGCCCCCACCCGCGAGGACCCCGGGTACGCCGCGGCGCAGATCGCGAACCTGGTGTACGGCGGCTACTTCTCCTCCCGTCTGGTCGAGAACATCCGCGAGGACAAGGGTTTCACCTACAGCGCGCACTCGGGCATGGAGTTCTGGCCCGGCCGGGCGGCGATGACCATCGCCTTCGACACCGCGTCGGACGTCTCGGCCGCGGCCCTGCTCGAGACCCGGTACGAGCTCGGCCGGATGGCGCTGACCGGGCCGACCGAGGCCGAGGTGGAGTCGGCCCGGGCGTACGCGCTGGGCACGCTGGCCACCTCGTTGGCCACCCAGGCGGGTTATGCGGGGACGTTGTCGTCCCTGGCCGGGGTCGGACTCGACGCCCGGTGGTTGCGGGCACACCCGGCCCGGCTGCAGGCGGTCACCCGGGACGAGGTGGTCGCGGCCGCGGCCGAGCTGTTCGCCCCGACCGCGTACACCGGGGTCGTCGTCGGCGACCTGGCCGTGCTCGCACCCGGTCTGTCCAGCCTCGGCGGGGTGGTCCTGCCGTGAGCACGCCCGTTGCCGCAGCAGGCTTCCCGATGGTCACCCCCGCGCTCTCGCGGGGGACGGTGGACCGGTCGGAGGATCTGCGCGACCCCGATCGGATCGCCGCGGCCTGGCCGACCGCCCGGGTGCTGACGCTGGATCCGGCGGGCCGGGCCGAGATCCGTACCGGGTCGGACGGCGTGCCGTCGCTGGTGACCGTGCCGGCACCGGACGTGGCCGCCGCCGTGCCCACCGAGGCGGTCCTGCTCGGTGCCGTGGACGGTGTGGACCACTGGGCCGTGCCCGTCGCCACCGTCGACGGCCCGGAATCCACCGACGGGTGGTCCACCGAGGCTATCCCCGGGGAGGACTCCGGTCCGACCCGACTCGGGCTCCGCGACGTGGGCGCCGTCCTGGGGGACCGGGACGCCGGGTTGCTCACCGCGGCGACGGCCCTGCTCACCTGGCACCGGCGGGCGCCGTTCTGCCCGGCCTGCGGTCGTCCCAGCACCCCGACCACCGCGGGCTGGGCCCGACGCTGCCCGGAGGGGCACGAGGAGTTCCCGCGGACGGACCCGGCGGTGATCATGCTGGTGCACGACGGGGCCGGTTCGATGGTGCTGGCCCGGCAGCCCAGCTGGCCGCCCGGCCGGGTGTCGGTGCTGGCCGGCTTCGTCGAGGCGGGGGAGGCCCTGGAGGCCACGGTCGCCCGGGAGATCGGCGAGGAGATCGGCATCGCCGTCACCGACATCGCCTACCTCGGCTCGCAGCCCTGGCCGTTCCCGCGTTCCCTGATGGTCGGCTTCGTCGCGCGGGCCGAACGGGGCGCCGTGCTCTCGCCCCGCCCGGGGGAGATCGAGGAGGCCACCTGGGTGACGCGCGAGCAGGTGCGGCGCATCCTGGCCGCCGGTGGTTCGGCGGACGGGATCACCCTGCCCGGCGGGGTCTCCATCGCCCGGCACATGGTCGAGGGCTGGGCCGCGGTCGACGACTGAACCGTCCCGTCCGGGGGAGCGGCGGGGTGGTGGGACCCACCCCGCCGGGGTGTGCATGGTTGCCGGGCCCGCTCGTACGTCTGTGCGACGATGGCCGGCGTGACCGTCGATCTCCTCAGTGGCCTGGACGACGGCCAGCGCGCCGCCGTGCTGGCCCCGACGGGTCCCGTGTGCGTGCTGGCCGGCGCCGGCACCGGCAAGACCCGCACCATCACCCATCGCATCGCCCACCTGGTGGACAGCGGCCGGCACCCCTCCTCGGAGATGCTCGCCGTCACCTTCACCACCCGTGCGGCCGGGGAGATGCGGCTGCGGCTCCGGGCCCTGGGTGTGCCGAACGTGCAGGCGCGGACCTTCCACTCCGCGGCCCTCAAGCAGCTGCGGTACTTCTGGCCCCGGTCGGTCGGCGGCACGTTGTGGCCGGTCATGGAGCACAAGCTGCGGCTGGTGGCGATCGCCGCCCGCCGGGCCGGCACGGACACCGATTCGTCCACCCTGCGCGACCTGGCCAGCGAGATCGAGTGGGCCAAGGCATCTCTCGTCGCCCCGCAGGGATACCTGGCCGCGGTAGCCACCCACCGGCGGGACACCCCGGTGGCGGCCGAGAAGGTGGCCAAGGTCTTCGCCGGCTACGAGCAGATCAAGAACGAGGCCGAGCAGCTCGACTTCGACGACCTGCTGCTGCACACCTGCGCCATCCTGGAGGACGACGCTGCGGTGGCCGGTGAGTTCCGGGCCCGGTACCGGTCCTTCGTGGTCGACGAGTACCAGGACGTCACCCCGCTCCAGCAGCGCCTGCTGGACGCCTGGCTCGGCGGGCGCGATCAGCTCACCGTGGTCGGTGACGCCAATCAGACCATCTACTCCTTCGCCGGCGCCTCGCCCCGCTACCTGCTGGACTTCGACCAGAAGTACCCGGAGGCGACGGTGGTCCGTCTGCAACGGGACTACCGGTCCACCCCGCAGGTCGTCAGCCTGGCCAATCGCATCATCGCCGGTGCCACCGGTCCGGCGGCCAAGCTCAGGCTGACGTTGACCGCGGTCCTCCCCGACGGCCCGGCGGCCACCTACACCGAGCACGCCGACGAACCGACCGAGGCGCGGGTGGTGGCCGAGCAGATCGCCGGCTGGATCGCCGCGGGCCAGAGCCCGTCGGGCATCGCCGTGCTCTACCGGATCAACGCCCAGGCGGAGGCCTTCGAACAGGCGCTGACCCATGCCGGGGTGCCCTACGTGGTCCGCGGGTCGCAACGGTTCTTCGCCCGTGCCGATGTCCGCCAGGCGTTGACCGCCCTGCGGTCCGCCGCGGGCCAGGGTTCAGGCGCGCGGGCCGGGTCCGACGGCGGCGAGGACGGGCCGCAGGACGGACCGGGGGAGGGGCCGACCCTGGTCGCCCTGACCCGGGCGGTGCTGGGCACCGTCGGGCTGAGTGCGGAGCCGCCCCCCGCCGGTGCCCTGCGTGACCGGTGGGACGCCCTGCTGCTGCTGGTCGGCGTGGCCGAGGAACTGGCCACCGCCGACCCGGCCGCGGGTCTCGCCGAGCTGGTCGCCGAGCTGGACCGCCGGGCCGACGAGCAGAACGCCCCCACGGTGGACGGTGTCACCCTGGCCTCGCTGCACGCGGCCAAGGGGCTGGAGTGGGACGCGGTGTGCCTCATCGGGCTCGTCGACGGCACGCTGCCCATCCAGCACGCGGAGACGCCGGAGGAGATCGAGGAGGAACGTCGGCTGTTCTACGTCGGCGTCACCCGGGCCCGGACCCGGCTGGCCATGTCGTGGGCGTTGTCGCGCACCGAGGGTGGACGCCGCTCCCGGCGGCGGAGCCGGTTCCTCACCGGGCTGGCCCCGGACGCGCCCGCCGCTGCCGCGCCGGCCGGTCGGCGCGCCGGTGGGGGTCGGTGCCGGACCTGCGGCTCCCGGCTGGACGGACCCCTGGAGATCAAGATGGGTCGGTGCGGCCGGTGCCCGTCCACCACCGATCCGGAGCTCGTCGAGGCGCTGCGGACGTGGCGCAAGGCGCGGTCCGCGGAGGACTCGGTCCCCGCGTTCGTCGTGTTCTCGGACGCGACGCTCCTGGCCATCGCGGACCGGCGGCCCGGTGACGAGTCCGCCCTGCTGGCCATCCCGGGGATCGGCCGGGCCAAGGTCGACCACTACGGGGATGCCGTCCTCGCCCTCGTCGCCGACTCCCGCGAACCCGCCGCCAGTCACGGCTGACCCGCCCGTCCGGACCGCCGTAAAAAGGTTCCGGTAATTCGGTTGCGGCCCTCCCGGGCCCCGTCCTACCCTTCAACCGTCGCGCGGACCCGGTCCATGCAACGTCCGATCCAGATCACGCCCGTTCCGGGCGGCCGGTGCCAGCAGGAGGTGACCCGCATGTTCCAGCTCATCGAGCGGGTGCACCCCGCGGCCGGTAAGGCCTCCTGAGGCATGGCCGTGTACATCCAGCCACGCCTGCGGCTGCCGCGAGGCACCGCCATGCCCATCCGCCACTCGTGGTCCGGGGCGAGCCGCTGATCTGATCTCCAGCATCGGCTCACCTCCGGCCGCGGCCTCCTCCTGACCTCTCGTCGGGAGCAGTCCGCGGCCGCGGTATTTGCCGGACCAGATGGCACTCGTTCCCCGTGCCGGCCTGGTCCCGGCCGACACCACAGCCCTCGGAGGTGAAGTGCCGTGATGCACCTGCTGGAACAGGAGCTCACGCGCGAGACGGACGCTCGGTCCGACTCTCGTCCCGTCACGAACCCCGCCGTTCCGGTCGGGCCGGCGTCCGCCGGCCCGATCGTCACGCCGGACCCGCTCGATCTGCCCTGCCACACCGGTCCGGATCTGTTCTTCGCCGAACGGCCGGCCGATCTCGAACTGGCCAAGTCCCTGTGCGCGGCGTGCCCGATGCGCGCGGCCTGCCTGGCCGGTGCCCTCGAGCGGGCGGAGCCCTGGGGTGTCTGGGGTGGCGAGATCTTCGACGGCGGTGTGGTCATCGCTCGCAAGCGACCACGTGGCCGGCCGCGCAAGGCCGCGGCCTGATCGCCACCGGCCGTGTCATCCGCACGGGACGCCGTCCCGTGCGTGCCCTCCGGCTCCGGCCGGAATCGACGGAAGACATCGACATGTCCCAGATGAACGAGGATCTCGCGCGCGACCGCGCCCGGCAGATCCTGCGTGACCGGCTCGCCGCGGGTGCTTCCCGCCGCGATCCGGAGTACCGGCGGCCGCAGCGCCGCCGGCTGTTCCCGCGCTGATCGCTCCCGGCCGGGCCCGCTCTGCGGCCCGGCCGGGCCTCGGGGGCCGGCGGGTCTCGGGCCTCGGACGGGACGGATCAGCAGGGCCGGTCGAGTGCAGCCCGGCTCGGCCGGGGCCCGGCTCGGCTTCGTCCGTGTCCGCCCACCCGGCTCCCGCGCCGGCGTGCCCGTGCATCACCGTCCCGTCGGGCCTAGCCTGGGCCGATGTCGGCTTCGCCCCCCACTCCGGTGACGTGCTCGTCCTGCGGGACGACGACGCCCGACCCTGCCCTCACCGGGATGGTCGAGCACGATCGCGTCCGGGGGACGAGCTGGGTGTGCGGCGAGTGCCTGCGCGGCAACGTGCGTGCCGTCGAGGCGAAACTGGACCGCGCCTGGTGGTGATCAGCGGGCCCCCGGCCGGGGAGGGTCAGACGGGGTCGGGGTCGAACCCCGGCAGCCACCGGGCCACGATGGCCCGGAACGGCGCCCGGCTGTCGAGCTGGCACAGCACGCCGATGGACCCGAGCGTCACCCGGTGGATCATCAGGTACGAGGCGGGCAGGTTGAGTCGCCGGGCCATCTTCGACTCCTCGCTCGACAGGTCGCCCATCCGGGCCGCCTGCTCCTGCATCCACTGCCGGGTGAAGTGGAAGCTCTCGTGGCGCAACGGTTCCACGAAGGGCACCAGGTAGTTCACCAACTGGTCGGGGTCCGGGTCGTAGTCCCGGGGGACGAAGCCCTCGTCCCGCAGGGCGGCGACGACCCGCGCCGTGTCCCCGCTCAGCGCGAGCTGGCTGACCTCGCCCAGGATCGGTGGGGTGCCGTTCGGCAACCGGGCCACGGACCCGAAATCGATGACGCCCAGCCGCCCGTCGGGGGTGAGCAGGTAGTTGCCCGGGTGCGGGTCGGAGTGCAGCATGCCCACCCGCGCCGGCGCCGAGAAGTGGAGTTCGCACATGACGTACCCGGCACGGTCCCGCTGTTCCCGGGTTCCGTCCACGATGATCTTGTTCAGGGAGATGCCGTCGACCCATTCGGAGACGATCACCTTGGGAGCACTGGCGACCACGCGCGGAACCATGATGTCCGGATCACCGGCGTAGGCAGCCGCGAAGGCGCGCTGGTTGTCGGCCTCGGCCGCGTAGTCCAGCTCCTCCAGGACGCGTTCGCGCATCTCCACCAGCAACGGCTTGATCTGGATGCCGGGCATCATCAGGCCCAGGATGGGAGCCATCCGGGACACCTGGTCCAGGTCGGCCTTGAGGGCGGCGGCCGCGTTCGGGTACTGGATCTTCACCGCGACCGGGCGGCCGTCCTTCCACACCCCCCGGTGCACCTGGCCGATGCTCGCGGCGGCGGCGGACCGGTCCTGGAACTCCGCGAACCGCGATCGCCACGTGGCCCCGAACTGCTCGGCCATCACCCGGTGCACGGTGGCGGTCGGCATGGGCGGGGCGGCGTTCTGCAGCTTGGTCAGTGCTTCGCGGTAGGGCGCCGCGTACTCCTCGGGCACGGCCGCCTCGTAGACGCTGAGGGCCTGGCCGAACTTCATGGCCCCGCCCTTGAGCTGGCCGAGCACCTCGAAGACCTGTTCGGCGGTCCGACGCTGCAGGGCGGAGGTCACCTCGGCCTTGTCGCGCCCGGCGAGTCGTTGCCCCCACCCGACGGTGGCCCGCCCGGCAGCCGACAACGGCAGGCTGGCCAGCTTGGCCGTCCTGCTCAGGGCACCCCGCGGAATGTCGGACACCCCACCATTGTGACCCAGCGGCCGGCCGGGCCCGTCGGCCACCTCGCCGGGTGGGTCGTCGCCCGACGGCCTCAGCGTGGCCCCGGGGCCGTAGACGGGCCCGGACCCGTTGCCCCGCAACCACAGTCGGGGTGCCGCCGCCAGGTCCGCCGGCGCGGTCCGGCTCCCGCGGTCGTCCATTCCAGGGTTCCGTCGAGGGTCGCCGGGGCGACGAGCCCGTCGAGGAATTCGAGGGTCTCGTGCGCAGCCCGTGCCGCGGCGGCATGCACCAGGACCGTCGGCACCGGCGGGGCCCACGGCTCGGGCCGCTCGATCATCCAGTGCGGATCGGCATCGGCCCGGTGCCGGTCCGCGCACAACAGACAGCTGGTGCGCCCGGGGAGGACCAGCGGACCGACGACCGCCCGGGTGGTGCGGACCTGCAGCACCAGATGGGGCAGTCCCGCCTGGGTGAGTTCGGCGGCCAACCCCGGATCCACCGGGCCACCGTCGACCAGGACGGTGAGCACGGGCGGGACGTGGGCGGCCGGGGCGTGGGCCCGGACGGTCGGCGAGGCGCCGCGGACCAGCGCCACGAGTCGTCGACCCTCATCGTCCCCGCCCGGACCCTGCCGGTGACGGTCGGACCGATCCGGCCGAGGATGGACGTGGCCCACGCCGGCCACGGCGAGCTGCGCGGCCACGGCCACGGCGGCGGGACCCGACCCCTGGACGACCACCAGGGCGTCGGCACGTGCCTGCAGGGCGCGCTCGGCGGCTGCCGGCCCGTGCCGATGGGTCAGGAAGCCGTGCTCGCCCCGCAGGTCGGCCCCGGGTGGGCGAATCGCCCCGGCCGTGGCGGGGACGAGCAGACCGGCGGCGAGCAGCTGCTGGAAGACGGGCGTCCAGAAGTCCGGGTCGAGGCGCTCGCGGCGCCACCAGGCGGAGAGGGGGAGGCCGTCGGTGGCCGCGGCCACGACGCCGGCGGCCTCGACCGGAGCGTCCCGGAGCAGCAGACCGTGCACGGTGTCCGATCCGATGTGGAGATCGCCACCGGGCCGCGGCCGGATCCGGATGCCACTGGCCGGTCGGAGCACCTGGTCGGTGTCCAGCACCTGCCGGGTGTCCCCGCGTGGGGTGTCGATCTTCATCACCCCGCCAGGATGACGGGCCGCCGCGGCACGCGGCGGGAGTTGTCCACACCTCGCAGGCCGGCCGGCCGACGCACGAACGGGTCGACGGCGGGCGATGGTGCGGGGGGTGCGCGGGTCGGGCCGCCCGGTACTCCGGGGCGGCCCCACCCGGGCGGGTCAGGCCTTGCCGAGGATGCGGTTCATCTTGGTGCCGCAGACGGGGCAGGTGCCCTTGGCCATCCGGCGACCGTTGGTCTCGTGGACCTCACCGTCGAAGTCGCGCTTCTCCTTGCACTTGACGCAGTAACCGTTGTAGGACTCGGCCATCGGCCTTCCTCTCTCGTGGGCCCCTGGGAATGCGCTTCCGAGGCGGTCGGCCGGGGGCACTGCGCCCCCGGGATCGTCGCTCACCGTACCCGTGCCGGTACACCGGGACCCGGTTCCCGCGGACACGGCGCGGCGCGACACCGCTGATGAGGGCCATCGACGGTGCGAGCGGGCCCGTCCGAGGATGATCACCGACCGCACGCCGGTCCGGCGGAGCGGCCGACCGGGGGAGACTGGGCGCATGACCTACCTCGCGGCAGCCGACCGTTACGACGACCCCTCCGCCATGCCCTACCGCCGGACCGGGGGCAGCGGACTCGTGCTCCCGGCGCTGTCGCTCGGCCTGTGGCACAACTTCGGGGACGTCGACCGCTTCCAGACCCAGCGCGACATCCTGCGCCGGGCCTTCGACAAGGGCGTCACCCACTTCGATCTCGCCAACAACTACGGGCCGCCCTACGGCAGTGCCGAGGAGAACTTCGGCCGGCACATGGCCCAGGACTTCCGGCCCTACCGCGACGAGCTGATCATCTCGTCCAAGGCGGGCTACGACATGTGGCCGGGGCCCTACGGCAACGGCGGGTCCCGCAAGTACCTGTTGTCCTCGCTGGACCAGTCCCTGACCCGGATGGGCCTGGACTACGTCGACATCTTCTACTCCCACCGCGCCGACCCGGACACCCCGCTCGAGGAGACCATGGGTGCGCTGCACACCGCGGTGACCTCCGGTCGGGCGCTGTACGCCGGCATCTCGTCCTACTCCCCGGAGCGGACGCGTCGGGCCGCGGCCATCCTGGCCGACCTCGGCACACCGCTGCTCATCCACCAGCCGTCGTACTCGATGGTCAACCGGTGGGTGGAGGAGGAACTGCTGGACACCCTGGGCGATCTGGGCGTCGGCATGATCGCGTTCTCGCCGTTGGCCCAGGGCATGTTGACCGACCGCTACCTGGACGGCATCCCTGACGGGAGCCGGGCGGCCAAGGGATCCAGCCTGTCGCCGGACCTGCTCACCGACACCGCCCTGGAGCACATCCGTCGGCTGAACGAGATCGCCGGACGCCGCGGGCAGACCCTGGCCCAGCTCGCGCTGTCCTGGGCCCTCCGGGACTCCCGGGTCACCTCCGTCCTCATCGGCGCCTCGTCGGTGAAGCAGCTCGACGACAACCTGGCCGCCGTCCAGACCCCCGGGATGACCGAGTTCAGCGCCGAAGAGCTGGCGGAGATCGACGGTCACGCCGTCGAGGCCGGCATCGATCTCTGGAAGCCGTCCAGCTCGGTCTGACCCTCCGGGTCCGGACGGACCTCACCATCGGGAACGACGAACGGCCCGCCACCCCGCTGAGGGGAGGGCGGGCCGTTCGTCGTCGGACCTTCTTCCGGGCGGACCCGCGTCCGCTCAGACCGGGCGGGCGGATCCGCCGGCGGCGGCCGGACCGTCCTCGTCCGGTGCCTCGGTGGTGTCCGTCGAGGTGGTCGAGGCATCCGTGGGCGGAGTCCCCCCCGTCGGGTCGTTCGCGGCCAGTGCGTCGGCGTCCGGCAGGTCCTCCAGGCCGGCGAGCAACTCGCTGAACTGCTTGTCGCGGTCGATGAATCCGCGCGGGTCGTCCAGGTCGGCGGAGGACGGCAGCAGATCGGGGTGCGACCACAGCGCGTCACGCCCCTCGACGCCCCGCGAGACGCCGAGCTCGCGCCACAGGTCGGCCGCCGCGCGCAGTCGCCGGGGGCGCATCTCCAGGCCGATCAGGGTGGCGAACGTCTGCTCCGCGGGACCGCCGGTGGCCCGGCGGCGGCGGAGCGTCTCGCGCAGGGCGCCGGCTCCCGGCAGGCGGTCACCGACGGCCTCGGCCACCACGGTGTCCACCCAGCCCTCGACCAGCGCGAGCAGGGTCTCCAGACGCTCCATGGTGACCTGCTGGCCCGGGGTGATCTTGGGCTCGAACATGCCCTGGCCGAGCAGCGCCTCGATGCTGGCGGGGTCGGACGGGTCGATCGACGACGCCATGTCCTCCACGGCCGAGAAGTCCACCGAGATCGCCCCGGCGTAGGCGCCGATGAGATCGAGCACCCGCCCGCGCAGCCACGGCACCCCCGCGTACAGGCGGTGGTGGGCGGCTTCCCGGGTGGCCAGGTACAGCCGGGCCTGGTCCTCGGGGAGGTCGAGGGCGGACGCGAACTCGGCCACCGACCGGGGGAGCAGCGCGGCCGTGCCGTCGGGGCCGAGCGGCAGCCCGATGTCGGTGGAGGTCAGGACCTCACCGGACAGCTGCGCCAGACCCTGACCGAGCTGCGAGCCGAAGGCCATGCCGCCCATCGAGCCCATCATCGCGAGCAGCGGGCCGGCCTGGGCCCGGGCCTCCTCGGGCAGACCCTCGAGCCAGGCCTTGGAGACCCGCTCGGCGATGGGGGAGCAGAGCTTCTCCCAGGACGGCATCGTGGCCTCGACCCACTGGCGCGGCGTCCAGGCGGTGATGGTGCGGGCGCCGGCCGGCAGGGCGGTGGCGCCGTCCAGCCACACCTCGGCGAGCTGGACCGCCTCGGTGACCTGCCGGACGTCGACCGCGGACGCCGGGTGCGAGGCCGGCATCTGGGCCGTCGCCATGCGCCGGGCCAGGTCGAAGTTCACCGGACCGGTCTGGTTGCTCGCCCCCGCCTGGGACATCATCTGGCCGAGCTGCGAGAGCATCGAGCCGAGCTGTCCCATGTCGAACCCGCCCGGTCCCTGGCCGGGGCCGGGTCGCGGGTTCCCGTCGGGATCCTCGTCGCCGGAGTTGAAACCGAACGGGAGATTCGTCATGCCGACAACGGTACTGAACGGGGGAAGACCGCGGGGCGGCACCGCCGGGTGATCCGGCCGGTGATCGCGGACGGCGGAATCCGGCGCCCCGTCGCCGGTGCCGCCGGGTGCTCCCACGGGATCGTCGGCGCGCTCGCCTACCCTGGGCGCATCATGAGCGCCCTCTCCCGGATGAGCCTGCGCGGCCGCACGTTGGTCGTCGGCTCCGCGGCTGCCGCCGTCCTCGTCGCCGCCGCTGCGGCGATCCCCGTCCCGTACGTGGCCCTGGGCCCGGGCGAGACCTTCAACACGCTGACCGCGGTGGACGGGGTACCGGTGATCAGCCTGTCCGGTCCGGGAGTGCCGGCCTCCGCCGACGAGGCCGCGCCCGCCGAGGCCCACCTCAACATGACCACGGTGTCGGTGTTGAGCGGGGTGTCGCTGTTCCAGGCCCTGGGCATGTGGGCCTCCGGCGACTACGCCGTCGTCCCGCGGGAGGACATCTTCCCGCCTGATCAGACGGTGGAGCAGGTCAACGAGGCCAACGCCCAGCTGTTCAGCGACTCCCAGTCCGCCGCCGAGATCGCCGCGCTGACCTACCTGGACTACCCCGAGGTGGTCTACGCCGGCACGATCCCGGACGACTCGCCCAGCGCAGGCGTGCTCCAGCCGCAGGACCGGATCGTGGCCGTCGACGGGGCCGCCGTCACCGACGCGGCGTCGCTGCGGGCCGCGCTGGCCGGGACCACACCGGGTCAGACGGTGCAGATCGGTGTGCTGCGCGAAGCGGACGCGCCGACCGGTGGATCCGGTGCCTCGGCGACCGGCGGATCCTCGACTGCGTCGACCCCGGAGTCCTCGACCGCGGACCCGTCGACCACCGACTCGTCGACCGCAGATCCGACGACCCCGGAGTCCTCCGCTGCGGGGGATACCGCCGGCACGCCGACCACCGCACCGGACGGGACCGCCGAGACCGAGTTGACGGTCCCGGTCACCCTCGCGGCCAACGCCGAGGTCGGGACGCAGGGCTTCCTCGGGATCCTTCCGCAGGAGCGCCCGCAGGCGCCCTTCACCATCGACATCTCGCTGGCGAACATCGGTGGCCCGTCCGCCGGTCTGATGTTCACCCTCGGGATCATCGACAAGCTCACCCCGGGCGACCTGACCGACGGTCGGTTCATCGCCGGCACCGGGACGATGGAGGTGACCGACGACAAGGCCACCGTCGGCCCGATCGGCGGGATCCTGCTCAAGATGATCGCCGCCCGGGAGGCCGGTGCCGGCGTCTTCCTGGTCCCCGCGGCGAACTGCACCGAGGCGCTGACCCAGGTGCCCGACGGGTTGCAGTTGGTCAAGGTCGGCTCGTTGGACGAGGCCATGCAGGCCCTCACCACCTTGTCGCAGGGCGGCGTCCCCGCCGGGTGCTGACCGGGGGGATCCGTCCGGTGACGGGCCGGTTCAGTCCTCGAACGTCGCCCGCAGTGCGGTGAGCAGGTGCGGGGCGAGATCCGCCCCGCGCAGCGGGTCCTGCTCGTGGTCGCCGCGCAGCCGGAGCAGGCAGGCGCCGCCGGCCATGCCCCGCAGCACTCCTGCGGTGAGCCGGGCCTCGGCCTTTTCCGGGTGCTTCGCAGCTTCCCCCGCCGCCCGCTCGGGGTCCTCGGACAACGATTCCGCTGCCGACGGCGGCAGCACCAGGATCTCCTGCACCAGGACGCAGCCGACCACCTCCGGCGGCCACAGGATCTGGGCGAGCGCGTCGGCGAGTTCCCCCTCGGGCAGCGACTCCTGCGCGATGGGAGTGAAGACGGACGCTGCGTCCAGGCCGGCCAGCTGGGGTTGGGCGGCGATCAGGTCCGCGGTGGACACCAGGGCGAACATCTGGGGCGCGGCGTCCCAGCCGCCGGCCGCGGCGAACTCCTCCACCTCGGCCACGGCGACGGCGAGATCGGTGTCCTCCCACCACTCGGGCGGGGCGACCGGGGCCTCGTCCCCCGGGCCGGCAGCACCGGGACGGGCGGGTTCGGGGCGGACGGGCTCGGGACGGCCGGGGTGCTCGGTGCTCACGCGGCCGATCCTGTCACGGCCAGGTACGGCCCCATCGGGCGTCCGAGTGACGGACGTCGCTCTCGGTAGCCGGATCGAGACCGGATCGAGCCCCGAGCACAGCGGGGAACCTTCGGAACGCCCCTACAGTTGGAGGCACGGGAGCTGGATCGGAGCTGTGAGAACCAGCTGGATCGGGTGACCGACGCGGCGTCCCGGCTCGACCGGACGTCGCGGACGAAGAGGTGTCGGAGATCTTCCGGCGCCGGTTGTTGTCGACCCGAGGAGTTCCACCGTGGCCATGAGGCCCAACATCGGCGTACCCGCGATGTCCCGCCGAGCCAAGCGGGTACTGATCGCGCTGGTCTCCCTGGCCGTTCTGGCCGTGCTCTGGCTGCAGTTCGTCGGCGTCTTCGTCGACTGGCTGTGGTTCCGCGAGGCCGGGTTCAACGAGGTCTTCACCACGCAGGTCCTCACCCGTGTGGTGCTGTTCGCGATCGCCGCCGTCCTGGCCGGCGGAGTGGTTTTCCTCTCCGTACTGATGGCGTACCGGTCCCGACCGGTCTTCGTCCCGACCGGTGAGGTGGATCCGCTCGCGCCCTATCGGATCCTGGTCACCTCCCGTCCCAAGCTGTTCTCCATCGGCCTCTCCGTGGCCGTCGGCCTGATCTGCGGGCTGTCCGCCCAGGCCAACTGGCAGACCGTCCAGCTGTTCCTGCACGGCGGGAACTTCGGCACCGTGGACGCGGAGTTCGGCCACGACGTCGGCTTCTACGTCTTCAAGCTCCCGTTCATCCAGCTCATCCTGGGCTGGGCCTTCGCCGGCATCGTCCTTGCGTTCGTCGCTGTGGCGCTCCTGCAGTACCTCTTCGGCGGGCTCCGCCTGTCCGGGCCGGGCCGCCGCATCACCTCGCAGGCCGCACTCCAGCTCTCGCTCCTGGTGGGTGCGTTCGTCCTGGTCAAGGCGGTGCAGTACTGGTTCGACCGGTACGCGCTGCTGTTCTCCAACCGGGGCGGCACCTTCACCGGTGCGTCCTACACCGACGTGAACGCGGTGCTGCCGGCCAAGATCATCCTGATGGTCATCGCCGCCATCTGCGCGGTGGGTTTCTTCGTGGGGGCGTTCCTGCGGTCCATCAAGCTGCCGGCGATCGCGCTGGCGCTGCTGGTGCTGTCCAGCGTGCTCATCGGTGGCGTCTGGCCGTTGATCCTGCAGCAGGTCGTCGTCAACCCGAACGCCATCACCCGGGAGCCGGAGTACATCCAGCACAACATCGACGCGACCCGGGCGGCCTACGACATCCAGGACGACCAGATCAACTACGTGTCCTACGACGCGCAGCTGACCGGTGACCCGCGTGCGGTCGTCTCCGACAACGAGACGGTGCCCAACGCCCGGATCCTGGACCCCAACATCCTCTCGCCCACCTTCATCCAGCAGCAGCAGCTGGAGAACTTCTACGGGTTCCCCGACCAGCTCTCCGTGGATCGCTACACCGTGAACGGCGTGACCAAGGACTACGTGGTCGCCGCCCGTGAGCTCAACGCCGCCGGCCTCGCCGAGAACCAGCGCAACTGGATCAACGAGCACCTCGTCTTCACCCACGGCAACGGGTTCGTGGCCGCCCCGGCCAACACCGTGGCCAACGGGTACCCCGACTACACGGTGTCCGACCTCTCCCGGCAGGGCGACATCCCGGTCACCGAGCCGCGGATCTACTACGGCCAGCTCACCACCGACTACGCCATCGTCGGCGCCGAGCCGGGCGGCACTCCGCGCGAGTTCGACACCCGGACGACGAATTACACCTACACCGGCGCCGGTGGTGTGGGCCTGGGCAACATCTTCCAGCGCCTGGTCTTCGCCACCGAGTACGGCGACGCCAACTTCCTGTTCTCCTCGGAGATCAACGGCAACTCCAAGATCCTGTACAACCGGGATCCCCAGGAGCGGGTCCGCAAGGCCGCCCCGTTCCTGACCGTGGACACCAAGCCGTACCCGGCGGTGGTCAGCGGCCGCATCGTCTGGATCGTGGACGCGTACACCACCGCGCAGAACTACCCGTACTCGCAGAACGTCACGCTGTCGGAGGCGACGAACAACTCGCTGACCGAGCGGGGCGCCGCGCAGGGCCAGCTGCCCGAGCAGGTCTCGTACATCCGTAACTCGGTGAAGGCCACCGTCGACGCCTACGACGGCACGGTCACCCTCTACTCCACCGACGACGCCGATCCGGTGCTCAACGCCTGGGAGGGAGTGTTCCCGGATCTGATCAAGCCGTCCTCGGACGTCTCGGAGGAACTGCGGTCGCACTTCCGCTACCCCCAGGACCTGTTCGAGGTGCAGCGCTCGCTGTTGGTGAAGTACCACGTGGGCAACCCGGTCGAGTTCTTCAACAACGCCGGGTTCTGGCGGGTCCCCAACGACCCGACGGTCAGCGACACCGTGGTGGCTCCGCAGCCGCCGTACTACCTGCAGGTGCAGGTACCGGGCGAGGAGGGCTCGCGGTTCGAGCTGACCAGCGTGCTCACCGGATTCCAGCGGGAGTTCATGAGCGCCTACGTCAGTGCGAACTCCGATCCGGACGACTACGGCAAGCTGACCGTGCTCCGGCTGCCGACCGACACGCAGACGCCGGGTCCGTCGCAGGTGCAGCAGTTGTTCAAGACCACCCAGGAGATCAGCTCGCTGGTCGTGCTGGCCACCCAGCAGAACAACTCACGGGTCATCTTCGGCAACCTGCTGACCCTGCCGGTGAACAACGGCCTGCTGTACGTGCAGCCGCTGTACATCCAGGGTCAGCAGGCGACCACCTCCTACCCGCAGCTCAGCCGCGTCCTGGTCTGGTACGCCGGCCGGGTCGGGGTGGGGGAGACGTTGGCCGCGGCGTTGACCAACGCCGCGTCCAAGGCGCCGGTGCAGACCCCGGACACCGCCGATGGGGCCACCACACCGCCGCAGACCCTGCCCACGGACACCGGGACCACGTCGTCGTCGTCCACGGCGACGTTGACCCCGCCGGCCGACGCGGGTGCGGCGCTGGCCGCCCTGGACGCGGCGTCCGCGGAGTTGGAGACGGCGAAGACCTCGGGTGACCTGGCCCAGATCGGTGCGGCCAGTGCCCGTCTGGAGCAGGCGGTGAACGACTACCTGGCGTTGGCCGGCACCTCGCTCTCCGCGGCGCCGCAGACCCCGACGACGAGTGCCGGCGGCTGATCCGCAGTAGTCGCAGAGCCGGACGAGATCGCCCGCGCCCCAACCTTTCCGGTCGGGACGCGGGCGATTTGGTTCCTGTTCGGGACCTTGCTACAGTGGTGTTACCGCAGCGCGGGGTGGAGCAGCTCGGTAGCTCGCTGGGCTCATAACCCAGAGGTCGCAGGTTCGAATCCTGCCCCCGCTACAAGTGAGGCCCCTGATCCGGAAGTTCGGATCAGGGGCCTTTTTCCTACCCCGGTTCGGGTGGTCGGGGGCGGGTGTGGATGCCCGGGCCCGATGTCGGTGGCGTCCTCTACGGTCGAGCCCGACGCGGCGCCCAGGTGGCCGGTCGAGTGACGGCACGAACGGTGAGGGGTGGGATGCGGCGGTGAGCCTCTTCGTGCACCGGGCCGTCCGGGCCGACGCCCTGGTCTCGGGGCTGGCCGACCTCCTCGCCGTCCCCCTGCCCGACCCCTTCGCCCAGGAGGTCGTCGCCGTTCCCGCCCGCGGGGTGGAACGGTGGGTCACCCAGCAGCTGTCCCTCTCCCTCGGGCGCAGTGACGGCCGGGCCGATGGCGTCTGCGCGGCGGTCAGCTTTCCCACGCCCGCCGCGATCGTGGCTTCCGCGTCGGGACTGACCGACCCGCACGGGATCCAGCTCGACCCCTGGTCCCCGGACCGCCTGGTCTGGACGGTGCTCGACGTCCTGGACGAGGACGTGCTCGGCCCGGGTGCCGATCCCTCGTGGTGTCCCACCCTCGCCCGTCACCTCGGCGCCGGTCCGGACGACGGTCAGGGGGAGTGGGCCGGCGACGAGCGGCTGGGTCGCCGGTACTCCGTCGCCCGCCGATTGGCCGGCCTCTTCGACCGGTACGCCCTGCACCGCCCGGAGATGCTCGCCGCGTGGGCCGCCGGCCCACCGGGGACGCAACCGGACTCCGACGGTCGCGGAGCGGCGCTCCCGGTCGACCTGCGCTGGCAGAGCGAGCTGTGGCGCCGGGTCCGAGCGCGGGTGCCGGGGCCGGACCCGGTGCGACGAGCGGCGGACGCTCTGGCCCGGCTGCGCGCCGACCCGGTGTCGGTGGACCTCCCGGGCCGGCTCAGTGTCTTCGGGGTGACCCGCCTACCCGCCGCCCACATCGCCGTCCTGTCCGCCGTGGCCGTCCATCGGGATGTGCACCTGTGGCTCACCCATCCCTCGCCGACCCTGTGGGATGCCCTCGCGGGCTGCGCGCCCGGCGGCCCGGTCCGGCGTCGGGACGACGCGAGTGTCGGCCTGGTCCGCAACCCCCTGTTGTCCTCGCTGGGTCGGGACGCCCGCGAGCTGCAGGTCGCCCTGGCCGGCGTGGACACGGTGGACGTCCCACCGGCGGCGGTCCCGGACGTCCCGCCGACCGGCACTCTGCTCGCGCGCCTGCAGCACTCGCTGGCCGGTGACCGCCCACCGGGTGGTGGGGCCGGCACGGAACCCCTGGACCGGGGCGACCGGACCGTCCAGGTGCACGCCTGCCACGGCCCCGCCCGCCAGGTGGAGGTGCTGCGCGAGGTGCTGGTGGGGCTCCTGGACGACGACGCCTCGCTACAGCCGCGGGACATCGTCGTCATGTGCCCGGACATCGAGGTCTACGCACCGCTCATCGGAGCCGCCTTCGGGATGGCGGACGTGGTGGACGGCGGGCACCCCGCCCACCGGCTCCGGGTCCGGCTCGCCGACCGGGCGCTGCGGCAGACCAACCCCCTGCTCGGTCTGGCCGGGCGCCTGCTGACCCTCGCCGAGGGGCGGATGACCGCGTCGGACCTGCTCGATCTGGCCGCCGCCGCCCCGGTCCGCCGCCGCTTCCGGTTCGACGAGGACGAGCTCGACCAGATCGCGGAATGGGTGGCGCAGGCGAACGTCCGCTGGGGCGTGGACGCCGCCGACCGCGCCCGCTACGGCCTCGCGGCGTTCGGCCAGAACACCTGGCGCACCGGGTTGGACCGGGTGCTGCTGGGGGTCGGCATGGCCGACCAGGACCACCGCTGGCTCGGTCTGGCCCTGCCCCTGGACGACGTCGGCAGCAACGACGTCGACCTGGCGGGCCGACTGGCCGAGATGGTCGACCGGGCCGCGAGCGCGCGGACCGAGCTGACCGGCGCCCACCCCCTGGCCCACTGGTTGACGGTGCTGGGCGAGGCGGTCGAGAGCCTGGGCAGCGTGGCCGATGCCGACCTGTGGCAGGTGGCCGAGCTACGGCGGGAACTCGCCGCCGTCACGCAGGAGGCCGGTGACCGGGCCGGCCGGGTGGTGCTGCGTCCGGCCGACGTCCGGGCCCTGCTCGATCGCCGACTCGGCGGTCGGCCGACCCGGGCGAACTTCCGGACCGGCACCCTGACGGTCTGCACCATGGTGCCGATGCGGTCCGTGCCCCACCGGGTGATCTGCCTGGTCGGACTCGACGACGGGATCTTCCCGCGGGGCGCGGGCGTGGACGGCGACGACGTGCTCGCCCGCGACCCGGTGACGGGGGAGCGGGACCCCCGCGGGGAGGACCGTCAGCTGCTGCTGGACGCCCTGCAGGCGGCCACCGATCACGTGGTGATCACCTACACCGGGGCCGACGAGCGCACCGGAGCGGTGCTCCCCCCGGCCGTCCCGGTCGGCGAGATCCTGGACGCCCTCGACGATCTCGGCTCGACCGCGGACGGCCGTCCGGTCCGCGAGCAGGTGCTGGTCCGGCACCCGTTGCAACCCTTCGACCGCCGCAACTTCCTGCCCGGGGCGCTGGGACGACCGGGTCCGTTCAGCTTCGACGCCACGGCGTGGGCGGGCGCGGAGGCCGCGGCCGGGGAGCGGCGGGCAGTGGCGGACTTCCTGCCCCGTCCGCTCCCCGCCCGGGTCGCCGGCGACGTCGAACTCGCCGATGTGATCGACGTGCTCACCCACCCCGCCCGCGGGTTCCTCCGCCGCCGGCTGGACGTGCTGGCCACGGCCGATCGCGGCGAGCCGTCGGACGACTGGACCGTCGAACTGGACGCGCTGGAGCGGTGGGCGGTCGGTGACCGCATCCTGCGCGACCGGTTGGCCGGGGTCGACGAGGCGACGTGTCGGCAGACCGAGTGGCGTCGGGGCACGCTGCCACCCGGCCCGCTGGGGGCCGGTGTGCTGGCCGGCATCCTGAACCAGGTCGAGCCGCTGGTGGACGGCACAGCCCTGTTGCGTGCCGAGCCCCGCCGGACGGTCGACGTGTCGGTCACCCTGGACGGCGGGCGCGAGCTGCGTGGCAGCGTTCCTGACGTCTACGGCGACACGGTCGTCTCCGTCGGGTTCTCCGCTCTCTCGGTGAAACAGCGCCTGCGTGCGTGGATCTCGCTGTGCGCGCTGTGTGCGGGCCGATCCGGGACGGCATGGACGGCGGTCAGCGTGGGGCGTGGGTCGGGGGGCATCCCCGCCCGTTCGTCCCTGCCGACCCTGGACCGGGCCACCGCGGAACGCAGACTGACCGAGCTGGTCGAGCTCCACGACCTCATGCTCACCGAGCCGTTGCCGATGGCGCTGAAGACCTCGGCGGCCTATCACGCGGCCCGGGCGCGGGGGATCGCCGAGGCCGAGGCCCGCCGGCGGGCCGCCAACGCCTGGGCCGGCGACAAGTTCCCGGGGGAGGACGCCGACCCCGCGCACGTCCGCATCTGGGGGCCGTCCGCGCCGTTCGAGCTGCTCACCCTGGCCCCGCCCTCCCCGCTGGGGGCGTCGACCGGCGAGCCGCACCGATTCGCCGAGCTGGCCGGTCGGTGGTTCGACGGCCTGTTCGGGGCCGAACAGCTGGGCATCCTGTGAAGCCGTTCGCGCCCACCGGTGCGTTGCCCACCGGAACCACCCTGCTGGAGGCGAGCGCCGGGACCGGCAAGACCCACACCGTCGGCGCGCTGGTCTGCCGTTACGTGGCCGAGGGCGTCGCCACCCTGGACCAGGTGCTGGTGATCACCTTCGGGCGCGCGGCCAGTCGGGAGCTCCGGGAACGGGTGCGCGAGCACCTGGTGGCCGCGGCGCGCGCGCTCACCGACCCGGCCACGGCCCGGGCGGGTGCGGACCCGGTTCTCGCGCTGCTGGCCGGGGGTGACGGAGCGGACCCCGCCGAGGTGCGCCGCCGACAACGGCGGCTCGCCACCGCCCTGGCCGACTTCGACGCCGCGACCATCGCCACCACCCACCAGTTCTGCCAGCAGGTGCTCACCGGCCTCGGCGTCGCCGGGGACAGCGAGCCGGGCACGGAGCTGGTCGACGATCTCGACGATCTCGTGGTCCAGGTCGTCGACGATCTGTACGTCCGTGCCTTCGGGCGCCCCGGGGCCGAGCCGCCCATCTTCGATCGGGCCCGCGCCGTCGAGCTGGGCCGGAAGGTGGTCGACGACCCGCAGGCGGTCCTCGTGCCGGACGACGCCGACCCGGGCACCCCGGCGGCCCGCCAGGTGCGGTTCACCGCCGCCGTCCGTCAGGAGGTCGACCGCCGCAAGCGGGCGCTGGGGATCCTGGGGTACGACGATCTGCTGGCCCGGGTGGCCGAGGCACTGGGCCCGGCCGATGCCGCGGCTCGGCAACGGATGCGCTCGCGGTGGACCGTCGTCCTGGTGGACGAGTTCCAGGACACCGACCCGGTGCAGTGGGAGGTTCTCCGGCTCGCCTTCGACGGGCACGCCACCCTGGTGCTCATCGGTGACCCCAAGCAGGCGATCTACGCCTTCCGCGGGGGCGATGTCGATGCCTATCTGGCCGCCGCGGCCACGGCGTCCAGCACGGCGACCCTGTCGGAGAACCACCGCAGTGACGCCCCGCTGGTCCGGGCGCTGCAGGTGCTCATGGGTGGGGCTGCGCTGGGGGACCACCGCATCGTGGTGCGACCGGTGACCGCCGCCCGGCCGGCGCGGCTGACCGGGGCCCCGGTGGCGGCGCCGGTCCGGCTCCGGGTGGTCCGACGCGATCAGGTGGGCCGGCGTTCCGGGCCGGGGCCCATCCCGGTGGACGCGGCCCGCCGGTTCGTGGCCGTGGATCTGGCCGGCGACATCGCCCGGTTGCTGACCTCCCGGGCCCGGTTCGCCGACGACCCGCTCACCGCGGGACAGGTCGCGGTCCTGGTGGCCACCCACAAGCAGGCGGCCCTGGCCCGCGACGCCCTGCGCGACGCCGGGATCCCGGCCGTGGTGGCCGGGGCGGGCAGCGTGTACGCCACGCCGGCCGCCGGGGACTGGCTCGTGCTGCTCGAGGCCCTGGAACAGCCGCACCGCTCCGGTCGGGTGCGGGCCGCAGCACTGACCGCCTTCCTCGGCCGGACCGCCACCGACCTCGACGAGGGTGGGGAAGCGCTCAGCGACGAACTGGGTACCCGGCTGCGGGGTTGGGCCGCCCTCGTCGAGGCGCGGGGGGTCGCCGTCCTGCTGGAACTGGCCGGCGCGCAGACCGCGCTGACCCCCCGGTTGCTGGCCACGGCCGGCGGCGAACGCCTGCTCACCGATCTGCGGCACATCGGCCAGGAGCTCCACGAGGTGGCCGGTCGGGACCGGATGGGTTTGCCGGGCATCGTCGAATGGCTGCGGCGCCGCCGACGCGAGGCCGGCGGCGACACCAGTGCCGACCGGACCCGTCGGCTGGACAGCGACGCCGCCGCCGTGCAGATCCTCACCCTGCACGCCAGCAAGGGGTTGCAGTTCCCCGTGGTGTATGTGCCCTTCGCGTTCGACCGGTGGGTGCCGACCCCGGACCTGCTGCTGCTGCACGACGACACCGGGATCCGCCAGCTCGACGTGGGTGGCCCCGGCGCGTCCGGTCGGGCCGACCGGATCCGGCGGGCGTCCGGCGAAGCCTCCGGTGAGGCCCTGCGCCTGCTCTACGTGGGACTGACCCGGGCCCAGTCGCAGGTGGTGACCTGGTGGGCGCCCACGACGAACACGTCCGAATCCGGCCTGCACCGCCTGCTCCTCGGCCGATCCGTGGACGGCGGGGTGGTCCCGGACACGACCGCACTGCCGACCGACGACGCCGCCGCCGACCGGTTCGCGGCCCTGGCGGCCCAGGGTGCCCTGGTCGTCGAGCCCGCGACGGCCCAGGACGCGCCCGCGGTGCAGGTCGTGGCCCCGCGATCGACACCGCTGACCCTGGCCCGGTTCACCCGGGACATCGACGTGCACTGGCGGCGCACGTCCTACAGCGCACTGACCGCCCCGGCTGCGGCGGCGGGGCCCGGGGTGGGCAGCGAGCACGAGACACCGGACATCGCCGACCGGTCGGACGAGGCCGGGGTGGACACCGTCCCGGACGACGAGGCCGGGAGGCCCCCGGTGCCGCTGCGTCCGGCGGAGGCCGACGACATCTCCTCTCCCATGCGGGATCTGCCCATAGGTGCGGCCTTCGGCACGCTCGTCCACGCCGTGCTGGAGACGGTCGACCCCCGGGCGGACGACCTCGCCGCCGAGGTCCTGGCGCGGTGCGTGACCGAGGTCGGCAACCGACCGGTCGGGGTGGCGGCACCGGAGCTCGCGGCCGCCCTGCTGCCCGTGCTCACCACCCCGCTGGGGCCGCTGGCCGGGCAGGTCGCCCTGGCCGACATCGGCCTGGCCGACCGCCTCGCCGAGGTGGACTTCGAGCTCCCGTTGGGCGGCGGGGACGACCCGCGCGGCGCGGTCCGGCTCGCCGACCTGGCCCCGGTCCTGCGCCGCCATCTCCCGGCCGGGGATCCACTGGCCCCGTACGCCGACCGACTCACCGCGCCCGAGCTGGGGGACCAGCTGCTGAGCGGCTACCTGACCGGGAGTCTGGACGCCGTGCTCCGCCTGCCCGGGCCCCGGTACCTGGTGGCCGACTACAAGACGAACTGGCTCGGGGAGATGGACGGCCCACCGTTGTCCGCGCACGACTACCGGCCCGACGCCGTCGCCGAGGCGATGCTGCACTCGCACTACCCCCTGCAGGCCCTGCTGTACTCGGTGGTGCTGCACCGGTTCCTGCGGTGGCGCCAGCCCGGCTACGACCCGGCCGTCCACCTGGGCGGGGTGCTGTACCTCTTCGTCCGCGGGATGTGCGGGCCGGACACCCCCGTGGTGGACGACGTGCCGTGCGGCGTCTTCTCCTGGCTGCCGCCGCCCGCCCTCATCGTCGAACTCTCCGATCTGCTCGACGGCGACGGCCTGCTCGGCGGGGCCGGTCGGGTGCCGGACGTGGCCCGGGCGGGTCGACGATGACCGCCCCCCGTGAACCCGGATCTACTGCCGCGCAACAGATCCTGTTCCCTGACGCGCCGGGTGTGCTCGCGGCCGGTGCTCGGGCGACCGGCCTCCCGGTCGCCGGCCGGGTGGCGATCGACCACCCGACCACCGGCCGTCCGTTCGCCGGATCCGGCGACGTCGAGCCCGGCGAGATCGTCCCCGTCGAGGACCCGAACGACGTCCGGCTGGCCCGTCGGGCCACCGGTCTGCTCGCCGTCTTCAACCGGGCCGGGGTGCTGGAGGCGGCCGACGTGCACGTCGCGGATCGCCTGGGGGAGCTGGGCGGGGAGGGTGACCAGACCGTCCGGCTGGCGGTGGCCCTGACCGTCCGGGCGCTGCGGGGCGGGTCGGTGTGCCTGGCCCTGAGCGAGATCCCCGCCGTGGCAACGGATCTGCCGTGGCCCGATCCCGCGGCCTGGGCTTCTGCGGTGCGGGGGAGCCCGCTGGTGCAGGAGGGCGGCCCGCTGCGGTTCGAGGACGACCTGCTCTACCTGGATCGGTACGCCGAGCAGGAGGAGCAGGTGTGTGCCGACCTCGTCGCCCGGTCGGCGGGCCCACCGCCGCGGTTCGACCCGGTGCTGCTGCGCAGCGGGCTCGACCGCCTCTTCACCGACCCGGCCGGCCGGCAGCGCGAGGCCGCCGAGGCGGCGGTGACGGGATGGACGACCGTGCTCGGCGGGGGTCCCGGCACCGGCAAGACGACCACCGTCGCGCGCATCCTGGCCCTGGTGCTGGACCAGCCCGGGCCGCCGCTGCGGGTCGCGCTCGCCGCGCCGACCGGCAAGGCCGCGGCCCGGCTGCAGGAAGCGGTGCAGGACGCCACCCGGTCCTTCGACCCGGCCGACCGGGACCGGCTCGCGGGCCTGACCGCGTCGACCGTCCATCGCCTGCTGGGGTACCGCCCGGGCAGCCGCACCCGCTTCCGCCACGACCGGGACAACCGGTTGCCGCACGACATCGTCGTCGTGGACGAGACGTCCATGGTGTCCCTGACGCTGATGGCCCGCCTGCTCGAGGCGGTGCGGCCGGACGCGCGCCTGCTGCTCGTCGGCGATCCGGACCAGCTGGCCTCCGTGGAGGCCGGCGCCGTCCTCGCCGACCTGGTGGGCGGGCTCACCGACGAGCCGGCCGCCGGTACGCGGACCGACGCCGTCCCGGGTGCGGGGGACGGGGTGGGTGGTGACCGGGCTGGTGGTGACGGGCTGGGTGGTGACCGGGTGGGAACGATGGACCGGGACCGGTCCGAGACGACCGGGACGGCCCCCGGCGCCGGCCGGCCCGTCCGATCCGCAGCCGGGCGCGTGGTCATCCTCGATCACATCTGGCGGTTCGGCGGCGCGGTGGCCGAGCTGGCGGCCGCGGTCCGACGCGGCGACGCGGACACCGCGGTGGCCCTCCTCGAGGCCGGCGAGGGCGGGGTGAGCTTCTCGGACGAGCTCGCCGCCCTGCCGGGCATCCAGCGGGACGTGGTGGCCGCCGATCGCGCCATCGTGGCGGCGGCCCTGGACGGGGACGGGGCCGGGGCTGTCCGGCTGCTCGGCCGTCACCGGGTGCTCTGCGCGCACCGGGCCGGCCCCTACGGCGTGCAGTGGTGGAGCCGTCGCATCGAGCGGTGGATCGAGGAGGCGACCGGGTCGGGCCCGTCGGCGGAGTGGTACGCGGGCCGGCCACTCCTGGTCACCGCGAACGACTACGCGTTGGGCCTGTTCAACGGGGACAGCGGGGTCACCGTCCGGGCGGCCGACGGCGAACTGCGCGCCGCCTTCCCGCGCGGGGACGGGACGGTGCAGATCGCCCCGTCCCGGCTGTCCGAGGTGCAGACGATGCACGCCCTGACCGTCCACCGGAGTCAGGGCAGCCAGTTCGCCCGCGTCACCCTGGTCCTGCCGCCGCCGGAATCACCGCTGCTGACCCGGGAACTGCTCTACACCGCCCTGACCCGCACCGAGGAACACGTCCGCGTCGTGGGCACGGCCGACGCGGTGCGGATCGCGGTGGGCCGTCCCGCCACCCGGGCCAGCGGGCTGCGACAGCGGCTGCGCGCCCGGGCGTGACCCGTTCCCGTTCCGGCCGTCGGAGCCGGGTCGCGGGACATCGCACCGTGGTGGGCGTGACCGGCGCCCCGGTCAGTCGCGGATGCGTTCCGGCGCGGTGCTGACCTGCTCGCCGGCGAGGTGGGTGTCCTCCTCCTCCTGGCGTTCCTCGATGCGCTTGCGGATCCGTCCCATGCCGGGCAGGGAGCTGAGGATCTCGTTGAACTCCCGGGTGACGTCGAGCAGCTCGCGGACGTCGGGCGCGACCGTGCCCAGGGTGTCCAGGATCGGCAGGATGTCCCGTTCGACCTTGTCGACGATCCCCGGCAGGTGGTCGACCAGGGTGATGACGGCGTCCACCTCCCGCTCGTTGGTGGTGTCGGCGATCCGGGTGACGATGGGCTCGAGCTTGGTCAGCGCGGGGGTGAAACGATCGAGCATCGGCCCGATCTCGTCGGTGATGAGCTGCGCCCGGACGACCACGGTCTCGGCGCCGGTGACCGTGGCCTCGGCGCGTCGCACCACGAGATCGGTGTGCAGCGCCGTCCTCTCGGCCTCCTCGACCACGGCCTCGGTCCGGATGACCACGTCGCGGGCGCGCAACTGCGTCTTCTCGATCTCGCCGACCATGCTGTCCACCCGGGCGATCAACTGCTCGGCCTGGGTCAGCAGCGCGACCGCGCGGGGCACGAGGGCGATGGCCTGCTCGACGGCGTCGTAGCTCTTGCCGGCCGCCTTGAGCAGGTCGTTCGGGCCGGGGATGGGCAGGCGCATGAGGGGTTCCGTCCGTCTCGTGCCGGTCCGGATGGCCGGTCCGGTGCTGACGACCGATGGTACGGACGGCCGGTGACCGGCCGAACCCCCCGGTCGGGCCGTGGGGGCGCGTCGAGCGGTCCCGCCGCGGCGGGGTGACCGTGGATCAGGAGGTCTCCGCGTTCCGCCGCCAGCGGATGCCCGCCTCGATGAAGCCGTCGATCTCCCCGTCGAACACGGCGGACGGGTTGCCGACCTCGAACTCCGTCCGCAGGTCCTTGACCATCTGGTACGGGTGCAGGACGTAGGAGCGCATCTGGTTGCCCCAGGAGTTGCCGGCATCCTTGAGCGCGTCCATCGTCGCCTTCTCCTCCTCGCGGCGGCGGGCCAGCAGTTTGGCCTGCAGCACGGTCATCGCGGAGGCGCGGTTCTGGATCTGCGAGCGCTCGTTCTGGCAGGACACCACGATGCCGGTGGGGATGTGAGTGATGCGGACCGCGGAGTCGGTGGTGTTCACGCCCTGACCGCCGGGACCCGACGAGCGGTACACGTCGACCCGCAGTTCCTTCTCGTCGATCTCCACGTGGTCGGAGGTCTCCACGACCGGGGCCACCTCGACCCCGGCGAAGGAGGTCTGCCGTCGTCCCTGGTTGTCGAAGGGGGAGATGCGGACGAGTCGGTGGGTGCCCTGCTCCACGGAGAGGGTGCCGTAGGCGTAGGGCGACTTGACGCTGAAGGTGGTCGACTTGATGCCGGCCTCCTCCGCGTAGGAGGTGTCGTAGACCTCGACGGGGTAGCCGTGCCGCTCGGACCAGCGCAGGTACATGCGCTGGAGCATCTCCGCGAAGTCGGCGGCGTCGACCCCGCCGGCCTCGGACCGGATGGTGACCAGGGCTTCCCGGGCGTCGTACTCCCCGGACAGCAGCGTCTGCACCTCCATGGCGTCGATGTCGGTCCGCAGCGCGGCCATCTCGGAGTGCGCCTCGGGGAGGTTCTCCTCGTCCTCGTCCGCCAGCTCGAACAGCACGTCGAGATCGTCCAGGCGGGAGCGCAGGTCCTGGACCCGCTTGAGCTCGGCCTGGGTGTGGGAGAGCTGGCTGGTGACCCGCTGCGCCTTCTCCTGGTCGTTCCACAGGTCGGGCGCACTGGCCTGCTCGGACAGCTCGGCGATGCGCGCGTTGAGCTTCTCGACGTCCATCACGGCTTCGATGCTGCTCAGGGTGGTTCCGAGGGATTTGACCGCTGCAGCATCGTCGAGATTCACGAGAGGTGAGTTTACGCGCGTGGACCAGGGTCCATTTCTGCCGAACGGGATCCATCGGTCGGCGGGCTGCGCCGGGTGACCGCGGGTGTGATCATGGCCCGATGTTCCACGCAGCGGGGCCCGGCCCCGAGGTGCCCGGTCCCGAGGTGACCGTGCGACGACTCCGCCGGTCCGACGACGCCGCGGTCCAGGCACTGGTGGATGCCTGCGGCGCATCCGTTCTCGATGTGCTGGCCTCTGGCGAGCAGCCCCGGGACGCGCTCCTGGTGCGGCTGGCGGTCCCGCTGGACGCCGATCCCGAGTCGAAACGGGCGTGGGGGGTGGAACGCGCTGGTCGGCTGGTCGGTCTCATGGAGGGGTTGATGCACCACCCGGGACCGGGTGAGTGCCTGATCCGCGCCTTCGCGCTGCACCCGCGCGTCCGGGGTCACGGGCTGGCCACCTCAGCGGCCCGGTTCATGCTCGCCCAGGCCCGCCACCGCGGGATCACCTCGGTGGAGGTGCTCTACCGCCACACCGACCTCGCCCAGCGCTCGGTGCTGCGCTCCCTCGGTTTCCTCCTCGACGAGTCCCCGGACGAGGATCGCAGTGACCCGTCGCCACCGGGGTTCCGCTCCGCCCGGCTCGCGCTGCGCTGAGCACGGCGGGGCGTGGTGAGCCCGGATCGGGCCTGGACGGGTCCGGCCCGGACGGATCGGGTCGCTCCGGAGTCATCCCCGCAGGTGCTCAGGACACGGTCTGCCGGAACTCACCCACGTGCAGGGTGAAGACCCCGGTCACCGTGTTGCGCGAGCCGTCCAGCACCGAGGGAACGCCGGGGAGCCGGATGACCGCGATGACGCAGATGTCGTACACCGCGCCGGGGCGCAGCGTCGGCGTGACCTCCGGGGCGGTCGTGCACTCCTGACCGGCGGCGACGAAGCGGAGCCGGACGGAATCGGCGTCGACCCGCTGGTCGGTGGCCGCCACGGCCGCCATCTCCCGGACCCGGTCGAGGCCGACCCGGATCGACGGGGCCGAGTCCATCAGGCGGCCGGCGTCGCGGGCGGCCTGGCTGACCGCGAAGGTGGCGGACTGGATCATCAGCACGCTGATCAGGATGTAGATGGTCGGGATGAGCAGCAGCACGGCCAGGAAGACGACCTCGATCATGGCCCGGCCCTCGTCGGCCGGTTCGGGCGTCGATCCCTCGGGGCCCGACCGTGCGGGCCGTGCCGACGGTGTCGACTGGTGGCGGAGGAACACCCGGGGGAACGCCCGGGGGAAGACCGGGGGGAGCGTCACCGTCGCCCCGCCGGACCCGGATCCAGGGCACCCTCATCGGCGGAGTGCCCGGTGGCCGAGATGTCGGGGAAGACCCCGTCGAGCAATCCCACGATGCCGGGCGCCGGCATGGTGCAGGTGACCGCCACGAGCAGACCGTCCGCCGACGTCGAGCAGACCAGCTCCTCCCGGGTGCCACCCACCGGTCCGTCCCCGAGGATGTCGTGGGCACGCGCCGTCGCCGCCCGGTCGGGGACGTCGGCATTGGCGGCGTACCGCGCGGCGTCCGCCGCCGCGGAGGTGAGGACGGTGCGGGCGTACGCCCAGAGTCCGAACGACAGCAGGGCCAGGAAGATCAGCAGCAGCATCACCAGGACCATCGCGAACTCGGCCACCGCCGATCCGCGGTCGGCGGGGTCGGTTACTTCCCCGCGCCGGTCACCGACTCGAAGGCGTTCCTGACCGCGGTCTCGACCTGCTCCTGGAACACCGCGAGCAGGGCGATGGTGACGATGGCCGTCATCACGGTGATCATCACCCAGCCCGGGACGTCGCCCCGGTCGTCCTCGTCGCGGGACGCGGCCGCGCGGCCGCGAGCCCGATCGGCGAGGGACAGGGCACGCAGCATCGCCACCGTCGTCCAGAGGGTCATGGTCTGTGCGAGGCGGGTCATCAGGATCTCCTTCGGATACCCGGCGCCGGGCGGCGCCGGAGCGGGTGGGGTCGGGACGCGGGGGGCCCACACGGATCGGGTCCACACGGGTGGGGTCCATCCGGATGGGGTCAGCCCTGGTGGGGTCGGGAGGGGTGAGGTCGGTACGGGTGGGACGGGAACGACCGGGACGACGACGCACACCGACGCCGTCGGGTGGCGGGGCCGTCATTGCGCCACGGTGGTGATGGCCACCAGGCCGGGGTAGAGGGCGAAGAGAATGGTGATGGGGAGCACCAGGAAGACGACGGGCACCATCATCGCGATCTCCTTGCGGCCACCGGACTCGAGGAGCTGTCGTTTGCTGAGCGCCCGGACGTCCGCGGCCTGGGCGCGCAGCACGTCGGCGAGCGGTGTGCCGCGGTCGATCGCCACGGCCATGCCGTCCAGGAAGCGGGACAGCGGCTCGAGTCGCGTCCGGTCGCGCATGGTGGTGACGGCCACCAGGAACGGTGTGCCTGAACGGGTGTCGGCGAGGATTCCGGTGAGCTGGTCGACGAGGTGGCCGTGGGCGAGCCGGGTCACCCGGTCGATCGCCCCCATCGGCCCCTCACCCGCGGTGACCGCGAGGGCCAGCATCTCGGCCACCACCGGGAACTCGGCGATGATGTCGGCGTCCCGTCGGGCGAGGGCCTGCCCGAGCCACCAGTCGCGGGCGAAGACGCCGCCCAGGGCGCAGCCGAGGACGAGCAGGGCGATGACCAGGGGGCCGGCCTGCCCGACCACCGCGGCCAGCAGCCCGACGACCACACCGGCGCCGGCACCGATGGCGCCCCACAGCACCTGTTCGGCCCGGAACTCCTCGACGGTTCCGCCCTCGCCGAGGGCGTCGAGGCGGCGCCGGACGGAGGCGCGACCACCGAGGACGCGGTCGACGATCCGGGCGGCATCCCGCAGCAGGGGCGCGGTGATCCGACCGAGGGCGGTGGCCGTGCCCCCCGCCGGTGCGGAGAGCAGACGCGACACCGAGGCGGTGTCGGCCAGGTACGGGGCGATGCGGTCGGCCAGGGTGACCCGGCGCAGGGCCGGGGTGGACAGCACGGCGAGCAGCAACCCGGCGGCCAGGAGTCCACCGATCAGGCCGCCGAGGAGGGTGGGCGTCACCGCAGCACCCGCTTGTCCTCGGGCAGGCGACCGATCCGGATCATCAGGCGGTACGCGCCCACCGACGCCACGGCGCCGGCGCCGAGAATCAGCGCACCGGTCGGGGTGTCGTAGGCCTGGATGGTGGCCCGCTGGGTCGCCAGGAGCACCAGCACGAGCCAGGGGGCGGCCACCGCCATGCGCGCGGCGTTCACCGACCAGGACTGTCGGGCGCCGAGTTCGGCACGGGTGCGGGCATCGTCGCGCAGGAAGGTGGACAGCGTCGTCAGCAGGCGACCGAGATCGGTCCCGCCGACCTCCCGGGCGACCCGGAGCGACTCGCAGACCCGGTCGCCCACGGGATCGGCGAGGGCGGCCTTGAGAGCGTCCAGGCTCCGGTTGAAGTGCCCGGTGGTGCGGTAGTCGGAACCGAAGCGTACGAACGGTTCCCGGAGCTGCTCCGGTCCGCGGACGCCGATGGAGGCCAGCGCCTCGGGGAGGGACAGCCCGGCCCGGACCCCGGAGGTGAGGTTGTCGACCACCTCGGGCCACAGGTCGCGCAGGTCGGCCTGCCGTCGGTGCCGCAGTCGGCTGACGAGCAGGCGCGGCACCATGGCCCCGAAGGCGCCCAGGAGTGGGGACACCACCACGGATCCGGTGACGACGAGCGCGACGACGGTGACCACCACCCCCGCGAGCGCCTGCAGGGCGACGAGCTGGGACGGGGTGACCCCGCTCAGCCCGGCCTGGATGAGCTGCTCCTGCATGCGGTCGTGCCGGACCCGGGAGCGCGGGTGCCGGGGTGCCGTCGAGAGCCCCGCCCACACGAGCAGGACGCCGATCCCGGCGACCAGACCGATCAAAGAACCCATACCCGCACCCCCTCGTCGCGACTCGACCGGGACGGGACGTTACCCAGCCGGGAGGGTCCACGGAGCCCGGGTCACTCGAATGTGGACAAGCCGCTGACCTGGCCCGATGGGCCCTGAGAAGGGATCCGGCGGTGGGTGGCGGAAGGGTCGGGGACATGGCGTCAGCGGTGGTGTCATGACGGTGGGTGATCGGCTCCGTCGGGCCCGGCGGATCCCCTGCCCGCCGCGGGGCCGCAGGGAGAACCCGGATCGAAGTCGGTCCCGCGGGGATCAGCCGGGTGACGTCACCCCAGGTGCGCTCACCCCGGGTGACTGCGGCGTCCGGACACTCCCCGGGCCCCGGTCGGCGAGCGGGAGAACCCGGTGACGAGAACGGGAATCACCCGAATCGGCCCGGCGGGCCCGAACGGTCCGCGCTGCGCGAACAACGGCGGCGGGGCCGTCACCGGGCCGTCGACGTCCGTCGTCGGCGCGCCACCACGGGGCCGTTCCAGGACGTGTGCGGCCCCGTGTCGGCGGTCGCCGCTACCGTGTGCCGCACACCGGCGCCCCAGCCACCGGATGCGGCATCCACGCATCGTCCACCCGCGCAGAGAGCGAGATCCCCATGACCGCACCGTCATCGGCACCGGACACCGCGGTGGTCGGACCGATCGCGCTGGTCCGTCGCCCGTCCCCCCGGGTGGCCGACGGCCTCACCACCCACATCGAACGTCAGGCGGTGGATGCGGAGCTGGCCGCGGAGCAGTGGGCCGGGTACGTCGCGGCGATGCGCGGGACCGGTTGGCGGACGGTCGAGGTCGACGCGGCGGACGAGTGCCCCGACGGCGTCTTCGTGGAGGACACGGTGGTGGTGATGGGGCGGACGGCGGTGCTCACCCGCCCCGGCGCCCCGAGTCGCCGCGCCGAGGTCGCCGGCACCGGAGATGCGTTGCGGGAACTGGGCTTCGACGTCCGTGAGCTCGGGGCCGGCACCCTGGACGGTGGTGACGTGATGCAGGTCGGCGACCGGGTCTACGTGGGACGCGGCGGGCGCACCGATGCGGCCGGCGTCGCGGCGCTGCGGTCCGCGGCGGCGCTCCTGGGTCGGACGGTCGTCGCGGTCCCGCTCACCCGGGTGCTGCACCTCAAGTCCGCGGTCACCGCGCTGCCGGACGGCACGATCATCGGGTACCCCCCGATCGTCGACGACCCGGGCTTCTTCCCCCTCTTTCGTCCGATGCCGGAGGAGGGCGGCGCGCACGTGGTCGACCTGGGGGAGGGTCGCCTGCTCATCGCGGCGTCGGCGCCGCGCTCGGCCGACCTGCTCGCCGACCTCGGTTTCACCCCGGTGCCGGTGGAGATCGGTGAGTTCGAGAAGTTGGAGGGGTGCGTCACCTGCCTGTCGGTCCGGCTCCGGACGCCGCGATGACCACCCCGGCGGCGGACGGGCGTGGCCGGCCGGTCGACCTGGCCGGACCGGGCGATCGGGGCCACCGCGGCGGGCGCCGAGCAGCGTCCACCGGGCCGTGGGAGCATGGGCGCCGCGCGCTCCGTGATCCGGCGCGGGAGGGCTCACCGTGAAGAAGATCATCAACGACCCCGCCGACGTGGTGCGGGAGTCGCTGCAGGGTTTCGCCCTGGCCCATCCCGATCTGGTGACACTGTCACTGGATCCCCTGTTCGTCGCCCGGGCCACCCCGACGGTGCGCGGCACGGTCGCCGTCGTCTCCGGTGGGGGCAGCGGTCACGAACCCCTGCACGCCGGTTTCGTCGGCGACGGGATGCTCGACGCGGCCGTCCCCGGCACCGTCTTCAGCTCGCCCACACCCGATCAGGTCGTCGCTGCGGCCCACGCGGTGCACGCCGGTGCCGGGATCCTGCTCGTCGTCAAGAACTACACCGGCGACGTCCTGAACTTCGAGACCGCCGCCGAACTGCTCCAGGCGGACGGGATCGAGGTGCGCACCGTGATCGTGGACGACGACGTGGCCGTCCGGGACTCCACCTTCACCGCCGGTCGCCGCGGGGTCGGGGGGACCGTCCTGCTGGAGAAGATCGTCGGAGCGGCCGTGGCCCGCGGCGACGACCTGGACACCGTGCACGCGCTCGCCGAGCGGGTCGTCGGCGTGGTGCGCAGCATGGGTGTCGCACTGCGGCCGAGCACGGTGCCGCACTCCGGGGAACCGTCCTTCACCCTCGGCGAGGACGAGATGGAGTTCGGTGTCGGCATCCACGGCGAGCCCGGCCGGGAACGCCGGGCGATGCTGCCCGCGGACGGCATCGTCGCGCTGCTGCTCGAGGCCGTCGTCACCGATCTGCCGTTCGCCGCGGGGGACCGGGTGATCGTCCTGCTCAACGGGTTGGGGGGTACCCCTCTGATGGAGCTGTACCTGGCCTACGGATCGGTGCGCGGGCAGCTGGAGTCCCGCGGGATCACCGTCGCCCGCTCGCTGGTCGGCAATTACGTGACGGCACTGGAGATGCAGGGGATGTCGATCACCATGCTCCAATTGGACGACGAGATGATGTCGCTGTGGGATGCACCCGTGCACACCGCCGCACTGCGATGGGGAGTTTGACCGATGACCTGTGATGCCGCCTCGACGGTGAGTGCCATCCGTGCCGCGGCTGCCGCCGTCGGTGAGTACCGGAGCGAGCTCACCGCGCTGGACCGGGAGATCGGCGACGGGGACCACGGGGAGAACCTGGCCCGTGGGTTCTCGGCAGTGCTCGGCAAGCTCGACGGGGATCTCCCCGGCACTCCCGGTGGAGTGCTCAAGCTGGTGGCCACCACGCTGATCTCCACCGTCGGTGGGGCGTCCGGGCCGCTGTTCGGCACGGCCTTCCTCCGGGCGGCCACCGCCGTGGGCGATGCCGCCGAGCTCGACGGGCCGGCCGTGGCCACCGCCCTGGCCGCCGCACGCGACGGGGTCGTCGCGCGGGGCAAGGCCGAACCCGGCGACAAGACGATGGTGGACGCACTGGGTGCCGCGGTGCGGGCCGCGCAGGAGCGGGCCGCCGCCGGCGGCCGTCCCGGCGAGGTGCTCGCCGCCGCGGCCGACGCGGCCACCGAGGCCGCCGCGGCCACGATCCCGATGCAGGCCCGCAAGGGGCGGGCCAGCTACCTGGGCGAGCGGTCCATCGGCCACCCGGATCCGGGCGCGACCAGCACCGCGTACATCCTGCGCGCCCTGGCCGGCTGACCGTCCCCCCGCCCACTACCGTGTCGGACCCAGGGAGCGACGGATGTCGATCGGCCTGATCCTCGTCTCGCACAGCGCCGAGCTCGCCGCCGGTCTGGCGACGCTGGCCGGCCAGATGGCGCCCAACGTGCGGATCGTCGCCGCCGGCGGTACCGACGACGGCGGCATCGGGACGTCCTTCGACCGCATCAACCAGGCCGTGGAGCAGGCCGACGACGGTACCGGCGCGGTGCTGCTGTACGACCTGGGCAGCGCGGTGATGACCGCCGAGACCGCCCTGGAGTTCCTGGATCCCGAGCAGGCCGACCGCATCCGGGTGGTCGACACGCCCCTGGTGGAGGGCGCCGTCGCCGCCGCGGTCACCGCGGAGTCCGGTGGCGATCTGGAGGCCGTCGCGGCCGCGGCCCGGTCCGCGCGCAGCATCTTCCCGGCCGACGACCCCACCCCGGGGAAGTCCGGGGTGGCCATCGCGCCACAGGACGACGACCCCGCCGGGCCGACCCCGGACGTCGACGGTGGGAACGACGGGTCCGCCGGAGACGGCGCCGGGCCCACCCAGGGCAGGGCCGGAACCGCCGCGACGGACACCGCCGCAGGACCACCCGCGGGTGCGGCCACCCGCGCGGCCCGGATCGACGTGACCGGGGCCGCCGCCCCGGCCCACCTCACCGCACGGCTGGTCAATCCGTTGGGCCTGCACGCCCGGCCCGCCGCGGCACTGGTCCGCGCCGTCGCCACCCGCGACGCCCGGGTCTCCGTCGGCCGACCCGGGACGCCCGGGGTCGACGTGCGGTCGGTCCTCGCGGTGGTGGCTCTTGCCCTGCGCGGCGGGGAGGACGTGGACATCGACGCGCGGGGCCCGGACGCGTGGGCGGCCGCCGAGGCCGTCGCCGCCACCATCGCCGGCGGGTTCGGCGAGAGCCACCACGGCGCACCGACCACGGCCGCGCCGCTGCGGTCCGGCGCCTTCCTGCGCACCCCCGGCGCGCCGATGCCGCTCGTCGCCGACGGCGCCCTGCGGGCGGTGCCGGGCTCGCCGGGCCTGGTGCTGGGCCCGCTGCGCCATCTGGACCGCATCCCCGACGACCTGACCCACGTGCTGCCGGCCCGGGACCCGGGCGGGGTGGACATCACCACGGAGGGGCGTCGGTTGGACGCCGCGATCGCCACGGCGGCCCGAGAACTCAGTGTTGGCAACGAGTTCGACGCGGCCCACGCGGTGCTGCTCAACGATCTCGACCTGCGCCGGGCGGCGCAGGCCGAGATGGCGGCGGGAGCCGAGGCGGCCTGGTGGACGGCGGTCGTGCGGCGGGCCGGGCAGATGGCCGCCGTCCCCGACGAGTTCGTGGCCGCCCGCGCGGTCGACGTCCGCGAGTCCGGCGCCGCGGTGCTGGCCCGCCTGGGCGTCGTCCTCGATCGCATCCCCACCGACCTGGACGGCGCGGTGGTCGTCGCCGAGGACATCGGCCCGTCCGAGGTGCCACTGCTCGTCGAGCGGGGCGCCTCCGCGGTGGCCCTGTCGCGGGGGTCGATCACCGCGCACGCGGTCATCGTGGCCCGGGGGCTCGGCCTCCCGTTGGTGCTGCGGGCCGGGATCGCGCTCGCCGAGGTGGCCGACGGCACCGTGGTCTCGGTCGACGGCGAGACCGGATGGGTGCACGTCGACCCGCCTGCCGAGCAGATCCGCAACCTGACCACCGACATCGACCGCCGCGCCGCCGAGCACCGCCAGCGGATGGTGCGTGCCCACGAGCCGGTGGTGCTGGCCGACGGCCGCACGGTCAGCGTCAGCGCCAACGTCGGGTCCCTGGCCGACGCCCGGGCCGCGGTCGACGCCGGTGCCGACGGGGTGGGCCTGCTCCGTACCGAGCTGCTCATCCTCGACCAGGACGTCTTCCCCGACGAGGACCGGCAGACGGCCGACCTCGCCGAGATCCTCCGGGTCCTCGGACAACGGCCGACCGTCATCCGGGTGCTCGACGCCGGCGGGGACAAGCCGGTGCGCGCCCTGGACGTCGATGCCGTGCGCAACGGGTTCCTCGGCATCCGGGGCCTGCGCTACCTCCTGGCCCACCCCGACCTGCTGCGCACCCAGCTGCGGGCGATCTGTCGGGCGTCGGTGGGTCACCGGGTGTCGGTGATGGCCCCGATGGTCACGGTGGCGCGCGAGGCGGTGGCCTTCGGCGAGGCGGTCCGCGAGGCGGTGGCCTCGCTCCGGCGGGACGGGGTGGAGCACCGCGTGCCGGACGCGATCGGGGTGATGGTCGAGGTACCGGCCGCGGCGCTGGCCGCCGACGAGCTGTGCGCGGTGGTCGACTTCCTCTCCATCGGCTCCAACGACCTGACCAGCTACGTCGCGGCTGCCGACCGCACCGAGCCGGGGGTCGCCGACCTGCTGGAACCGGGCTCGACGGCGATGACCCGCATCCTGGACCAGCTGTGCGAACACGCCCGGCGGGCCGGTACGCCGGTCGCGGTCTGCGGGGAGATGGCCGGCATGGCCGAGTACGCGGCCGAGCTGCTCGACCGCGGTGTGCACGAGCTGTCCGTCGCGCCCGCCCGCATCCCGATGATCAAGGACCTGGTCCGCACCCAGCGGGGTTGACCCCCGCGCGAGCACCGCAGGGGACGAGCGCGCGGCCGCCGGGACGGCCGGTGACGGTCCGAAAGCGTTGCTGCACAACGAGGTACACCCAGGTCAGCGGGTTCCGGCGACGATCGGCTGGTCGGCCCGGTACCGCCGAACGGTGTAGCGTCAGCCGGGTCGAGAGCCATCCTCACGTCGGCAGTCCAGTCGGCTTCGTCCTCGATGACGGACGATCTCCAGGCACGGCCGGGGGGCAGGAGCACCGGTGCTCAGCGGAAGCGCAGCGGGTGTGACGACTCCACCTCCTCCCGCGCCCACCGAGCACCCAGCTGCCCCTCGTGCGGCCCCCGCCCCAGGGCCCATCCGGCCGACGACAGCAGGTCTGCCGATCCCGTCCCGCCGTCGGCTCGACCGACCCGTTCCGAGCAGTTCCTCCAGGAGGCCCGCATGACCGCACCCGCGCCCATCGTCGTCGGCATCGACGGTTCGCACGCCGCCACCGCCGCGGCCCGCTGGGCGGCCGGGGAGGCTCGTCGTCGGCAGACCTCGGTCAGCCTGGTCCACGGTTACACCGTCCCCGGCGCGCGATTCGGCGGGACCAAGACGGTGATGAGCGAGGTGGGGGAGTCCGTCCGGGCCGGCGCCACATCGATCCTCAACCGCACCCGGGACGCCGTGCTCGGTGCCCACCCGGACGTCGACATCGACATCTGCCTGGTCCACGACAGCCCCGCGGGGGCCCTGCGGACGGCGTCGGAGAACGCGCAGATGACGGTGGTCGGCACGGCCGGTGCGCCCCAGGCCATCAGCGCCATGCCCGGCTCGATCGCCGCCCGGGTCGTGGGGCACGCGCACGGCCCCGTCGTCCTCATCCGGACCGAGTTCCGCGCCGGGCAGACCCCTGCTGAGGCCATCGAGCAGGCCGCGGCCGGGTTGGACACCGGTCCGATCGTCGTCGGTGTCGACCGTTCCGAGGACTCCGAGGTCGCGCTGGGCTTCGCGCTGGCCGAGGCCCGGCTGCGCGGCGTCGGGGTGGTGGTCATCCACACCTGGGACGTCCCGGCGCTCGTCGGCCTGGACAGCGACCACCCGTCCGTCCTGCAGGACCGTTCGGAGACCGAACGCACCGAGACCCAGTCGCTGGCCGATCAGCTCGCGGTCTGGGCCGAGAAGTTCCCCGATGTCACCGTGACCTCGTCCGTGGTCCGCGGCCGCCCCGCGCAGAGCCTCCTGGCGTACTGCCGGGAGCCCGCGGACGGCGTCCGCCCCGGGCTGCTCGTGGTCGGCAGCCGCGGCCGGGGTGGGTTCAACGGGAAGCTTCTGGGCGCCATCGGCCAGGAGGTGCTGGCCGGGTCCCCGTGCCCGGTCGCCGTCGTCCGGCCGGCACCGGTCCCCGCCAGGCCCTGACCCGTCCGGTTCCCACGGGGCGGACATCCGATCCCGATCCCCGGCCCGGCATGATCCTGGGGAACAGTTCCGCTGCGCCGATTCCAGGGAGTGCCCGTGCCCACCAAGATCACCGTCATCTACGACAATCCGACCGACCCGGAGGCCTTCGAGGCCGCCTACCCCGAGCAGGTCGAGCTGGCGCGGAGGATCCCCGGCCTGCAGGGCCTGGAGACCTCCCGGGTCTGGCCGAAGGAGGACGGCACCTCGACGCCGGCCTACCGCTGCGTCGACCTGTACTTCGCCGACTACGACGCCGCCAGCGCCGCCGTCACCACACCGGAGGCGGCCGCGCTGTTCCCGAGTGTGTTCGGCCTGGCCACCGGCGGGGTCCGGATCCTGTTCTCCGACATTGAGATCTCGACCCTCTGATCCGACCGGGACCGACCAGCCGGGTCGGTCCTGCCGGCCGGCTCCGTGGCGGGCTCCGGCGGGTTCAGGCCGCCGGAGCCAACAGGGCGAGCAGTTCCTGCTCGGCCCGCACGAACTCCGGGTGGGCGAGCAGCCCCACCCCTCGTGGTCGCGGCAGATCCACCGTCACGATGCCGCGGATCGACGCCGGGCGCGGGGAGAGCACCACGACCCGGTCGGCCAGCTGCACCGCCTCGCGGATGTCGTGGGTGATCAGCAGGGTGGTCCACCGGTACTCCGTCCAGATGTCCTGCAGCCAGTGCTGCAGATCCGTCCGGGTGAGGGCGTCCAGCGCGCCGAAGGGCTCGTCGAGGAGCAGCAGCTCGCGATCCTGGACGACCGTCCGCAGCAGCGCGGCCCGCTGGCGCATCCCCCCGGACAGCGCGGCCGGGTAGTCGTCCTCGAATCCGGCCAGCCCGAACCGGGGGAAGAGCTCACCGGCGCGCCGCCGGGCCTCCCGGCGGGGCACCCCCCGCACCTCCAGCCCCAGGGCCGCGTTCTGCAGGACGGTGCGCCACGGGAACAGCAGATCGCGTTGCGGCATGAAGGCGGTGTGCCCGGGCCCGGTGATCGACTCGCCGTCCAGGGCCACCGTGCCGTGGTCGGGCCGGATCAACCCGGCGAGCACCCCGAACAGGGTGGATTTGCCGCAGCCGCTCGGCCCGATCACGGCCACGAACTCACCGGGGGCCACGTCCAGGTCCACCCCGTCGATGACCGGACGCCGGGAGGCCCCCGCGCCCAGGGCCACCGACATCCCGTCGACGGTCAGTCGGCCCGCCGTCATCGGGCGTCCGGCCGGGTCGCTCCCAGCCACGGGCAGACCAGACGTTCGAGCAGGTAGGTCAGCAGGAACAGGGCGATGCTCAACGCCGCCGTGACGGCCACCGCGGCCAGCACCAGATCGGTGCGGAACGAGTTCTTCTGCAGGGCCATGTAGATGCCGAGACCCTCGGTGGCACCGACGTACTCGGCGAAGATCGCGCCGACGACGGCGTAGGTGACCCCGATCCGCAGCGCGGTGAAGAAGCGGGGCAGGGCCGCAGGGAGCCGCAGGTACCGGAACATGCGCCACCGGCCGGCCCCCATCGAGGCGAGCAGGCGGGCGCCGTCCCGGTCGGCGGAGGCGAACCCCTCGATGAGGCCGAGGGCGATCGGGAAGAACGTCGTGAGCGTGACGACGAGAACCTTGGGCAGGACACCGAAACCGAACCAGATGATCATGAGCGGGGCGATCGCGACGATCGGCAGGGTCTGCGAGCCGACGAGCAGCGGCACCAGCGCGCGACGCAACCAGGGCGAGAAGTCCACCCCCACCGCGACCAGGGCGCTGACGGTCAGGGACAGGGCGAACCCCACCAGGGTCACCTGCAGCGTGGCCAGCGCGTTCCGCCCGATCACCGCTCGCTGGGCCCACCCCTGTTCGACCACCCGCAGGGGGCTCGGCAGGATCTGCGGCCGCACGTCCCCGAGCGTCACGGAGATCTGCCAACCGACGAGCAGCACGGCCACGACGAGCAGCGCGGGCCAGACCAGGGCCAGGGCGCCGGTCGCACGCCGCCGCGCCGACGGGGCGACGCCGGGGGAGAGCTGTTCCGCCGGACGGGGAGTCGCGCGAAGCGTCATGAGCGGGTCACGGCGCGGTCAGCAGGTCGGTGGTGAAGTACGAGCCGAAGTCCGGCTCGGTGGTGAGCGGGGCCCCGTCGGCGTCGACCAGCACACCGGCGTCGAAGAGGAACCGGCCGAACGCGGACCACTGGGCGGCGTCCTGGGGGCCGACCGTTCCGTCGGCCGACTTCAACAGATCCGCGGCGAGGGTCCGCTGGCTCTCCTTGACCAGGTCCTCGTCGGTGAACGCGCCCGGGTTGGCCTTGATGAGGAGCTCGGCCGCGGTGTCCGGGTAGTCGGCGGCGAGCTGGTAGCCGCGTTGCAGCACACCCAGGAACGCGCGCGCCTGCTCGGGGTGGTCCCGGATCCAGCTGCGGCTGCCGTCCACCACGACCGCGTAGGCGTCGGGGAAGCCGTAGTCGGTGTAGTGGAAGTACTTCATCGGGGTGCCGTTGCGTTCCGCCTCGATGCCCTCCCAGGCGGTGAACGGGATGGTGAAGTCCACGTCGCCGGAGTACAGGGCCTCGTAGGCCGAGGTGCCGAGGGTGACGGTGGTGAAGTCTCCGGTCCCGCCCGCGTCCCGGATCACCGCCTGCAGCAGCGGTTGTTCGACCGGGTCGCCGAACCCGGCGTAGGTGAGCCCGTCGAGGTTCTTCGGCGAGGTCAGGTCGTCCCGGTCGGCCCGCACCCCGATGGCGGTGGCCCAGTGCTGCAGGACGGCGAACACGCTGACCACGCCGGCGCCGGCGGCCTGCGCACGGGCCGAGGAGTCCTGGAAGCTGATGCCGAACTCGGCGGCGCCGGCGTCGATCAGGGTGTCGGGCAGGGCGCTGCTGTACGGGAGAACCTGGACGTCCAGCCCGATCTCGGCGAACCAGCCCTGCTGGAGGGCGACGTACAGGCCGGTGTGGTTGGTGTTGGGGGTCCAGTCCAGGGCGAAGCGGATGGTCGTGGGGCCGACGGCGGTGCCGGGGGCGGCCGAGCCGTCCGTGGCGTCGGCGGTGGCGGCCGGGACGGCCGGATCACCGGAACAGGCGGCGACGGCGAGCAGCGCGGAGCCGAGCGTGCCGGTCAGGAACGCGCGGCGGGAGGGCAGGGTGGACACGAGAAGCCTTTCGGGACAGCCATGATCGGGGGCAGGTCGGGCAGAGCGCGACGGTCAGACGGGCCAGGGCTGCGGGTGCAGCGCGGTGTCCCAGAACAGGAACTCGTAGACGCTCGCGGTGCGGAACGCGGCCGTCATCTGCGTGCGCTGCGCGTCGGTGGCGGTCGCCGCGGCGTCGTCGACCAGGCGCCGGGCCTGCACCACCGAGTGTTGGAACTCCGGCCCGTCGTAGGTGGCGACCCACCGGGCGTAGGGGTGGTCGGGGGCGACGTCCAGCACCCGGGCCGCGTCGACGGCCAACCGGGCGGCGACCTCCGCGTAGATCCAGAAGCAGGGCAGCACCGCGGCGGCGGCGACCGGGTAGTCGGCGGTGGCGGCCGTCGCGATCAGGAAGGAGACGTAGCCCAGGCAGGTGGGGGAGTGCTCGAGCTCCCCGGCCGGCTCGCCCAGGGCGCCGCCGCCGAGCAGGTCGCCGTGCAGCCCGGTCTCCACCACCGCGGCGGTGTGCGCGGACGAGGCCCAGAACGCGGCCTGAACCGGGGTCGGGGCCTTCGCGGCCAGCAGCGCCAGGGCCTTGGCGTACCCCGCCAGGTACAGCGAGTCCTGCTCCAGGTAGAACCGGAACACCTCGACCGGCAGGGTGCCCGCGCCGAGCCCGGCGAGGAACGCCATGCCGTCGATCCTCTCCCGGACGTCGGCCGTGGAGGCCCACAGCTCGTCGGTGAAGCGGGACCCAGCGGCGGGAGACCCTGCGGCAGGCGAACCGGCCAGTGGGTGAGCGGTGCCCGGGCGGGCGGTGGCCGTCATGCCGGCCCCCGTCCGGCGGGCACGGTGCAGCGGTGGATGGGACGGGTGGGTGAGACGAGCAGGCGCCTGGAGCAGCACGGCACAGCGCGACATCCCTTCGCTAGTACGAACTAGATCAGGTTCGACGGGTGTTCTCTCAGCCCAGTGGGCACCCCGTGTCGCCGACGACGATACCCCCAGGTCACCCGTCGGGGGTCGCCGTGCGCGTGGGAGGGTCGCCCGATGCGACGCGGACCGGGACCTGTCGACGACCCGTCACGCGTCCGTGAGCTGACCGCGCGGGAACGCGAAGTGCTGATCGCGATGATCGAGCGGGGCATGGACCACGAGGGCCGACCCACCGCGGCGGACCGGGAACGGTGGCTGGTCAGCGTGCCGGGTGTCCGGGCAGGCTCACGGTGCGGATGCCGGACGTGTCCCTCGATCGAGCTGACCGACGCGCGGGGGCTGAGGCAGCCCGAGCATGCTGTCCGCATCGTCCTGGAGGCGGGGACGAAGGACGGCCTGCTGCTGTTCGTCGACGACGACCGGCTCAGCTACCTGGAGCTCGCCCCGTTCGACGACGAGGGCGTCGCGGAGTTCCCGTCGGCGGAGTCGATCGACATCGGGTGAGACCCATTGGGCCGCAGCCGATCGGCGGCCGGGTCAGTCGTCGCTGCGGTCCCGCCGGTGCCCGCCCAGGAGATCGGGCAGGTCGTATCCGAAGCGCTCGAAGCGGTCCGGGTGCGGCGGGAAGCCCTGCGCGCGGACGAGCTCACCCCCGCGGCTGGTGAAGATGTCCGCGGTCTCGATGACACCGGCTTCGACCCGCCCCGGCAGGGCGATGATCTCGCGGACCCGGCGGCCGCCGTTCGGTTCCACGCCGACGTGCACGACGAGGTCGACGGACGCGGCGACGGTGGGCACCACGAACCCGGCGGTGACGTTCTCCCCGGCCAGCAGCGGCAGGGTGCACAGCTTGACCACGGCCTCCCGTGCGGAGTTGGCGTGCACCGAGCACATGCCGGGCAGACCGCTGTTCAGCGCGATGAGCAGATCCAGGGACTCCTCCTGGCGGACCTCGCCGACGATGATCCGGCTGGGCCGCATCCGCAGCGCCTCCTTGACCAGCCGCCGCAACCGGATCTCCCCGTTGCCCTCCAGGTTCGGCTGCCGGGTCTGCATGGCGACCACGTCGGGAAGGTTCGGGCGGAGCTCGAAGACCTCCTCGCAGGTGATCACCCGCTCCCGGGCCGGGACGGAGTTCAGCAGTGTGTTGAGCAGGGTGGTCTTCCCGGCCTGGGTCCCGCCGGCGACGATGATGTTGAGCCCGCAGACCACCGCGGCCTCCAGGAAGCGGGCCGCGTGCGCCGTCATGCTGCCCAGCGCGACGAGGTCCTCCAGGCCGTTCGCCGCCACGACGAACTTCCGGATGTTCAGGCTCAGGTGCTCGCGGGTGATGTCCGGGATGACCGCGTGCAGGCGACTGCCGTCGGGGAGCAGGGCGTCGACGAACGGGGAGGAGAGGTCCAGGCGGCGGCCGGACGGCTTGAGCATGCGTTCGGTGAGGTCGCGGACCTCGCCGGGGGTGAGGACGACGGTGGTGAGCTCGGAGACGCCGCGGCGGGCGACGAAGACCCGGCCGGGGGCGTTGATCCAGATCTCCTCGACCTCGTCGTCGTCCAGGAAGCGTTGCAGGGGGCCGAATCCGGCAAGGCTGTCGAAGACGGTGCGGACCGCGCCGGTGCGGTCGAGCAGTGGAGGGAGCGAAGAGGTGGGGACGCGTTCCTCGTAGTGGGTGATGACCTCGTCGATGAGGGAGCGGGTGCCGCGGTGGTCGGTGACGGGGTCGATGCCGCGGCGGCGGACGAGTTCGCGGACCTCGTCCTGGATGTGCTCGGTGGCGGTCAGCGTCGGCATGGCTCGATCCCCGGATCGTCGTGCGGGTGCGCCGGCGGGCGCACGGTGGACAGGTGTCCGGGGGGCGGGACGGACGGGCTCGAACCTACGGGGAACACGGTGTCCCAGGCGGGGGAAATCCACACCCGTCCGGGGCGGTGGGGATCTTCGGTGCGAGCCGCACCGGCCCGCGTGTCACCCCACGCGCTCAGCGGGCGCGCCGGGTCAGCCGGTCGAGCAGCTGGGCCGACTTCTGCTGGTCGATCTCCGCCCGACGCACGGCGAAGCGGGCGTCGTCCAACCGGTTCCGGGCCGCGGCGAGCTGCTCCTGCACGGCGCGGACCTCGTCGGTGCGGTCCTGAACGGCCTGGTGGGCGGCGGTCACCGCGTCCTGCGCCTGCTGCTCGGCATCCCGCGCCTCCTGCAGCTCGGCCTGCTGGCGGTGACGGCGCTCCGCGACGGCGGCCTCGCGCTCGGCGGCCCGGGCGGCACGATCGCGCTCGGCCTGCCGGGTGGCCGCGCGCCGGTCCGCGCCGTCGTCCCCGCCCTGCGCGTCCTGCCCGCGACCGGTCCGCCTGCCCGTGCTGGTGCGGGTGTCCGGTTCGTCGTCCGACCCGACCGGGGACCCGACCGGGGGCGCGGCCGCCCGGTCGGGGCCACGGACCGGTGGCGCGCCCACCGCGTCGGGGACGGCCACGAGATCGGCCAGCGCGACCGAGCCGAAGCCCTCCCAGTGCACCGGTTTGACCAGCGCTCCGGCGGACACGGCGCCGCCGATCTCCTCGTCCGCGACGGCCGCGTTGAGGGTGGCGACCACGTCCTCCTGCAACGCGGTGGCCGGCTCGCTCTCGTCGACGAGGTCGAACGCCACCGCGGCCAGGTCCTCGACCAGCGTGCGGCGGCGGCCGGACAGCTCGCGCATGGCCGGGCCGTCCAGCGAGTGCTCGGCCTCCCGCAGATCGGTGCCGAGTTCGAGCAGTTCGGCGATGCGCTCCGGGTGGGCGCGCGCCAGCTGGTTGACGGTGAACGCGGCCCGGGTCGGTTTGCGGAGCGCGCCGATGAGGGTCGCGGCGTCCCGGTCCTTCGCGGAGCGGGCATCCTTGGCCAGCGCGGTGCGGCGGGGGGTGAAGTCCGCCAGTGGCCCGGCGTACAGCTCGGCCACCGCGTCGGTCACCCGGTCCGTCATGGACCCATCCTGACGGGTGGGTCAGGAAAGGGTCACCCAGCGACCCGAGGCCACCGACTCGGTCATCGCGTCCAGTGCCTGGGCCGCGGCCACCGCGTCGTCGATCGTGGCGCCGTGGGGTTCGCCGTCGGCGATGGAGCGCAGGAACGCCGCGGCCTCGATGACCTTGAGGTCGTCGTACCCCATGGCGATGCCCGCGCCGGGCTGGAAGGCCCCGTACGCGCCGGCGTCCGGGCCGACGAACACGGTGGCGGCGGGTTCGTCCTGGTAGCGGTCACCGGTGCTCAGGCGGAGTTCGCCCATCCGGCGGAAGTCCCAGGCGACCATCCCGGCCGTCCCGTGGATCTCGAAGCCGTAGGTGTTCTGCTGGCCGACCGCGACCCGGCTGGCCTCCACCCCCACCCGCGCGCCCGAAGCCATGCGCATGAGCCCGCCGGCCCAGTCGTCGTTCTGCACATCGCCGAGCTCGCCGCCCTCGGCCCGGCCGTGTCCGCTGGTCGCCCCGGTCGGCCGGGACCGCTGCGGCACGAACACGGCGGTGTCGGCGACCACCGCCTGCAGATCGCCGAGCAGATGGCGGACCAGGTCGACCCCGTGGCTCATCAGGTCGCCCAGCACGCCGTTGCCGCCCCGCTCGCGTTCGTACCGCCAGGTCAACGCCCCCTGCGGATGGGCGGCGTAGTCCGACAGCAGGCGGAACGACGCGTGGGTGACCCGGCCGATCCCGCCCGCGGCGATCAGGTCCCGGGTGGCCTGCACGGCCGGGGCGTTGCGGTAGTTGAAGCCCACTGCCGTCCGCACCCCGGCCCGCCGTGCCGCGTCCGCGACGGCACGGGCGTCGTCGGCGCTCAGCCCGACGGGCTTCTCGATCCACAGGTGCTTCCCGGCGGAGACCACGGCCACGCCGATCTCCCGGTGCAGGAAGTTCGGCGCGGTGACGCTGATCGCGGCGATGTCCGGATCGGCGACCAGGGCCGGCCAGCCGAGCTCGGCCCGGGCGAAGCCGAACTGGTCCGCGGCCGCCGCCGCCCGGCCGGGCACCTCGTCGGCCACCGCGGCCAGCACCGGGGCGACAGGGAGATCCGGGAAGTGGTGGAGCACCCGCGCGTAGGCCTGGGTGTGCGCGCGGCCCATCCAGCCGAAGCCGGCCACGGCCACCGGCAGCGGACGCCGGGTGGGGATGGAGGTGGACCCGGGGGTGGGCAGGGACATCGGGGCTCCCAGCGACGGTGGCGGAACGGTGATCCTGGCGGGACGGTCGGTGGCCACTGTCCGGTCCGTTCTTTGTCCTGTCAAGAGCACAAGAAGGGGCTGGATAGGGTGCGGCGGTGACCTCCCGCACCCCGGCCGAAGCGAGCGATCCGACCGACGATCTGGCCGTCGCCCTGGCGCTGGCCGACGCGGCCGACGCGATCAGCCTGCCGCGGTTCGGATCGGCCGATCTGGCCGTCACGGCCAAGCCCGACCTGACCCCGGTGACCGATGCCGATCTGGCCGTCGAGCGCGCCCTGCGCGAGGTGCTCGGCCGGCTGCGGCCCGACGACGCGGTGCTGGGCGAGGAGTTCGGTGCCGGGGAATCCGAGGCAGCGGCGACGGGGCAGGCCAGGCGCTGGGTGATCGACCCGATCGACGGGACGAAGAACTTCGTGCGCGGCGTCCCGGTGTGGGCCACCCTCATCGCGCTGTTCGACGGGGACGCCATCGTGGTCGGCGTGGTGTCCGCGCCCGCCCTGGCCCGCCGCTGGTGGGCCCGCACCGGCGGGGGAGCCTTCACCTCCTTCGCCGGCGGCGCCCCGCGGCCGTGCCGGGTCTCGGGGGTGGCCGAGCTCGGGGACGCCTCGCTCTCCTACTCCGATCTCGCCGAGTGGTCGGCGATCGACGCCCTCCCGGCCTTCCTGGACCTCACCCGGGCCTGCTGGCGCACCCGGGCCTACGGTGACTTCTGGTCGTACCTGCTGGTCGCCGAGGGCGCGGTGGACATCGCCGTCGAACCCGAGCTGAGCCTGTGGGACCTCGCCGCCCTGGTGCCCATCGTCACCGAGGCCGGCGGGTCGTTCACCGACACCGCCGGCCGCCCGGCCGGGCCGGCCACGGCCAGTGCACTGGCCACCAACGGACGGCTGCACCCAGCCACCGTGGCCGCCCTCGGCCTCGCCGACCGGGCCGGCTGAACCGCACAGCAGCAGCACAGCGTGATCGCGATCCCGCCGAGATGACGGACGAGTAACGAAAGAGTCGGTAAGCTGCGCGTTTGTGATTCACCTCGGGAATGTCACCAAGATCTACAAGACGTCCACGCGGCCCGCGCTGGACGGCGTCTCGCTGGACGTCGAGAAGGGCGAATTCGCGTTCGTCATCGGCCCGTCGGGCTCGGGCAAGTCCACCCTGCTGCGGCTGCTGCTGCGCGAGGATTTGCCCACCTCCGGTGACCTTTCGGTGGGCGGCAAGGACCTGGTCAACCTGCGCCGCTCGCGCGTCCCGGCCCACCGCCGGCAGCTCGGCTGCGTGTTCCAGGACTTCCGGCTGCTGACCAACAAGACCGTGGAGCAGAACGTCGGGTTCGCCCTCGAGGTGATCGGCCGGTCCCGGGCGTCGATCAAGCAGGTCGTCCCCGAGGTGCTCGAGATGGTCGGCCTGGAGGGCAAGGCCAAGCGACTGCCGCAGGAGCTCTCCGGCGGTGAGCAGCAGCGCGTGGCGATCGCCCGGGCGTTCGCCAACCGGCCGCTGCTGCTGCTGGCCGACGAGCCCACCGGCAACCTCGACCCGGACACCAGCGCCGACATCATGCTGCTGCTGGAGCGGATCAACCGCACCGGCACCACCGTGCTGATGGCCACCCACGACAACACCATCGTCGACTCCATGCGTCGGCGGGTCATCGAGCTGCAACTGGGCAAGGTCGTCCGCGACGAGGCCCGCGGCGTCTACGGCGTCGGTCGCTGACCCACCCATCTGAACGACTCGAGCACCATCCCTGAGCTGCGGGAGGAACCGGCAGCGCACGAGAGGAACACATGCGAGCCGGATTCATCCTCGGCGAGGTCCTGAACGGATTCCGCCGGAACATCACGATGACGATCGCGATGATCCTGACCACCGCGATCTCCCTGGGCCTGCTCGGCGGCGGGCTCATCGTCGCCCGGATGACCGACCAGCTGCAGGAGATCTACGGTGATCGGGTCGAGGTGACCATCTACCTCACGCCCGACGTGTCCGCCCAGGACCCGGACTGCCGCGACGACGTGTGCCAGGCGATCAACTCCTCGCTCCAGGCGAACGCCGAGGTCGCCTCGATCGAGTACGAGAGCCAGGCGGCGGCGTTCCAGCGCTACCAGCAGCAGTTCGCCGGACAGCCCGAGCTGCTCGAGATCGGCACCCAGGAGGCACTGTCCGCGTCCTTCCACGTCCGGCTGGCCGACCCGCAACGCTTCCGCATCATCGCCGAGCAGTACTCCGGCTCGCCGGGCGTGCAGTCGGTGTCCGACCAGAGCGCGTTCCTGGACCGGCTGTTCTCGCTGCTCAACAGCGTGCGGAACGCGACCATCGTCATCGCGCTGATCCAGGCCCTGGCCGCGCTGCTGCTCATCTCGAACATGGTGCAGATCGCGGCGTTCACCCGGCGCACCGAGACCTCGATCATGCGACTCGTCGGCGCCTCCCGGTGGCGGACCCAGCTGCCGTTCATGATCGAGGCGATCCTGGCCGGGGTCATCGGCGCGGCGCTGGCCATCGGTGGTCTCGTCGCGGCCAAGTTCTTCTTCATCGACAAGGCACTGGGGTCGGTGTTCAGCGCCGGCATCCTCCCGCCGGTCGACACCGCCACCCTGATCTGGGTGTCCCCGATCCTGGTCGCCATCGGCGCCGGACTGGCCGCCGTCTCGGCGTACGTCACCCTCCGCCTGTACGTCCGCCTCTAGGGGCACGGACGGGCGGGCGGCCTTCACCGGGACCTCCGTGCCGGGGGGGGATACTGCCCGGCGTGCAGCCATCGGACGCGTACCCCCACGGACCTGTCGGCACCGATTCCGACGGACCGGTGGTGTCGACCCCGGCCGGCGCTGTCCGGGGTGAACAGGTCGGGTCCGTGTCGGTGTGGCGGGGCATCCGGTACGCCGCCCCACCGACCGGTGACCTCCGCTGGCGGGCGCCGGTGCCTCCGGAGCCCTGGACCGGGATCCGCGACGCCCTGCGGTTCGGGCCGGCCGCCCCGCAGGGCGTCGGTCCGATGATCGACCTCGGTGTCGGCGTGCGGCAGGACGAGGACTGCCTGTTCCTGAACGTCTGGGCCCCCGCCGAACCGGCCGCTCCGCGACCGGTGATGGTCTGGGTGCACGGCGGGGCCTACGTGCTCGGTTCGGCCAGCCAGGCCCTGTACGACGGACGGTCGCTCGTCGAGGCCGGCGACGTCGTCGTCGTGACGATCAACTACCGCCTCGGCGTGCTCGGCTTCTTGGACCTCACCGCGACCGGCGGCGACGAGGGTGACGGCTCCTTCGACGGCAACCTGGCCCTGCGCGACGTGATCCTGGCCCTGCAGTGGGTCCGGGACGGCATCGCCGGTTTCGGCGGCGACCCCGACTGCGTCACCGTGTTCGGCGAGTCCGCCGGCGGCGGCATGGTCACCACCCTGATGGCCACCCCGTCGGCCCGCGGCCTGTTCCACCGGGCCATCGCCCAGAGCTCCCCGGCCACGTCGGTCTACGACCGCGCCCGGGCCGCCACCGTGGTCCGGCGGTTCGTGGAGCTGGTGGACCCGGACGGCGGTGCCGACCGGGCGACCCGGTTGCGGGCGCTGCCGGTGGAGGCCCTCGTCGAGGCCGGTCAGGTCCTGTTCTCCGAGGTCCCCAGCACCGCCCCCGGCACGCTGGCCTTCGCGCCGACCGTGGACGGCGATCTGGTGCCGGACTATCCGGTGGCGGTGTTCGCCCGGGGCGAGGCGGCCCCGGTCCCGCTGCTCATCGGCACCAACAAGGACGAGGCGTCGCTCTTCGCCCGGATGAAGTCGCCGCTGATGCCGGTGCAGACCGACACCATCGAGGAGATGTTCGCGCAGATCGCCGTCGAGCACCCCGAGCTCGTGCTGCCCGAACGCGCCCAGGTGGTGAGTGCCTACTCCGGCATGCGGGTGCGGGCCGTGGGGCTGGGGATCGCCCGCGACATCGGGTTCCGCATGCCCACCGTCTGGGTGGCCGAGGGGCACGCCGCCGTGGCCGCGGTCCACCTGTACCGCTTCGACCACGCCACCCCGGTGCTCAAGCTGCTGCGCATCGGCGCCACCCATGCCACCGAGCTGCCGTACGTCTGGGGCAACCTGGTCCACGGCCCGCGGGACGTGACCTTCAAGCTGGGCGGCCTGGCCGCCGCCCGGGTGCTGTCGGCGGCCATGCAGCAGCGGTGGATCGCCTTCGCCCGGACCGGCAGCCCGGACCACCCGGACGCGGTGAGCTGGCCCGCCTACACGTCGCCGGTGCGGGCCACCATGGTCTTCGACCGGACCGAGACGGTCGTCGAGGACCTCGACCGGAACCTGCGCGAGACCTGGGGGGCCGAGCCGCTCGCCTTCCGCTGACCGCCCGGATGCCCGGACCGGCGGGCGGGATCGGAAACCGGTGGACCACCGCCGGTACTCTGGACCGGTCATGGCTACCCACACCACCGTCCGCCCCGCGCCGACCCGCACGGCCCCCACCGGCCGGGCCCGCAGCAGCAACCGGCCCACCGGCCGCAGCATCATCGCGTCCAACCGCAAGGCGCGGCACGACTACTCGATCATCGACACCTACGAGGCCGGCATCTCGCTGACCGGCACCGAGGTCAAGTCACTGCGCGCCGGTCGTGCATCGCTGATCGACGGCTACGCCACGATCACCGAGGACGAGGTCTGGTTGCGCGGGGTGCACATCGCCGAGTACGCCGAGGGCACGTGGACCAACCACGCCCCGCGGCGCTCGCGCAAGCTCCTGCTGCACCGCGCGGAGATCGAGAAGCTCACCGCCAAGATGCGCGAGAACGGCACCGCGCTGGTGCCGTTGTCGATGTACTTCCTCGGCGGCCGGGTCAAGGTCGAGCTCGGCCTGGCCACCGGCAAGCGGCAGTACGACAAGCGGCAGACCCTGGCCAAGCGGGACGCCGACCGCGAGCTCGAGCGCTACGCCGGGCGCAGGTTCAAGGGCATGACCGGCTGATCCCACCCGGGAATGCGGTCGACCCCTCCGGGGTTGGACGGTAGGCTGGAGATGCACCACCCCGTCCGGACAGATGTGTCCGGACGGTGCACCACATCAGGCACGTCACCGGGCAGTTCCCCTCGGTACCTCGGGGGGTGATCGGTTTCGACAGCGTCTGTTGAGCAAGGAGAAGCGGGCCGAGGAAGGCGACGATGATCTCGTTAACCACCCGTCGCAAAAAATCAAGCGCCGAGAACAAAACTCAGCGCAGTGTCGCCCTCGCCGCCTGAGCGAGTGTGACACTCGTCAGTCCGGGTTCTCCTCCGCCCCGGGTACTGGCGCCAGCTAGGAGGATTACCGAAGGATCCGGTCGCGGGATCCGACGGGACATCTCACAGCGACTGGGCCTGTCGCACCAGCACGTTCGCATGACTGGTGAGGTCAAGTAGGGACAAGGCGGACTGCGCCCGGAGAAGGCCTCGTGAGGCAACGTTGGACGCGGGTTCAATTCCCGCCACCTCCACAGCACGACCGGAAGGCCCCGCCCGAGACATCGGGTGGGGCCTTCCGGCTGTCCGGGCCCTGGTCGGCCGGATGGGGCCGGGTGGGGCCGGTGGTCGAGAATGCGCGGGTGACCGTCGAGCAGATCATCGCCGCGTTGGCCCTGGAACCGTTGCCCGTCGAGGGCGGCCTGTTCGCCGTCACCCACGCGGACGAGCACGGCAGCGCCATCCACTTCCTGGTCCGCGCCCCCGACTTCTCCGCGCTCCACCTGTTGACCGCGGCCGAGACCTATCACCACTACGCCGGTGCGCCGCTCCGCCTGGTGCTGCTGCACCCGGACGGCACCGTCACCCGCCCCGTGCTCGGGACCGACCTCGCCGCCGGCCAGCGTCCGCAGATCCGGGTGCCCGGCGGGGTGTGGCAGGGCTCGGCGTCGGCGGGGGAGTGGACGCTGGTCGGCACCACCATGGCCCCGCCCTACGATCCCGACGGGGTCCGCTTCGCCGGGCAGTCGGAGCTGACCGCGCGCTGGCCGGCTGCGGCCGACGACATCGCCGCCCTCACCCGGTCCTGATCACCCCGGTCCCCGGCACCCGGTCGTCCTGCGATCGGTTCCCGCTCCGTCCTGCGGTCGGCACCCGGTCGTCAGCCTGCGGCAGGCAGGCGGCCCACGATCGCGTCGGCGAACCGCTCCGCGGAACCGGGGCCCTCGGGCAGGAACAACCCGGGTTCGATCAGTTCGAGTTCCATGACCAGGGGCGCATCGGTCGGGCCGACCAGATCGACCCGGGCGTAGAGCAGGTCGGCGGGCGCCACGGCGAGGGCCCGCCGGGCGACGTCGAGGTCGGCCGGGGACGCCTGGACGGCCTCGTTGCGGCCGCCGTGCTGTTCCTGCACCCGGAAGTCCGTCGGCGCCGGGATCTTGCGGACCGCGTGCGACAGCTCCCCGTCGAAGAACAGCAGCGAGCGCTCGCCCTCGCGCACCGATTCCTGGAATGGCTGGACCAGGGCGTCACCGGTGGCGGTCAACGCGGCCAGGTGGGTGGCCGCCTCGGCCGACCCGGCCGGGAACAGCCCGACACCCACCGCACCCGCCGACACCGCGGGTTTGACCACGATCCGCTCGGCGCCGAGATCGGGCAGCGTCCGCCCGCCCCGGACGACCAGGACGGACGGCACCACAGGAACCCCGGCGGCGGCCAGCTCGACCAGGTACCCCTTGTGCGAGTTCCAGGCCAGCACCGGAACCGGGTTGTGCAGGGGGATGTCCTCGGCCAATGCGCCCATCGCGTCGAGGAACTCCGTACGCCGCGCCGCGTAGTCCCAGGTACTGCGGATCACCGCCAGCTCCACGCCCGCCGGCACAGGGCCGGTCTCGGTCCAGCCGCGGACGAGGCCGCGGACCCCCCGTGCGGCCAGCGCGTCCACGATCAGCGGCATGTCGACGTCGTCACGGGGGAGGGTGGGGGCGGTCAGCAGCAGCACGTCTCTCACGCCCGGGATGCTCTCACGGGTCGGCGGGGTGTCCGGGATCGGCCGTGGGAGCGGGGATCAGTCCGCCTTGGCCGTCTGCTTCTTGTCCTCACGTTTCTTGTCCCGCCCGCGCTTGACCGGTTCGCTGCCCGGTTCACTCAGATCGGCCCGCAGCCGGTCCAGCTCGCCGCGCAGGTAGTCGCGTGTCGCCGTCTCGCCGATGGCCACCCGCAGCGCGGCCAGCTCCCGGGCGATGAACTCGGTGTCGGCCTTGGTCTGGCTGGCCCGGTGCCGGTCCTCGTCCAGGGTGATGCGGTCGCGGTCGTCCTGACGGTTCTGCGCGAGCAGGATCAACGGTGCCGCATAGGCGGCCTGGGTGGAGAACGCCAGGTTGAGCAGGATGAAGGGGTACGGGTCCCACCGCAGGTTGACCGCGACCAGGTTGAGCACGATCCAGGTGATGACCAGCAGCGTCTGCCAGAACAGGAACGTCCCGGTGCCCAGGAACCGGGCCAGGTTCTCCGACAGCCGGCCGAACGTCTCCGGGTCGATCTCGACGGCGAAACGCCGGCCGCTGCGGGGCTGATCCAGGCGGCGCCCCGGCCGCCGCTCAGCCACGGCCGCCCCCCGGCTCCCGGTCCGCGGTGTCCGCGGTCCTCAGCTCGGCCTCGGCCCGCCGGCGCACGGTGGCCGCGGCCTGGTGGGCGCCGACGGTCAGCGTGTTCTCCAGGCCCCGCTCGCGCCAGTCGTCGGGCAGCAGATGGTCCAGGACGTCGTCGACGGTCACCGCGCCGAGCAGGTGGTCCTCGTCGTCGACGACGGGGGCGCACACCAGGTTGTAGGCGGCGAAGAAACGGGTGACGTCGGTGAGCCGGGCGTTGGGGGGGAGCCGGGCCATCTCGGTGTCCAGGGCCCCCGCGACCAGGTCGAACGGGGGTTCGCGCAGCAGCCGCTGGGTGTGCACGGCGCCCAGGTACCGACCGGTGGGGGTGGCCTGCGGGGGGCGGCAGACGAACACCATCGACGCCAGGGCCGGGGTCAGATCGGGGGAGCGGACCCGGGCGAGCGCCTCGGCGATGGTGGCGTCCGGGGTCAGGACGACCGGTTCCGGGGTCATCAGACCGCCGGCGGTGTCGAAGGAGTACTGCAGCAGCCGCTTGACCGGCTCGGACTCCTCCGGCTCCATCAGGTCCAGCAGGCGGTTCTTCACGCCCTCGGGTAGCTCGGCGAGCAGATCGGCCGCGTCGTCCGGGTCCATCGCCTCCAGGATGTCGGCCGCCCGGGCCTCGTCCAGATGGGCGAGCAACTCCTTCTGGTCGTCCTCCGGGAGCTCCTCGATGACATCGGCGAGCCGGTCGTCGGACAGCACGTCGACCAGCTCGAACCGCTGCTGCGGGCTCAGGTCGCGCAGCACGGTGGCCGCGTCGGCGGCGCGCATCCCCTCGAAGCTGGCCAGCAGCTCCTGCGTCGGGCGCAGGGCGGCCCCGGTCAGATCGGCCAGGTCCGTGCCGCGGATGTCGGTCCAGTTGACGACCTGCACGGGGGACCGGCGGCTCATCAGCCCGGTGCGCTCCCGGACGGCCAGGCGCGTGACCACCCAGTCCTTCGTGCGGGTGTGCTCCATCGACGCGTCGACCACGGAGGCGGCCGCGGCCGTCGCGGCGAACCGCACCTTCGTGCCGAGCAGCTGACCGAGCAGCCGGATCTCGGTGCTGCGCTGCTCGAAGCGGCGCAGGCTGACCGACCCGGTGGACAGCGCGACCGCGTGCGACTCCAGGGAGTTCACCCGGCCCATCGGGACGAAGATCGGGCGGCGGGTGGGCAGCTCCACGACGATGCCGAGCACCCGGGGCGGCTTGCGGTCGAGCCGCAGCGCCGCGACCAGGTCCCGGACCTTGCCGATGGACTCGCCGTCCGGCCCGTACACCGGCAGCCCGCTCAGCTGGGCGACGAAGACTCTGTTGGCAGCCACGGCAGACACAGTAGGGCTCCCGGGCGAACGGACGGTGACCGCCTCACAGCCGGCCACCAGATGCGATGCGTATGGTGACGCCGGCACGCCGCTGCGCCACCGGGCGCTCTGTCCGCCCGGCCTCCGGCGCGGCCACCTCCATGCTCCGTACGAAGGGTTGTCAGGCTTTGACTGGGTTCACCGGAATCGTCCGGACGGTGCGGGTCCGCGCCGTCGTCGCGGTCCTGCCGCTGGTGGTGCTCGGCGCCTGCGCCTCCGGCACCTCCTCGGTGGAGACGTCCGCGACCACGTCCACCGCCGCCTCCTCCTCGGGGCCGGTGACCGACGCGAACGGCTCGACCGTGCCGAGCAGCGAGGCCGCCACCCTGGGTCCCGAGGTCCCGGCGGCCACCGTCGTCGCCGCGGCCGTCCCCGCCGACCAGTTGCCCACCGCGACCGGGGCGTTCGGCGAGAAGCCCACGCTGACCTTCCCCGCGGACCCGCCGCCGAGCCTGCAGCGGCAGATCCTCACCGAGGGCACCGGCCCGGAGGTCGCCGCCGGCGACTGGCTGGTGACGAACTACCTGGGTCAGGTGTGGAACGGCACCGTCTTCGACAACTCCTACGACCGCAACGCCACCAGCGCCTTCCAGATCGGCGTCGGCAAGGTCGTCCCGGGATGGGACGTCGGGCTGACCGGGGTCAAGGTCGGCAGCCGCGTCCTGCTGAGCCTGCCGCCCGCCGACGGGTACGGCTCGACCGGTCAGGCCAGCGCGGGCATCACCGGGACCGACACGCTCGTCTTCGTCATCGACGTCGTGCAGGCCATCGGCCCGAATCAGGGCGGCCAGACCGACGCCACCCCGCAGCCGGCCCCGGCGAACGCTCCCGAGGTGACCGGTGACCTCGGCGTCAAGCCCACGCTGACCATCCCGGCCGGCCTCGCCGAGCCGACCGCGGCCAGCACCACCGTGCTGGCCACCGGCACCGGCCCGGCCGTCACCGACGGCTCGGTGCTCGCGCAGTACGTGGCGGTCAGCTGGGACGGGCAGCCCATCGGTGCCACCTGGCCCGACGCCTCCGCCGACCCGACGACCCAGGTCGGCGCGGGTCCGCAGCAGATCCAGATCGCGGCCGGCAGTCCGTTCGAGGGCCTCGTCGGGGTCCCCGTGGGCAGCCGGGTGCTGGTCCAGCTCCCCGCCGCCGCAGCCAGTGCCACCAGCGGCGGGCAGGCGACGCCGGCCATCGCCGCGGTGCTGGACATCGTGGCGCAGACCGGCTGATCGGGATGGGGCGGCCGACCGGACCGCCCGGGGGTGTCGGATGACCGGCACCCCCGGCCGGGCCCGCCTGTGGGACACCGTCGGGCTGCTGGCCCGGTTCGGCCTGGCCGCGGTCTGGTTGTCCGCCGGCATCCCGAAGGCCCTCGACGCCCGGGAGACCACGGTCGCGGTGCGGGCCTACCAGGTGCTCCCCGAGGGCCTGGTTCCCGTCGTGGCCGGGGTGCTGCCGTTCCTGGAGATCGCCCTGGCCCTGCTGCTGATCGCCGGGCTGGCCACGCGACTGGCCGCCGTGCTGTCCGCGGTGCTGCTGGTGATCTTCATCGCCGGGGTGGCCCAGGCGGCGATCCGCGGCCTGACCATCGACTGCGGCTGCTTCGGCGGCGGCGGTGACGTCGCACCCGGTCAGACCGCGTACACCTGGGAGATCGTCCGCGATCTGGGGTTCCTGGCCCTGGCCGGGTTCCTCGTCGCCCGGCCCCGGACGGCGTTCTCGGTGGACGGGTGGACCGCCCGACGGGCCGGCGGCCCGGCATAGTGGAATCCGGACCCCTGCGACAACACCGCAGGTCGGGGCCACAGCGCCCGTCGTGATCCAGTCAACGACGTCGGCCCCGGGGTCGGCGCGGAACGGAAGGAACAGGTCGGTGGCGAGCAGCGGCAAGGACAACCGCAGGAAGAACGCGGGGCGGACGCCGAACACGGCGCGTGCCACCCCGAGCCCGAAGGCAGCGGGGGGAGCCACCCCGGCCGGCGGGCGTCAGTCGGTCGCCGCCGCGCGGAAGGCCTCCACCGGCCGCACCCAGCCCATCACGCTGATCATCGCCTGCGTGGTCATCGCCGCGGTGATCATCTTCGGGCTGATCCTCTACAACAAGAACACCAAGGTGCAGGGGGACGGCTACGGCGAGTCCACCGCGTCCACCGCCTCCACGACGGGCGGCATCATCACGGTGCAGGGTCCGCCGCCGGCCGCCGGCGGAGAGGAGCCGATCGTGCTGGACGTCTACGAGGACGGGCTCTGCCCGATCTGCTCCCAGTTCGAGAAGCAGTTCGGCCAGCAGATGGCGCAGGCCGTGGACACGGGCCGGATCACCGTGAACTACCACCTGCTGACGTTCCTGGATCAGCAATCCGCTTCGGGTGACTACTCGACCCGGGCCGGCGCGGCGGCACTGTGCGTCGCCCAGGAGGCCGGGTCGACCCCCGGCGTCTTCGAGAAGTTCCACACCGCGCTGTTCGCCGAGGGCACCCAGCCGAAGGAGGGCGCCACCACCGATCTGAGCAACGCCCAGCTCGCCCAGGTGGCCACCGACAGCGGTGCCGGTGCGGCCGCGGACTGCATCACCTCCGGGTCGCAGATCGCCGCCGCCCAGGCTGCGAACACCTCCGGGCAGGAGTCGTTGAAGGCGGCCACCGGCGGTCAGGTCGGCACCCCGAGCGTGGTCCGCGACGGCAAGCCGATCAGCACCGACGTCAACTGGCTGACCACCCTGCTGGCCAACGGCTGACCTCCGCCCACCCGCGGCGACCAGGTCCGATGCCGTGATCGGGTGATCGCCGCGGGCGGGGGGAGGGGCCGGCTCCGCGGCGGTGACCTGCCGATTAGGTGCCGGGCGCACCGGGTTGGTAATCTTTCCCGGCACCGCGAGGGGCTGTGGCGCAGCTGGTAGCGCACCACACTGGCAGTGTGGGGGTCAGGGGTTCGAGTCCCCTCAGCTCCACCGAGCAGTGCAACACGACGAAGGGCCGGAGCAGACGCTCCGGCCCTTCGTCGTTCCCCCGGCCGTGCCCACCGGGTCGACAGCGTCCCGGTGATCCCCTCCTCGACCCGGAGCGGCCCGGCGCCGGCCTGATACCTGCCGGCGCCGGAGAGGTCCGGCGTGGGGTTGACTGGGGTGATGGTCACCACCCGCCCGGACATCAGCGGCACCTTCGGCATGATCGCCAGCACGCATTGGCTGGCCAGTGCCGCCGGGATGGCCGTCCTGGAGGCGGGTGGCAACGCCGTGGATGCCGCCGTCGCGGCCGGTTTCACCCTGCAGGTCGTCGAACCCCACCTGAACGGGCCCGGCGGCGACATGGTGCTGATGATGACGACCGCGGACGGGTCGCCGGTGGTGGTCAACGGCCAGGGACCGGCGCCGGCCGGGGCCGATGCCGACACCTACCGGGGGCTGGGTCTGGACCTGGTACCGGGGTCCGGCCTGCTGGCCGCGGCCGTGCCCGGGTCGACCGTGGCCTGGCTGACGCTGCTCGCCGAGCACGGCACCGCCCGGGTGCACGACGTGCTGCGTTTCGCGATCCACTACGCCGAGACGGGCTACCCGGTGCTGCCGAGCATCGCCCGCAGCATCGGCGGCGTGGCGGATCTGTTCACCCACGAGTGGACGACCTCCGCGGAGACCTATCTACCGGGCGGGCAGCCCCCGGCGGCGGGTACCCAGCTGCGCAATCCGGCCCTCGCCGCGACCTACCGGTACCTGGTGGACGAGGCCGCCGCCGCCGGTCCCGACCGGGAGGCGGGGATCGCCGCCGCCCTGGCCGCCTGGCAGCAGGGCCGGGCGGCGCAGGAGATCGACGCGTTCGCCCGGACGTCCTGGCTCGACTCCTCGGGGGAGCGCCACGCCGGCGTGATCACCGCCGCCGACGTCGCCGGGTTCCGCTGCACCACCGAACCGGCCGTGCAGATCCCGTTCGGCGACTGGACGGTGGCGAAATCCGCCGCCTGGGGCCAGGGGCCGGTGTTCGGGCAGCAGCTGCGCCTGCTCGACGGGCAACTGCCCCGGACGGACGGCCCGGACGTCTCGGCGGACTTCGTCCACCTGGTGACCGAGTCGGCCAAGCTGGCGTTCGCCGACCGCGACGCCTGGTACGGCGACACCGACGACGTCCCGTTGGCCACGCTGCTGTCCGCGGAGTACGCCACGCAGCGTCGCGGACTGATCGGAGACGCCGCATCCCTCGAGCTGCGCCCGGGCCGCCCGGACGGCCGGGAACCCCGCCTGCCCCGGCACGAACGGTTCACCCCGGACGGCGACTTCCCCGCCGGCCCGGGGGGCCGCCCGGCCGGTCTGGCCGCCGGCACGGGCGGCGAGCCGACGGTGGGCCGGATCGGTCAGGTCCGCGGGGACACCTGCCACGTCACGGTGACCGACCGGTGGGGGACCATGGTCGCCGCGACCCCGAGCGGCGGCTGGCTGCAGTCCTCGCCCATCATCCCGGCCCTGGGGTTCCCGCTCGGTTCACGCCTGCAGATGACGACCCTGGAGCCCGGGCTGCCCACCACCCTCACGCCCGGCCGCCGCCCCCGCACCACCCTCTCCCCGTCCCTGGCGTTCCGGGACGGTCGGCCCGAGCTGGCGTTCGGCACCCCGGGCGGCGACCAGCAGGACCAGTGGCAGGTCACCTTCTTCCTCCGGATCGCCCGGCAGCGCGCCCGCCACGTGGACCTGCCGGCCGTCATCGACGCGCCCATGTTCCACACCACCCACTTCCCGAGCTCGTTCCACCCGCGCGAGGCCTACCCCGGTGAACTCGTCGCCGAGGAGCGGTTCGGCGCGGCCGTGCTCGACGACCTGCGCGGCCGCGGGCACCGCCTGGTGGTCGGCGAACCCTGGTCGCTGGGCCGGCTCTGCGTCACCGCCCGCGACCCGGCGACCGGTGTGCTGCGCGCCGCCGCCGACCCCCGCGGGCGGCAGGGCTACGCCATCGGGCGCTGACCGAGGGGTGTCCGGGTCCCGGGGGCCTGCGGCTCCGCCCGCCGGCGCCGAGGACCGGTACGGCCACCGGGATGTCACGCCCGGGTCACGACGTCCGGAGCTGTCGGGCGCCGACCAGGCTGTCTGTGAGATCCACGGGAGACAGTTGGGCCGGGGACGGGTGTTCTACGCAATGTCGGACTACGATCGACAGAAGTCGCGGCCTGCCCTCGACTGCATGGCGCAACGACTTGCTGGAGGGTTCCTTGACTGCCGTCGCTCCCCGTCCCGTGGTGACCCGGCCGTACCCGGTCCAGCGGGCCCCCAGGGGAAGCAAGTTCCTGGGGTATCTCAAGACCACGGACCCGAAGGTCCTGGGTCAGATGTACATCGCGACCTCGTTCTTCTTCTTCATGGTCGGCGGGGTGATGGCGCTGTTCATGCGCGCCGAGCTCGCCCGGCCGGGGATGCAGTTCCTGTCGCTCGAGCAGTACAACCAGCTGTTCACCATGCACGGCACGATCATGCTGCTGTTCTATGCGACCGCCGTGGTGTTCGGGTTCGCCAACTTCGTGCTGCCGCTGCAGATCGGCGCGCCGGACGTGGCCTTCCCCCGGCTCAACGCCTTCTCCTACTGGCTCTACCTGTTCGGCGCGCTCATCGCGACCTCGGGCTTCTTCACCCCCGGTGGCGCGGCCGCGTTCGGCTGGACCGCCTACCCGCCGCTCTCCAGTATCGAGCACTCCCCGCAGGTCGGTGGTGACCTGTGGATCATGGGTCTGGCCGTGTCCGGTCTGGGCACCATCCTCGGCGGCGTCAACATGATCACCACGGTGATCTGCATGCGCGCCCCGGGCATGACGATGTGGCGGATGCCGATCTTCACCTGGAACATCCTGGTGACGTCGATCCTGATCCTCATCGCGTTCCCGATCCTCACCGCGGCGCTCTTCGGTCTCGCGGCGGACAGACACTTCGGATCACACGTCTTCGACCCGGCCAACGGTGGTGCGATCCTCTACCAGCACCTCTTCTGGTTCTTCGGGCATCCGGAGGTGTACATCATCGCCCTGCCCTTCTTCGGGATCGTGACGGAGGTCTTCCCGGTCTTCTCCCGGAAGCCGCTGTTCGGGTACCGCGGTCTGGTCTACGCGACGCTGTCGATCGCCGCCCTGTCCGTTGCTGTCTGGGCCCACCACATGTTCGCCACCGGCGCCGTGCTGCTGCCGTTCTTCAGCTTCATGACGTTCCTGATCGCGGTGCCGACCGGGCTGAAGTTCTTCAACTGGATCGGCACGATGTGGAAGGGCCAGATCACCTTCGAGACGCCCATGCTCTTCGCCTGCGGCTTCCTGGTGACGTTCCTGTTCGGCGGGCTGACCGGCGTCATCCTGGCCGCCCCGGCGCTGGACTTCCACGTGTCGGACTCGTACTTCGTGGTCGCGCACTTCCACTACGTCCTCTTCGGCACCATCGTGTTCGCCACCTACTCGGGCATCTACTTCTGGTTCCCGAAGATGACGGGCCGCTTCCTCGACGAGGGCCTGGGCAAGCTGCACTTCTGGACGACGTTCATCGGCTTCCACCTGACCTTCCTGGTCCAGCACTGGCTGGGTGAGGTCGGCATGCCCCGCCGCTACGCCGACTACCTGCCGACCGACGGCTTCACCACGCTGAACATGATCTCGACCATCGGGGCCTTCGTCCTCGGTGCCTCGACGCTCCCGTTCATCTGGAACGTCATCCGGTCCTACCGGTACGGCGAGATCACCGTGGCCGACGACCCGTGGGGCTACGGCAACTCGCTGGAGTGGGCGACCAGCTCGCCCCCGCCGCGGCACAACTTCACCTCGCTGCCGCGCATCCGGTCCGAGCGCCCGGCGTTCGAGCTGCACCACCCGCACATGATCGAACGGATGCGCAGCGAGGCGCACCCGAGCCGGAACTGGAAGGCCCTGGAAGAGGCCGAGGCCAGCCCGCATCTGAAGATCTGAGGCACTTCGTGACTTCGCTGGATCACATCCCGTCGAAGCCGAGCAGTTCACCGGCCGCCCTCGTGGCGGCCGGTGGCATGTCGGCACCCGGTCCGTCCGACTCCGCGGTCGGCGGGACCGACCCGACGTGCCGCTTGGCCATCACCGTGACCGGGGCCGATCGACCCGGTGTCACCGGTTCACTGTTCGCCGCGTTGGCCGCCCACGGCGTCGAGGTGCTGGACATCGACCAGGCCGTCATCCGGGGTGCGTTGACCCTCGGCGTGCTGGTCGGCACCACCGCCGACCCCGACCTCGTCCGGGCCGAGGTCGAACGGTCGATGACGGCCCTGAACATGACCGTCCGGGTGCGGACCGCGGACGGCGCCGATTCCCGCACCGGGCCCAGCCATCTGGTCATCGTGCTGGGACGGCCTTTGCAGGCCGCGACGGTCGGGACCCTGGCCCTGAGGTTCGGCGAGATCGGCGTGAACATCGACGCCATCAAACGCGTCGCGGACTACCCGGTCACCGGACTCGAGCTGGCCGTCTCGGCACCCGACGACGACCGACTCCGGCAGGTCGTCGCGGCGGTCGCCGCGGCCGACGGGGTCGACATCGCCGTCGAGCGGGCCGGCCTCGAGCGCCGGGCCAAGCGGCTCATCGTCTTCGACGTCGACTCCACCCTCATCACCGGCGAGGTGATCGAGATGCTGGCCGAGCACACCGGTGCCCTCGCCGAGGTGGAGACGATCACCGCCGCGGCCATGCGCGGTGAGCTGGACTTCGAGGCCTCGCTCCGGGCCCGGGTCAGGATGCTGGCCGGGCTGGACGCCGGCGTCCTCGACGAGGTCGGCAGGTCCCTGGAGCTGACCCCCGGCGCCCGCACCACCGTCCGCACGCTCAAGCGCCTGGGCTACCGCTGCGGCATCGTCTCCGGCGGTTTCACCCAGGTCGCCAAGCACCTGGTCGCCGAGCTCGATCTGGACTTCGTCGCCGCCAACACCCTGGAGGTCGGCCCGGACGGCCTGCTCACCGGCGACCTCGTCGGGGACATCGTGGACCGGCCCGGCAAGGCCCGGGCGCTGGCCCGCTTCGCGATGGAGTCCGGCGTCGGGATGAACCAGACCGTCGCCGTCGGCGACGGGGCGAACGACATCGACATGCTCACCGCCGCCGGGCTGGGCATCGCCTTCAACGCCAAGCCGGTGGTGGCCGGGTTCGCCGACACCACGTTGAACCAACCGTTCCTGGACCCGGTGCTGTTCATGCTGGGACTGACCCGGGACGAGGTCGAGGCGGCCGACGCCGCCGACGGTTCGTTGCGGCGGGTTCCGCTGAACTGACCGGGGCTGGAGCGACCGGGGCGAGGGCAGTGCGGGTGAGGGGGACGGCATGACCGAGGACACGGCGGGCGATCAGACGGCGGGCGGGGGCCCGATGGGGCAGGCGCCGATCGGCGGGGCCCTGGCCCCGCTGCGGGCGCGGTACGCGAAGTGGATGGCGCTCGCCGCCGACCGGGTGCTGGCCGACCGGGAGGAGCCCGCCGACGAGGTGCGGGCCATGCAGCTGATCGTCCGGATGGAGCGGCAGCAGCCGCCGTCGTGGACACTCGCCCTCGCCGCGGCGGCCTCCGCGGCGGCCCGACTGTGTCTCGACCCACGCAGCGAGCCCGGCGGCGCGTGGCACGAGGCCGTGACCGACTACTGCGCCGGGCACATCCGCAAGGTCACCCGGCGGGCGCGGGCGGGCCACTGGGCCGCGGCCGGGGAGCTGCCCGGTGTGCTGGTCGAGGCGCGGGGGACCGCGCCGGTCCCCGTCCCGGACGCGGAACCGGCTTCGGACGAGGTGTCCGCGGAGGTGCGCGCCCTGGTCCCGGGTCTCGTCGACCGCCTCGACCCACGGATCTCCCGACTGCAGGTCGGCGGCACCGACGTGGCCCCGGACGCGGCGACACCGGCCGACGATCTCGACGCCGACCACGTCCTGCAGGTGTGGCTGCCGCCGGACGTGCCGATGACCCTGGGCAAGACGATGGCGCAGACCGGTCACGCCGGCATGATCGCGGCCGCCCTGATGGCGGCGGACGAACAGGACGCACTGCGCCGCTGGCGGGACGCCGGGTGCCCGGTCCGGGTGCACGGCCGGACGACCGAGTGGCCGCGGCTGCTCGGCACGGTCGGCGACGGCCGGGCGGGTTGGCGTGCGGACCGGTGGGTCGCCGTGCGCGACGCCGGGTTCACCGAGATCGCCCCGGGGACGGTCACCGTCCTGGCCCGCGCCCCGCGCTGACCGGACACCCGCCCGGACCCCGCTGTCGATCCGGACGTTCGCGCGGCGCGTCGCGCACGACACGCCGCTGTGGGACGTCCGAGCGTCATGATCGACGACGGGGGCGCACGCAGGGCGGTGCCGACCGACAGCAGTCGCTGCCGGCGCGTCAGCCCCGCGGGACGATCCAGAGCGAGGCGTGGGGAGCCAGCCAGAGGTTCCCGTCCAGCCCGATCTGCACGAGGGTGCCGGACAACGCGTCGACGCCGTCGGCGAGCCCGTGGGCGTGCAGCAGGTGGCCCGGCCAGGGACGCCATCCCGCGGTCACGTTGTACAGCTGCAGCATCACCCCGACCGGGTGCCGACGCAGCACCGGCAGGATCCCCGGATCGGCGAGCTCGGGGATCTCCGCCTCGACCGTGGCGTCCAGGTAGGGCAGCGAGGCACGCACCGTGGCGAAGTGCCGCAGGGCGGTGAACATGCGGCCGGCGACGGTGGCGCCGTCCTGTCGTTCCTCGGCCACGTCCCAGGGCATCCGCGGCCGGTGGGCCCACCGGTTGTCCTCCTCGTGGCCCGGTTCGGACGCCCAGTCCGGGTCGTTGCGCAGACCCAGCTCGTCACCCATCCAGATCACCGGGATGCCGCCCCAGCCGAACACCATCGCGTAACCGAGCAGCACCCGGGCCAGGGCCGCGTCGACCAGCCCGGCGCCGACCCGGCCGGGGACCGGGCCCGCCTGCAGGGCGACGTCCAACCCGCAGAGCGAGGCGGCGGTGCCGCTGATCCGCCGGTCGCCGGTGGCCGGATTCTCCTGGAACACCAGGCCGCGGGCCGGCGAACCGGGGAAGGACCCGGAGTAGTAGTCGGACAGGAAGGCCCGGTGCCCCCAGCCGGTCAGGCCCACGGCGGCGGCGTCCGCGTCGTCGATGGCCCAGCCGATGTCGTCGTGGCACCGCACGTACGTCACCCACGTGGTGCTGGCCGGGATGGGCGGGATGGCCCGCAGGGCGTGGGCGGCGAGCCGCACGTCCTGGGCGGCCAGCATCGACCAGATCTGCACCATGAGGCTGTTGTGGTACGCGATGTCGCTGACCTTGCCGTGGTGCACCCCGCGGCCCAGGTAGTGCACCAGGTCGGTCGGCCCGACGATGGCCTCGGCCTTGAAGGCCAGGGCCGGGCAGGCGATCCGGGAGACCGCCCGCAGGGCCTGGGTCAACGCGTGCACCTCGGGCTGGTTCTGGCAGTTCGTGCCCAGCCGCTTCCACAGGAAGGCGATGGCGTCCAATCGCACGACCTCCACGCCCAGATTGGCCAGGAACAGGATGATCTCCGCGAACTCGACGAGCACGTCCGGATTGGCCCAGTTCAGGTCCCACTGGAACGCGTTGAACGTCGTCCACACCCAGCGCTGCATCTCCGCGTTCCAGGTGAAGTTGCCCGGGGCGAAGTCGGGGAACACCTCCGGCAGCGTCCGCTCGAAGGCGTCGGGCTCCGCGCGGTCGGGGTAGAGCCGGAAGTAGTCCTGGTAGTGGGCGTCCCCGGCCCGGGCGGCCGCCGCCCAGGCGTGTTCCTCGGCCACATGGTTCAGGACGAGGTCGAGGACGAGGCTGATGCCGCGGCCCCGCAGAGCGGTGGCCAGGGCTCGCAGGTCCCCGGTGTCGCCCAGGTCGGCCCGGACCCGGCGGTAGTCGGCGACGGCGTAGCCCCCGTCGCTGTCGCCCGGCCGGGGTTCCAGCAGGGGCATCAGGTGCAGGTAGCTGACGCCCAGCTCGCTGAGGTAGTCGAGCCGGTCGCCCAGCCCCGCGAGGGTGCCGGCGAACCTGTCGGCGTAGGTCGCGTAGCCGATCATCCCCGGGTCGCAGATCCACGCGTCGTCCAGCGTGCGACGCAGGTCCAGCTCCTTGAGCTCGGGGTCGCGGTCGGCGAACGCCCGGGCGGCCGTGCCGATCAGTCGGCGCTCGAGCGGCCCCACGGCCGCGGCCGGGAAGACCGCGGCCAGCCCGTCGTGCAGATCGGCGAACCAGCGGTCCAGGCGCAGGTCGAACAGCTGCCGTTCGTGGGCGGGGGAGTCGGTCAGGACCTCGGCCGCGAGGTCGTGGAGATCACCGGGAGCGCAGCGCATGCGGCAATTCTCGCCGATCGCCGTACCCGGTGCCGGACGGGGTGTGCGGACACGAGCCGGACGCCACGCACCCGGCGCCCGTCGTTCAGGCGTCCAGCACCCGCACCCCGGCCGCCCGCATCTCCGCCACCGCCCGCTCGGTGTCGCCCGGGTGCAGTTCGACGAACCGGGTGAGGGTCAGCGGCACCGTGACGGCGTATCCCAGGGCCACTCCGTCCAGGGCGGTGCTCTTCACGCACCAGTCGCCGGCCAGGCCGACCACGGTCAGGTCGGTGATCCCCGCGGCGTCCATCAGATCGCCGAGCTCGGTCTCCCGCACCTCCCCGCTGGGCAGGTGCAGCACGGAGAAGGCGGAGTAGCCGTCCTCGGGGCCGCTGCCCTTGCGGATGACGGGCCCGTCCACCGGGATGCCGTCGACCATCTCCGCGCCCGGGGTGTCCATGACGCAGTGCACGGGCCAGAGGCCGCCGTCGACCGCGAAGTGCGGGGTCCGGGCCGGATGCCAGTCCTGCGTGTAGACGACCAGATCGCCCTCGGCGTGGGCCCGGCGGACGAGATCGGCGACCCCCTCGACGATGTCCGGTCCGCCCCGGACGTGCAGGGCCCCGGTGGGATCGACGAAGTCGTGCTGCATGTCCACCACGACGACGGCGTGCACCCGCTCGCTCATCGCTCCGCCCCGTGCGGATCGGCGCCACCCAGCAGGGTGGTCCGCAGGGCCGGGTCGCCCTGCGAGAGCTTGAGGCCCTCCCACGGCAGGCTGACCATGGCGGCCCGCAGGTGGTCCCGGGACTCGGCCAGGGTGGGCTGCGGGAGGGCGACCCCGCCCCGCACGAGCGGCACGGTGATCTCCCGGTCGTGCTCCTCGGGGACGGGCGCCACGGTGCCCGCACCGACCCGGTGGACGACCTCCTCGGTGGCCGTCCCGGTGGGCCGGTAGCGGCGGATCGCCCGCTTGTGGCCGCCGTGCGAGACCTTGTGCGCGCTGCGCTTCTCCACGGGGCGCCCGTCGACCTCGGTCAGCTTGTAGACCATGCCGGCGGTCGGCGCCCCGGATCCGGTGACCACGGACGTACCCACCCCGTACACGTCGACCGGCTCGGCCCGCAGGGCGGCGATGGCGAACTCGTCCAGGTCCCCGGACAGCACGATGCGGGTCCCGGTGGCGCCGAGGGAGTCCAGCTGCCGACGGGCCGAGCGGGCCAGCACACCGAGGTCACCGGAGTCGATGCGGATGGCGCCGAGCTCGGGCCCGGCCACCCGGATCGCCGTCGCGATGCCCTCGGTGATGTCGTAGGTGTCGACCAGCAGGGTGGTGCCCACCCCCAGGCTCGCGACCTGGGCGGCGAAGGCGGCCGCCTCGTCGTCGTGCAGCAGGGTGAACGCGTGCGCGGCCGTCCCGGCGGTGGGGATGCCGAATCGTCGGCCGGCCTCCAGGTTCGAGGTGGTGGCGAAGCCGGCCAGGTAGGCCGACCGCGCCGCGGCCACCGCGGCCTCCTCGTGGGTGCGCCGCGACCCCATCTCGATGAGCGGACGGTCGTCGGCCACGGAGGCCATCCGGGCCGCCGCGGACGCGATCGCGCAGTCGTGGTTGAGGATCGAGAGCACCAGCGTCTCCAGCACGACGGCGGCGAACGTCCCGGTGACGGTCAGCACGGGGGATCCCGGGAAGTACAGCTCGCCCTCGGGGTAGCCCTCGATGTCGCCGTCGAAGTGGTAGTCGGCCAGGAAGTCGATCGTCCGGGTGTCGAGGATGCCGGTGAGCCGTTGCAGCTCGGTCTCGCCGAACCGGAACGCCTCGACGGCCGGCAGCAACCGCCCCGTCCCGGCGACCACGCCGTACCGCCGCCCGGCGGGCAGCTTGCGGGCGAACACCTCGAACACGCAGGGCCGGTCCGCGGTCCCGTCGGCCAGGGCGGCCTGCAGCATCGTCAGCTCGTACTGATCGGTGAACAGCGCCGTGGAGGGCGGACCGGTGGTGGGGGACGGGCTCGGGCTCATGCGGGACAACGATAGGCCGGGCCGCCCGGCGGCCGGGGACCGCGTGTGCTCGCCCCCCGCGCGTCGATCGATCCGTGCCACACTCGCAGACGTGTCCGATTCCCACCGCCCGGCCGCGATCCGGTGCGGGGCACGTCCGGTCCGCCGGCCCGGACGCCCCCTGCCGGTCCCGGCGCCACGCTCCGGGAGTGCCACCGGCCCGGTCGTGACCCGGGTCAGCGCTGCACCCAGCCCCACCACCACCGAGCTGCCGGCCACCGACGTGACGGCCGACGCCCCCTGGGTCACCATCGTGTGGAACGACCCGGTGAACCTCATGTCGTACGTGACGCTGGTCTTCCAGCGGCTGCTCGGACACCCCCGTCCCCGCGCGGAGTCCCTGATGCTGGACGTGCACCACAAGGGCCGGGCCACCGTCTCCTCGGGGACCCGCGAGCAGATGGAGGCCGACGTCACCAAGCTGCAGGGTGCCGGCCTGTGGGCGACCCTGGCCCAGGACCGCTGATGCGCCCGTTCCGCCGCCGACTCGGCCGGTACTTCGCCTCGTTCACCGCCGAGGAGGCCTCGCTGGTCTCCGATCTGGTCGACCAGGTCCGGCAGCTGCTGGCCGGCCGACGGGCACAGGCCCCGGACGACCCGCTCGTCGCGATGACCGGGATGGTCGTCGGCTCGTCGCGTCCGCCGGAGGATCCCGCGGTGGCCCGGCTGCTGCCCGACTTCTCCACCGACGACGCCGAGCTGTCGTCCGCACTGCGGGTGCTGCGCGAGCCCGAGCTCATCGCGCTCAAGGACGGCGCGGCCGTGGCGCTGCTGGACTCGCTGCCGCGCGGCGGCGGCACCGTCCGTCTCGACGAGGACGCCGCCCAGTCGTGGATCGGCGCGCTGAACGACGTGCGGCTGGCCCTGGGGGTGCGGATGGACCTCACCGACGACGGCCCACCGCCCGGCGCGGACGACCCGCAGAGTCCGGAGGCCGCGATGTACGCCACCTACCGCTGGCTCTCCGCGGTGCAGGACTCGCTCGTCACCGCGATGGCACAGTGATCTTCCCCCGTTCGCGCTGGTCGGTGGCCGGGGCGACCGCGGCCCGGCGATAAGCTCGGGTCGTGCTGCGCATACCCCGGTCCATGGTCGAGGCCATCATCGGCCACGCCCGCGCCGATCATCCCGACGAGGCCTGCGGAATCATCGCCGGCCCGGCCGGGTCCGACCGGCCCACCCGGCTGGTCCCGATGATCAACGCCGAGCGGTCGCCGACGTTCTACCGGTTCGACTCCGCCGAACAGCTCGCGCTGTACAAGGAGATGGACGCGCGCGACGAGGAGGTCGTGGTCGTCTACCACTCGCACACCGCGACCGAGGCGTACCCGAGCCGTACGGACATCTCCTACGCCGGGGAGCCCCAGGCCCACTACGTGCTGGTCTCCACCCGCGAGCCGCACGCCGACGAGTTCCGGTCGTTCCGCATCCGGGACGGCAGGGTCGGCGAGGAGGAGGTCGAGATCGTCCCCGGTGACGAGGGCCCGGACGATCTCGACGGCTCCGGCCCGGACGGTCTCGACTGATCCGCAGTACAGGACGCGGGCGGGATCGTTTCGCACCCCGTCGGCGTTGCCCCTGACGATGGCCGTCCCGGCCGACGTCACCACCCGATCCATCCGCTGAGGAGCCCCATGAGCGTGTCCGTGTCCGTGCCGACGATCCTGCGCCCGGTGACCAAGGGCGAGAAGTCCGTCGCCGCCGAGGGCAGCACCCTCTCGGCCGTCATCACCGATCTGGACAGCCGCTACTCCGGCCTCGGCGACCGCCTGGTCAAGGACGGTGCCCTGCACCGTTTCGTGAACATCTACGTCAACGACGAGGACGTCCGGTTCACCGGCGGACTCGACACCGAGCTGAAGGACGGCGACCAGGTGACCATCCTTCCTGCCGTCGCCGGAGGCGACAGTTCAGCAACCGTCGCCGGAGGCTGATCCACTCGTGGCGCGGTACGAGAGCCTGATCGACGCGGTCGGCGGCACCCCCCTGGTGGGGCTGCCCCGGCTGTCGCCGTCCCCGAACGTCCGGCTGTGGGCGAAGTTGGAGGACCGCAACCCGACGGGGTCGATCAAGGACCGTCCCGCGTTGGCGATGGTCGCGGCGGCGGAGGCGGACGGCCGGCTGCGGCCGGGCTGCACCGTCATCGAGCCGACCAGCGGGAACACCGGCATCTCGTTGGCCATGGTGTGCCAGGTCAAGGGCTACCGGTTGATCTGCGTGATGCCGGAGAACACCTCGGAGGAGCGGCGGCTGCTACTGCGGGCCTACGGCGCGCAGATCATCTCCTCCCCGGCCGCGGGCGGTTCGAACGCCGCCGTGGCCAGGGCCAAGGAGCTGGCCGCCGACCACCCGGACTGGGTGATGCTCTACCAGTACGGGAACCCGGAGAACGCCCGTGCGCACTACGACACCACGGGTCCGGAGCTGCTCGCCGATCTGCCGACCATCACCCATTTCGTCGCCGGACTGGGCACCACCGGCACGTTGATGGGCGTGGGCCGGTACCTGCGCGAGAAGGTGCCGGACGTCTCGATCGTCGCCGCCGAGCCGCGGTACGGCGAGCTGGTGTACGGCCTGCGCAACCTGGACGAGGGCTTCGTGCCCGAGCTCTACGACGCATCGGTGCTCACCTCCCGGTTCTCCGTGGGCCCTGACGACGCCGTCCGCCGGACGCGGGAACTGCTCGAGGTGGAGGGCATCTTCGCCGGGATCTCCACGGGAGCGATCCTGCACGCGGCGCTGGGCATCGCGGCGAAGGTGGCCCGCGACCCGGAGGCCCGGGCGGACATCGCGCTGGTGGTCTGCGACGCCGGGTGGAAGTACCTGTCCACGGGCGTCTACGGCGCGCAGGACGACGCCGAGGCGGCGTCGGGCCTGGAGGGCCAGCTCTGGGCCTGACGGCCGGCTCGGCCCGCGGTCAGGGTCGATCTCCGGGTCGTCCCGGAGGTCGCGGCCCGGCCCGTCGGTAATCTGGGTGCATGACGATTCCCGTGCCAGGCATGCCCGGACCGGCTCCGGCGAAGCAGCGCAGCGCCCTGTTGCCCGCCAACGTGAAGGCCGCCGGGATCACCGTCGGCGCGTTCGGCCTGATCCTGGCCGTGGTCCAGCTCGTCAACGTGCTGACCGACGACTCCCTGGTGCGCTACGGCATCCAGCCGCGCAGCGTGGACGGTCTGCTCGGCATCCTCACCGCCCCGTTCATCCACGCCTCCTGGTCGCACCTGCTGGCCAACCTGGTGCCCGTCCTCGTGCTGGGCTTCCTGGTGATGATCGGCAGTGTCCGGCAGTTCGTGGCCGTGACCGTGCTGGTCTGGCTCGTCTCCGGTCTCGGGGTCTGGCTGATCTCGCCGTCGGGCACGGACACCGTGGGTGCGTCCGGCCTGGTCTTCGGCTGGCTGACCTATCTCGTCGCCCGGGGCGTGTTCACCCGGTCCTGGAAGCACATCCTGCTCGGGCTGGTGCTGCTCGCGCTGTACGGATCGGTGTTCTGGACGGGCATCGTCCAGCTCGCCGTCCGGGACATCAGCGGGGTGGTCACCGTCTCCTGGCAGGCGCATCTGTTCGGCGCCCTGGGCGGCGTGCTCGCCGGATTCCTCGTCGCCCGGGCGGATGCGCCGCGGCGACGCGCCGTCGCGGCCTGACCGACGCCCGCCGTCCCCGCCGGCAGTAGCGTCGAGAAGGTGCGCACCGACCCGCTCGACCCGTCCGCACCCATCGGCGTCTTCGACTCCGGGGTCGGCGGGCTGACCGTCGCCCGTGCGCTGATCGACCAACTGCCGGGGGAGAGCGTCCGCTACGTCGGGGACACGGCGAACGGGCCCTACGGTCCGCTGCCGATCGCCGAGGTCCGCCGGCACGCCCTGGCCGTGGCCGACGCCCTGGTCGACGACGGGGTGAAGATGCTGGTCATCGCCTGCAACACCGCCTCCGCGGCCTGCCTGGCCGATGCCCGCGAGCGCTACCCCGTGCCCGTCGTCGAGGTCATCCGGCCCGCGGTGCGCCGGGCGTCCGCGGTGACCCGCACCGGGTCGGTCGGCGTGATCGGTACCTCGGGGACGATCGCCTCCGGCGCCTACCAGGACGCCTTCGCGCCCAACCCCGGCATCACCGTGCACGCCACCGCCTGCCCGTCCTTCGTGGATTTCGTGGAACGCGGCATCACCTCCGGGCGCCAGGTCGTCGGTCTCGCCCAGGCCTACCTGGCGCCGCTGCAGCGCTCCGGCATCGACACCCTGGTGCTGGGCTGCACCCACTACCCGCTGCTCACCGGTGTGTTGTCCCTGGTCATGGGGGACGGGGTGACGCTGGTGTCCAGCGCCGAGGAGACGGCCAAGGACGTCTACCGGCAGCTCACCGAACGCGATCTGCTCGCCCCCGCCGGCGTGACCCCTCGGCACGAGTTCCTGGCCACCGGCGACCCCGAGCCGTTCGCCCGGCTGGGTCGCCGGTTCCTCGGCCCCGAGATCAGCGCGGTGTCCGGGCTCAGCCTGGTCTGAGGGGGCGCGACCGACGGTCCGTGCGCCCCACGGGGCGTCGGCACGGTCCGGGGTTGTCGGGGGAGCCCTCTAGCCTGGCAGCCATGACCAGCACGGGTACCACCTCATCCGGCCCCACCTCGTCGGGCGCACCCCGCGCCGACGGCCGGGCCGACGACGAACTCCGGCCCATCCGATTCACCCGCGGTTTCCAGGCCCATCCGGCCGGATCCGTCCTCGTCGAGTTCGGCGGGACCAAGGTGCTCTGCGCGGCCTCCGTCACCCGCGGCGTGCCCCGCTGGCGGCACGGCTCCGGGCTCGGCTGGCTCACCGCGGAGTACGCCATGCTCCCGTCGGCGACCCACGAGCGCAGCGCCCGGGAGTCGGTCAAGGGGAAGATCGGCGGCCGCACCCACGAGATCTCCCGGCTCATCGGCCGCTCCCTGCGGGCCTGCGTCGATCTGTCGGCCCTGGGCGAGAACACCATCGCGGTGGACTGCGACGTCCTGCAGGCCGACGGCGGCACCCGCACGGCCGCGATCACCGGCGCGTACGTCGCGCTGGCCGACGCGGTGGCCCTGTTGCGTGAGCAGAAGGCGCTGGCCCGGCCGAACCCGCTGTCCAGCCAGATCGCCGCCGTGTCCGTGGGGGTGGTGGGCGGCCGGGTGCGGCTCGACCTGCCCTACGAGGAGGACTCCCGCGCCGAGGTGGACATGAACATCGTGGCCACCGAGTCCGGTGAGCTGGTCGAGGTGCAGGGCACCGCCGAGGGGGCCACCTACTCCCGCGCCACGCTGGACGCCATGCTCGACTCCGCGCTGGCCGGCATCGCCCGGATCACCGAGCTGCAGCGCGAGGCGCTGGCCACCGCCCGGCCCGGAGCCGGCTCGTGAGCCGGGTGCTGCTCGCCACCCGCAACGCCAAGAAGCTCGTCGAGTTGCGCCGCATCGTCGGGGCCGAGGTGACCGTGCTGGGGCTGGACGATCTGCCGCCCTTCCCGGAGGAGCCGGAGACCGGGGCCACCTTCGAGGAGAACGCCCTGGCCAAGGCGGTGCAGGCGGCCCGGGAGACCGGCGAGATCGCCGTCGCCGACGACTCCGGCCTGGCCGTCGATGCGTTGAACGGCATGCCGGGCGTGCTGTCCGCCCGCTGGGCCGGGCGGCACGGCGACGATGCGGCCAACAACGCCCTGCTGCTCGCCCAGCTCGGCGACGTCCCGGACGAGCGGCGCGGCGCGATGTTCGTCAGCGCGGTCGCGATGGCCGTTCCCGGCGCGGAGCCGGTGGTGGTGCGGGGGGAGTGGCGCGGCCGCATCCTGCGGGCCGGCAGCGGGGCGAACGGTTTCGGGTACGACCCGCTCTTCGTCCCGGCCGAGAGCGACGAGGCGGGCGACGGCCGCACCTCCGCCGAACTGGCGCCGGCCGAGAAGGACGCGCTGTCGCACCGGGGGCGGGCGCTGGCCGTGCTGGCCCCGCAGCTGCTGGCGGCGGTGCGCGCCCGCTGAGGCCCGCGGACGAGAAAGGCCGGGCACACCCGCATGACGGGGTGCCCGGCCTTCGCCGTCGGGACCGTCAGCTCACGGGCGGCCGCGGGTCCGCCCGGCCGCACGGGCGATGATGGCGGCGATCGACGCGCCCAGCAGGGTGACGCCGATGATCAGGATCCAGGCGGTGACGCCCCAGTTGACCAACTGCCCCGAGTCGAAGAAGAGATCGACGAATCCGGCGATCCGGTCGGCGCCGTCGTAGCTGACGACCGACCACACCCCGGCGCCGGTGAGCGCGATGCCCGGCAACAGGGTGGCCCAGGGAGACCATCCGTTCAGGATGACGGCGATCAGGATCAGCACACCCCCACCGATGGTGAGGATGATGTCCCGGACCGATCCGGTGGTGCCGGAGTCGAGCATGGTGGTGGCCAGGCGGGAGCCGAACTCACCCACCAGGTACAGCCCACCGGCGACGAGCAGGGCACCCAGCAGGGTGCTGATGACGGCGGCGACCGCGCGACCGCCCGGGTCCCGGCCGGTGCCCGACGACGGCAGCGCGGCGCCGGCGGGCGGCGCGATCACCATCGGTTCGGCGGCCGCGGGGACCAGCGGGGAGTGGCCCGGCACCGAGGGCGCGTAGTCGGCGGGGCCGGGGATCGACGTGGTCGGTGCATCGGCTCCCGCGTACCCCGGGGTGTACCCGGGGGACTGCCCGGCGGACCAGTCCTGGTCCTGCGAACGGTCCTGGACCGGCGGCACCGACACGGCCGGGTAGCGCGCGGTGTCGGTGGTGTCCGCCGAGGACGGAGCGGACGGGTGGCCCGATGCCGATCCGGTCGCGGCGGCGTCCTGGCCCGGCGTGGCGTATCCCGACGAGTACAGGGTGGGTTCGGCCGCGGCGGTGGTCGAGGACTCCGACCGGTCGGGACGGTCGTCGTCCCGGGTCGGGGGCGGGCCGTAGGGCGAGGGGTGGCGTGCGCCCTCGCCGGCCGGGAAGGCCGGGCCGACGGCGGTCCCGGTGTCCGGGCCGTTCTCGGACCGGTCGACCGGGCCCGCCGCGAAGGACGGGGTGGGGGCCGACGGCGACTCCGCGTACGGCTCACCCGTGCCGTCCGTGCCCGAGCTGCGGTCCGTTCCGGCGTCCGACGCCCGGTCCGGTGTGCCGTCGACGGTGGCCGAGCCGGTGGTGGCTCCGCTGCGGTCGACGAGGTGGGTGGGGGCGTCGTCGTACCCCTGCGCGGGGCTCGATCCCGCGGCGGTCTGCGTCTGCCCGTCCGTCGTGTCGGCCTCGCCCCGGGGGTGTCCGTCCGGGGCGTTCCGAGCGTCGGTCTCGCGGTCGTCCCGGGGTGTGTCACCCGAGCCGGTCGTTGCCGTCATTGCTGTCCCCTTAGCGGTGAGTCGTCGCGATTCACCGTACGGGCCTGCTCCGCTCCCGACGCCGGGATCGGGAGCGTGTCGGGGGGACGGAGCGTGAGCGGCCGACGGCGTGCGACGGCCGACCGGGGTGGGGCCGGTGGGACTCGAACCCACACTGGCACGGACCTAAACCGTGTGCCTCTGCCAATTGGGCTACGGCCCCGGGGGCGACGGAACGGTCCGCCGCAGGGACAGGGTACGGGGCGGGTGCCGGCGCCCGACGGGCCGAGCACGGTCCGTCGGTGCGCCCGCCCCGCCCCCGGCCCCGGGGCGGGTCGGTCTCAGCCGGCGACGCCCAGTTCCTTCAGCAACCGGGCCACGTGCCCGGTGGCCTTGACGTTGCGCCAGACCTTCTCGATGCGTCCGTCCGCCCCGACCAGGAAGGTGGAACGCAGGACGCCCTGGACGATCCGTCCGTAGTTGTTCTTCTCCCCGAAGGCCCCGTAGGCCCGCAGCACGTCCTTGCCCGGATCGGCGAGCAGGGTGATGCCCAGGTTCTCCGTGGCGCGGAACTCGGCCAGCTTCTCCGGGGTGTCCGGGGAGATCCCGATCACCTGGTAGCCGGCGGAATCCAGATCCCCTCGGGCGCTGGTGAAGTCGCAGGCCTGGGTGGTGCACCCGGGCGTCAGGGCGGCCGGATAGAAGTAGACGAGCACCGGGTGGCCGGCGTGGTCGGCCAGCGAGACCGGCCTGCCGTCGGCGTCGGGGAGGGTGAAGGGCGGCGCGAGGTCGCCCACGTCCACAGGGGTGTCTGTCATGCGGCTAGGGTAATAAGCCGCGGGACGCCTTCCTGGTGCCCCCGGACCACGGGAGGTTGCGGTGGCCCGCGACGCGGAAACCATTCAGGCCGAGATCGAGCGGGCGCGTGACGCCCTCGCGGTGACGATCGACGAGCTGACCACCCGGGCGAACCCCCGGCGCGTGGTCGAGCAGGGCAAGCGGACGCTGCGGGTGACGCTGGCCGATCCGAAGGTGAAGTACTCGCTGATGGCCGTGGGCGCACTGTTCTCCCTCGTCGTGGTGCGGCGCCTGTTCCGCTGACCGCAGGGCCGCCCATCTGCCATGACGCTTCCGGCCGATGGGTTGCCCGGTCCGCCGATGATCTGTCCCACAGGCGTCGCTGACGGGGGCCCGACCGATGTGCTGGTTATCCTCAGGAGCCGGGCTCTTCCGGCGTGGGTGACCCGCCGGGTGTTCGTGGTCGGGCCGCCTGTCCGACACGACACGAGGCGGTTCATCGGTATGCGATCTGCGCGGAGGCTCGCGCCTGCCCTGCTCGTCCTGGTGTTGGCCGTGGTCAGCGCCTGTTCGACCGGTGGGCTGTCCGCCACGACCGTCACGGCGACGAAGACGGCGGGGCAGTCGTCGGCGGCCGTGCCGGATTCCACCGGCACGAGCTCGGGGCAGAGTTCCGGCTCGTCGTCGTCGGCGTCCAGCGCCGCCCCCACGACGACGATCACCCAGCCGCCCGTCGCGGCGGTCACCGCCAGTCCGGCCTTCGGTGCCACCGACATCTCGCCCGTCGAGCCCATCAGCATCTCCGTGGCCCAGGGCACCATCGACTCCCTGGTGATGACCAACCCCGAGGGCAAGGAGGTCGCCGGCACGGTGGCCGCCGACAAGGCGTCCTGGGCGGTCGGTGAGGAGCTGGGCTTCGGCAAGACCTACACGGTGACGGGTACCGCCACCGGGACCGACGGCAAGCAGGTCCCGATCAGCGGTACGTACGCCACCGTGCAGCCCACGGACGAGGTCCGCACGACGGTCAACCCGGGTGACGGCCAGATCGTCGGGGTCGCCGCACCGATCAGCGTCAGCTTCGGGGTCGAGCCCGAGGACCGCGCCCTCATCCAGAAGAACGTCACCGTGAGCACGGACCCGGTCGTCGAGGGTGCCTGGGCCTGGCTCAAGCACGACGACGGTCGGTGGGCGATGGACTGGCGGCCGAAGGAGTACTGGCCCGCCAACACCCGGGTGCACGTCGAGGTGAACGTCTACGGACTGAAGTTCGCCGACGGCGCCTACGGCGCCCAGGACCTGACCAGTGACTTCTCGATCGGCCGCAACCAGGTCGTCAAGGCCGACGTGAACTCCTTCGAGATGGTCGTGCAGCAGAACGGCGTCACCGTGGCCACCTACCCGGCGTCCTACGGCAAGGGCGAGGCCGGTGGCGACCCGAACCTGATCACCCGCTCCGGCATCCACGTGGTGAACGAGTTCAACGAGGTCAAGCTCATGAACAACCCGCGGTACGGCTACACCAACTCGCCGCAGAAGTGGGCCGTGCGGATCAGCAACAACGGCGAGTTCATCCACGCCAACCCGAACAGCGTCGGCTCGCAGGGCAGCAGCAACGTGACCCACGGCTGCATCAACCTGTCGACCGAGCACGCGGAGGAGTACTTCAAGGGCGCCCTGTGGGGTGACCCGGTGGAGATCACCGGTACCTCGGTGAACCTGTCCGCGGAGGACGGCGACATCTACGACTGGGCCATCCCGTGGGATCAGTGGCTGACCATGTCGGCCCTGTAGACCCGTCCGTCCCGGCCCCGGCCGAAGATCCACGCTCCGACGTCCGGCCCCTCGGCTCCTGCAGCCGGGGGGCCGTTGTCGTCCTCCGCGGTGCGGCCGGGTGACAATCGGACCCGTGTCCGACCCCATGCAGCCCGCGCCCGAGCCGTCCCCGTCCGCCGTCCGTTTCCCCGACCACGTGCGCCGCATCGTCGGCGCGACGATCGTCCCCGAGCCCGGGATCCAGCTCGACGACGCCGAGATCGCCTTCCACACCGGGACCGGGGTCATCGACTACCTGGGGCCGGTGCGCGGACCGGCCCGCCCCGAGGATCTCGACGCCCGCGGCCGGATCGTCGCGCCCGGGTTGGTCAACGGGCACACCCACTCGTCCATGACGATGCTGCGCGGCTGGTGCGACGACCTCCCGCTGGATCTGTGGTTGGCCCAGATGCGGCGGTTCGAGGTGCGGATGACGGCCGCGGACATCCGCGCCGGTCTGCGCCTGGCCATGGTCGAGATGCTGCGGTCGGGGACGATCGGGTTCGTCGACATGTTCTCGTGGAACACGGAGCTGCTCGGTGACGTGGTCGACTCCGGGATGCGGGTGCGCGCCTCCCCGGGAGTGTTCGGCTACGGCGCGGTCGCCTTCCCGATGGCGGAGCCGGAGGCCGGCGGTGTCGTTCTCGACGAGGTCCCCGCCCTGGCCGCGGAGTTCGCCGGCGAAGCACGGATCACCATGGACTACGGCCTGCACGCCCCGTACACCTGCCCACCGGATCTCATCGCCGATGTCGCCCGACGCGCGATCGACCGTGATCTGGGGGTGCAGATCCACCTGTCGGAGACCCGACGGGAGGTGGCGCAATCGCTCACCGACCACGGGATGTCGCCGATCGCGCACGTCGCCGGGCTGGGCCTGTTCGACACCCGTCTGCACGTCGCACACGCGGTGCACCCCGAACCCGGGGACATCGACCTGCTGGCGCGCCCGAACGTGACCGTGTCGCACAACCCGGTGTCGAACCTGAAGCTCGGCGCGGGGATCGCGCCGGTGCCCGAGTACCTGGCCGCCGGCGTCACCCTGGGGCTGGGGACCGATTCGGTCGCGTCCAACAACACCCTGGACATGTTCGAGGAGATCAAGACCGGCGCGCTGGTGCAACGCGGTCTGCACACCGACCCGCTGGCCCTGTCGGCCCCGGCCGTGCTGTCGATGGCCACCCGGGGCGGGGCCCGGTCGCTGTCCCAGGGCCTGTCCGGACGGCTGGCCGTCGGGGAGCAGGCCGATCTCATCGTGCTGGACGCGTCCGGGATCACCGCGTCGCCCAACGGCGACGCCGGGTCGTTCCTGGGCTATGCCGCCCGCGGAACCGATGTCACCGACGTCGTCATCGCCGGCCGGCAGGTCGTGGCCGACCGGGTGGTGCTGACCGTGGACGAGGAGGCGGCCCGCCTCGACGTCCGGGAGCGGGTCACCCGGGTCCGCGGGGAGCTGGACGCCCGCTGACCCGTGTCCCGGTCCGGCCGAGCCGCGGGTGGGTCAGGACACCGGTTCCCGGGGTGCCGGCCCGGGCAGCGGGACGGCCGGTCCGGCGTCCCGGACGAGGACGTCGGGCCACCGGCGCGGGTGGTGCAGGGTCGGCAGCAGGTGTGCCGGATGCCAGGTCAGACCGGCCGGGATGCGCGAGCCGTACCGTCGGCCCGCGGCCAGGACCGCGACCCCGCCGCAGACCACCCAGAACAGCACCAGCGACCAGCCGCTCTCCGGTTCCGGGGGTCGGTAGCCCTGCCGCCACGAGTTGACGTCCACCACCACGGCGAACGACTCGGCCAGACCGTGGCACACGGCCGCGTCGGCGCCGGTGGTGTGCTGCTGATCGCATCGGGCGTGCAGCTCGGACCGGAACATCGCGTCGGCGTCCTGACGGCCGCCGGAGGCCAGGGGGGCGCCGATCCGGCCGGCGTACCGGACGATGTCGTAGGCCAGGTCGTGTTCCTTGCAGACCACGTCGAAGTCGTACCGGGTCGGCCCGGTCGGCGAGGAGCAGTCGCCGGTCGGCTTGATGAGGATCGGGGTGTCGTGCGGCCCGATCGCGACCAGGGGCCGGTACCCCATCACCGTCGCCCAGTCGGCGGGGAACGCGGCATCGGGGCGGCGGGGGTCGAACGACGCGGTGGTGACGGCGTGCAGGGCCTCGTCGGCCGCGCGATCACCGCCGCTCTGCGGACCGGGGTGGACGCTGATCACCCAGAGCGCGGTCAGACCGGTGAGCAGCACGCCCACCAGCCCCCGCATCATCGCCTCAGGATGACACGCCCGGGGTCGTGGGGACAGTGAAGTCGTCCCCTCGGGGGCAGGATCACCCGGCTCGCGGGCGGCGTCCCTACCCTGGCGTCATGATCGCGCATCGCGGGCACCGCCGCCCCGCCCTCCCGACCCCGTCTCCCGCCCCCGTCCGGCCTCCTCGCCCGGAGTCGGCCCGATGAGCCCCGTCGACGCCCTGCTGGTCGTCGGCGGCGGACCCGCCGGGCATGCCGCCGCGCTGGCCTTCCGCGCCGCCGGCGGTACCGGCCCGGTCCGCATCCTCAGTGCCGACGAGGATCCGCCCTACAACCGCCCGCCGCTGTCCAAGGACTACCTGCGCGGGGAGACGGGTGAGGACGAACTCCCGCTGTCCGCCGAGGACGGCGGCCCGGACACCGAGCTCGACCCCGACACCGACCCCGACATCACCGTGGAGGTCGGCGAGAGCGTCATCGCCCTCGACCCTGCCGCGCGGACGGTGGACCTGGCCTCCGGGCGGACGCTGAGCTATCGCACCCTCGTGCTCGCCGTCGGCATGGAGCCGGTGACGCTCCCGGTGCCCGGCGGTGATCACCCCGCCGTGCACACCCTGCGGTTCCTCGCCCAGGCGCGGGCATTGCGGGGATCGGCCGAGGACGCCCGGACGGCCGTGGTCGTCGGGTCCGGATTCATCGGGTGCGAGGCCGCCGTCTCGCTGGCCCGGCGCGGGGTCTCGGTCACGATGGTCTCCCCGCAGGACACCCCCCAGGAGAAGAGGCTGGGCGCCGAGGTCGGTCGACGGTTGGCCGGTTGGCTCGACGACGAAGGGGTGCGACTGCTGGGTGGCCGATCGGTGGAGCGCATCGAGGACGGCCGCACGGTGGTACTGACGGACGGCTCGACCCTGACCGCCGACCTGGTGCTGGCCGCCGTCGGGGTCCGCCCGGTGACGGGCTTCGTGCAGGACGCGGGGGTTGCCGTCCAGGAGGGGCGCATCGTCGTCGACGAACACATGCGCACGTCCTTCCCCGGCATCTGGGCCGCGGGCGACGCCGTGCTGGCGCGGAACGCCGCCGCGGGACGTCATCTGGCCGTGGAGCACTGGGGCGAGGCCCTGGCGATGGGGGAGGTGGCCGGACGGCAGGCGGCGGGCGATGGGACCGCCGCCTGGTCGGCGGTGCCGGGGTTCTGGTCGGAGATCGGCGACCGCACCCTGAAGTACGCGGCCTGGGGGGACGGCTTCGACGACGTGACGGTGGTCGACCACGCCGGCGGCGAGCCGGGAGCGTTCACCGCCTGGTACGCCCGGGACGGCGTCCTCGTGGGGGTCCTCGCCCACGGGGCGGACGAGGACTACGAGCGGGGTGGGGAACTGGTCGGCGAGGGCGCCCCGGCCCGGGACTGACCGCCCCCCCGCTCGACCGACGGGGTCGATCCGGCGAGTCCGGATCGGCCCCGTCGCTATTCCTGCACGGTGGTGCGGGGATGTCGGGCCCAGAAGAAGCAGAACACTCCGAACGACGCGAAGCCCAGCGCCATCAGGGTCAGCAGGACGGACCCGAGGGGGGCGTCGTGCACGGTGCTCAGGGCGTCGTCCAGCCCACCGGCCCGCTCCGGGTCGTAGTCCACCGCGGCCCAGCCGAGCAGGCCGCCGACCACGGCCAGAGCGACACCCTTGGCCACGTAGCCGATCTGACCCAGCAGCAGGGCCCGCCGGTCGACGCCGCCGGCCAGGTCCTCGGTGAACTTCCGCCCCACGCCCTTCACGATCAGGCGCACCCCCACCGCGACGACGGCCGCCGCGGCGACGAGGACCAGGATCCGGCCGAACGGCGCGGCCAGCACCCGGCCCGTCATCGACTCCTCCTCCGATCCGCCGGACTGCGATCCACTGGTGAGGGTGCGCAACGCGGTGAGGGCGAGGGCTGCGTAGATGACCGCCCTGGCCGCGGAGCCGAGCCGCTTGCGGAGGCGCTTCGCGGCGCGGCGTCGCCGGTGGCCCCAGATCGCCTCCGCCGCCTGCCAGACGGCGAGCACGGCCAGTCCGGCGGCGGTGACGGCGAGCAGGACGGCCCCGAACGGACTGCCGACCATGGTGGCGAGCGCCCCCTGCTGCGATGCTTCCCGCCCGCCCGTCGGCAGTCCCCAGGCGAGTTGCAGGGCGATCCACCCGACGAGCAGATGGACGATGCCGAAGGCGACGAGTCCCACCGTGATGAGCATCGTGAACGGCCGGCTGTTCACCAACCGGCCACCGGCCTGCTCGGCCTGGTCGGCGGCGGACCCGGGTCGTGACGTGGACATGGCGTGAGCCTGACACGTCCCGGGCCCGCCGTCGTGCGGACCTACTTCTCGTCCAGGCTCTCCGGCTTGTGGACGGCGTCCTTGCCGGACTTGTCGCTCTCCACCAGGTACTGCGGCTCGTCCTCGCTGGCCCGGACGGTGCGTCCGCCGGCTTCCGTGTCCTCGGTGATCTTCTCCTTGACGGTGCCCTCGGTCGTGGTGCCGTGGGTCTTCCAGGTCACCTCGTCGCCGGGGGACAGATCCTTGTCGTCGCTCATGTCGTTCTCCTTGTCGATGCGTCGTGCTGATGCGGCCCCGGAGGTCGCTGCGGGGTGGCCCCCGGCCGGGGTGTCCGCGGGGGGTCGAGGTGCAGTACCCCGGGGAGCCGTTGTCCGGACGCAACCGACGCTGCCTCGTCCGAAATTTCCTGGCGAGACCCGCTGCGGCGCGCGTACATTCGTCGGTACACGGGAGAGGAGGTGGTCCAACGTTGATGACGTCATGGACTCGTGAGGTGACTGGCCGCTAGGCCGTCGCGCATCACCGTCGGAGACGACACGGCCCGGAGGGGTCGCGTGATCCGGCAGCTTGGCAATACCGGGCAGTCACCACCCCCCTGGGCCGCCGACCCTCGTCCAGTCGGCCCGTCCGCAGCTCGCTGCGGACGGAACAGCCCAGGGGTCCTTCATGTCCGGGGTCGGGTCGGGCGGCCCCGCTGAGGGGTCAGCGGTCCAGGCGCTCGATGGGCAGCACGCCCCGGCGCACCGCGTCCACCAGCCGCGCGTGATCGCTCTCCGTCTGGTCGGCGTACAGCCGGGCGAACCGGGCCAGGGCGCTGTCCAGCTTGTCCGACCCGCCCACGTAGCCGGAGATCATCGAAGCGCCGCTGGTGCGGGCGTGCCCCTTGGCCAGCAGGTGGCCGACGATGCCGGCGTAGTCCGACAGGGCGGCCGGATCGATGGAGTCCAGGGCCACGGTGCCCTTCATGTTCCGGAACTGGCGGACGTAGTACTGCCGTTCGCCGACGGTGGCCCAGCCCAACAGGGGGTCGCTGACCGTCTGCAGGGCCTGCTGGTACTCGACCACCCGTTGCCCCTGGTGCCGGTGCCAGGCCGAGTCGCCGTGCACGTACCGGGCCAGCACCGAGCGGCGGGCCTGCTTGAGCTGGAGGAACACCACGTCGTCCGGACTGCTGCCCTCCAGCAGGGCGACGTAGGCTCGCAGACCCACGCTGCCCACCCCGACGACCTTGTGGGCGATGTCCACGACGGTGTAGCCCCCGAGGGCCCGGCGCCAGTGGGAGGCCAGGGTGCCGAGGTAGTCGTCCAGGGCCGCGGCGATGGCGTGGAACTCGTCCTCGGGCACCCGGGTGATCAGCGGGGGTTCCTCGACGATGGTGCGCCGGCCGAGATGCCGCTGGGTGAACCGGGGGAGGGCCCGGTCACTGGTCCGGCTGCGGGCGCGATCCGCCGCCCGGGCGATCTCCGCGCGCAGTGAGGCATCGGCGGCCCGCTCGCTCAGCCGCTGGACCGTCAACCGCTCGTAGGACCGGGACAGCAGTGGCTGCTCGGCCAGGGTGCGCACCTCCGCCCGGTAGGAGGACACGCAGGACCGGGTGGCCGTCTCGCACTGGTCCTCGTCCGCCCCGTTCTGCCGACCGGCGACCCAGATGCTGGCGACGAGTCGGCGGAGATCCCACTCCCATCCGCCGGGGTGGGCCTCGTCGAAGTCGTTCAGGTCGATGACGAGATCGCGTTCGGGGGAGGCGTAGAAGCCGAAGTTGCCCAGGTGGGCGTCACCGCACACCACGGGAGTGATCCCGGTGGACGGGAGGTGGGCGACGTCGTCGGCCATCACCACGGCCGTGCCGCGCAGGAACCCGTAGGGCGAGTCGGCCATCCGCCCCACGCGGATCGGGATGAGCCGTTCGACCCGGCCCTCGTGCGACTCGCGGACCAGCTGCACCGGGTCGGGGCGGTCGGTGGGTGGGGTCCAGTCGCCCAGGCTGGAACGCGGCACCTGCTGCCGCAACGCCCGGCCGAGGCGGTAGCGCTCCTGGCGGGCGACCGGGGTCCGGCGGAGCGAGGCGTAGTCCTCCCCGGCGGCGGCCGCGAACACGACGTGCCCGCGGTCCTCCCGGGTCCGCCCGGCGGCGGTGATCTGGTCGGCCGGCGCACCGGCCGGGGGCGGGAGGTCCACGGCGATCCTCGTTCCGACGGGGCGGCCCCCGGCACCCGGGGATCACGACGCCGCGGTCAGCCTACGACCAGGGACATCGCGGACCCGACGGACCGCCCCATGATCGATACGGGGCGGGCCGGGTGGGGGTCGAGGTGTCTCGGTGGCATGTGCCCGGACAGCAGAACGCCCCGTCCGATGATCGGACGGGGCGTTCTGGTGGTGCGCCATCAGGGACTTGAACCCCGAACCCGCTGATTAAGAGTCAGCTGCTCTGCCAATTGAGCTAATGGCGCGTACTCGACTCCGGGTGACCAGCGCCCGGCTTCGAGGGTGAACTCTACAGGCTGGACGGCCGGATCATGAAACCGCTGGTGAGGGCGACGGGCCGGGCCCGGACGCACGAACGGCCCCCGCCGGAGCGGGGGCCGTTCGACTGCCATGGGGTGAGCGACGGGACTTGAACCCGCGACCACCGGCACCACAAGCCGGAGCTCTACCAGCTGAGCTACGCCCACCATGTGCCGCCCGTCAGGCCCCGGGGGCCTTTCGGACTCGGGAAGTCTACGTGATGGCGCGGGGTGCTCCGGTCCATCTCGTGACGTCCGTCCGTCCGTCCGGCGGGCGGTGGTCGGCGGACGGCGGCAGGTCAGCGGCCGAGGAGCTCCGCGGCGACGGCCTGGGCCTGCTCGGAGGTGGGCCCGGGGTCGGCGACGAACGCGGTGCGTCGGTAGTAGGCGAGCTCGCGGATGGATTCGGTGATGTCGGCCAGCGCCCGGTGGGCCAGCCCCTTGGTGGGCTGCGCGAAGTAGATCCGCGGGAACCAGCGTCGGGTCAGTTCCTTGATCGTCGAGACGTCGACGAGGCGGTAGTGCAGGTGCCCGTCCAGCTCCGGCATGTCCCGGGCGATGAAACCGCGGTCGGTACCGATGGAGTTGCCGGCCAGCGGGGCGGTCCGCGGTTCCGGGATGAACTGCTTGAGGTAGTCCAGCACCATGCGCTCGGCCTCGGGGACCGTCACCGTCGAGGCCCGGACCTCCTCGGTCAGGCCGGATTTCGCATGCATCTCGGTCACCACCGGGGGCATGTTGGCCAGTGCCTCGTCATCGGCGTGGATGACGATGTCGATGCCCTCGCCGAGGATGTTCAGATCCGCGTCGGTGACCAGGGCGGCGATCTCGATGAGCTTGTCGTTCTTCAGGTCGAGGCCGGTCATCTCGCAGTCGATCCACACCAGTCTGTCGTTCATCCGACCGACCCTAATGGTCGGCCGCCGGGCCCGGCCGGTACGCGCTGGTTACGCTCGGCCCGCGCGACCCGGCCCCGAGGGTCGCCCGCGGGAGGATGCATGTCCGAGCAGGGAACCAGCGCACCGTCGGGTGGGCCGGGGGAGTCGCCCGCCCGCCGCATCGCGGCCGGGTACGACACCGTCGCCGCGGCCATCACCCTGGGGTCGGTGGTCGTGGACGGGGTGGCCGATCCGTCGGCGCTCGTGCGCCTGCCGCTGGCCACGATGAACCGGCACGGCCTGATCGCGGGGGCCACCGGCACCGGCAAGACCAAGACGCTCCAGCTCATCGCCGAGCAGCTCAGCGCGGCGGGGGTGCCCGTGCTGGCCCCCGATGTGAAGGGCGATCTGTCCGGGCTGCTCACCGCGGGGGAGAGGGGTGACCGGGTCACCACCCGGGCGGCGGAGACCGGTGACGACTGGACGCCGACGTCCTTCCCGGTCGAGTTCCTGTCCGTGGCCGGCGCGGGCGACTCCGTGCCCCTGCGGGCCACCGTGGACTCCTTCGGTCCGTTGCTGCTCTCCCGGGTGCTCGATCTCAACGACACCCAGGAATCGACCCTCGGCCTGGTCTTCCACTTCGCCGACCAGGCCGGACTGCCGCTGCTCGACCTCGCGGACCTGCGGGCGGTCATCGCCCACCTGACGTCCGACGAGGGCAAGCAGGACCTGAAGGATCTCGGCGGGGTGTCCCGGGCCACGGCCGGGGTCATCCTGCGGGCGGTGACCACCCTGGCCGCCCAGGGCGGCGACGACTTCTTCGGCGAGCCGGAGTTCTCGGTGGCCGACCTGTTGCGCACCGCCCCCGACGGTCGGGGCGTGATCAACCTGCTCGACGTCACCGGACTGCAGACCCGTCCCGCGCTCTACGCCACGTTCCTCATGTGGCTGCTCGCCGAGCTGTTCGAGACCCTGCCCGAGGTGGGCGATCTCGACCGCCCGAAGCTGGTCTTCCTGTTCGACGAGGCCCACCTGCTGTTCACCGACGCCAGCAAGGCCTTCCGGCAGTCCATCGAGCAGACGGTCAAGCTCATCCGCTCCAAGGGGGTCGGGGTGTTCTTCTGCACCCAGCTCCCGACCGACGTGCCCGCGCCGGTGCTGTCCCAGCTCGGGGCCCGCATCCAGCACGCGCTGCGGGCCTTCACCCCGCAGGACCAGAAGGCGCTGGCCGCCACCGTCCGGACGTACCCGACGACGGACGACTACGACCTGGGCACCGCGCTGACCACACTGGGCACGGGGGAGGCGATCGTCACCGTGCTGTCCGAACGGGGCGCGCCGACCCCGGTGGCGTGGACGCGCATCCGTCCGCCCCGTTCGCTGATGGCCCCCTCGCCGGTGGCCGACCGGCAGGCCGCCCTCACCGCCTCGCCGCTGCTCGGCCGCTACCAGGTGGTGCTGGATCGGGAGTCGGCCTACGAGATGCTGACCGGCCGGTTGGCCCACGCGGGCGATGCCGCGGCACCGGCGGGCGGTACCGCGCCGCCCCCGACCTCCACCCCGACTCCGACCGGCACGTCGGCACCGGCCTGGCCGGACCTGACCCCGCCGGACAACCCCTACCTCGGATCACCCGAACCCTCGCCTCCGGCCTCGTCCGGCCCGTCCACCGCCGAGCGGTTGGGCGACCTGATCAGCAGCCCGGTGGTGAGTTCGTTCATGCGGTCGTTCGGCTCGGCCATCGGCGGGGCGTTGGGTCGATCGGTCACCGGTACCCGCCGCCGACGCCGCCGGTAGTCCTGGCCGGGGCACCCTGGAGCGGGCCGGCCGGAACGATGACCGGTGCGGGTGCGTTGACCCCCGGGAAGTCCTGACGAGAAGGCTGTCGGTGGAAGCCGTGCTGTGGATCGTGCTGCTGGTGCTCGTGGTCGGCGGTGCCGCCTACTACCTGCAGGCCCGGAGGAAGGCCGCCACGCGGTCCCTGGACGACGCCCGGGCCGAGGCCCGCCGCTGGGTCGAGCGGCTCGGCGGCCAGGTCTACGCCCTGGACCCCGGTGCGGATGCCGCGGCCCGGCAGGCCCTGGCCGACGCCTCCGAGCGGTTCACCGCCGCCGGCTCGCAGGTCGAGCAGGCGACGACCGAGCAGCAGTACCGCCTCGCCCAGCAGACCGCCTACGAGGGCCTCTACTACGTCCGGGCGGCGCGGACCTCCCTGGGCCTGGACCCCGGCCCGGACCTGCCGGCGATGCCCGGACAGCAGCAGGCCGGCGCCGTCACCGAGGACCGGTCGGTGTCCGTCGAGGGCCGCGAGTACGAGGCCTCGCCGCGGGCCGGGGACAGCACCCAGCACTACTACCCGGGCGGCATGGTCGCCGGCCGGCCGGTGCCGCGCGGGTGGTACTCCGAACCGTGGTGGAAGCCGGCCCTGGTGGCCGGCGCCTGGGGCGTGGGTACCTACCTCGTCGCCTCCTCGCTGTTCGCGGGCATGGCGGGCATGGGCGCGCCTGGGGTGGCGGCGGGTACGACGCGGGCTACGAGCAGGGCCTGGCCGACGGTGGACAGGGGGACGACGGTGCGGGTCAGGGCGGCGATGCCGGTGGGGACCAGGGCGGGTTCGACCAGGGCGGGTTCGACCAGGGCGGCGGCGGCTGGGGTGGTGGTGACTTCGGCGGTGGTGACTTCGGCGGCGGCGGTGACTTCGGTGGTGGCTTCGACATCTGAGCCCACCGCGGCCCGGTCGGCTCAGCGGCCGGGTGGTCCGGCCGGCCGGCCCGTCCCGGGCGCCAGGAACGACCGCAGCGCCGTCGTCTCGCGGAGCTTCCGCAGGCAGCGGGCGCGGGTCGGCCCGATGCTGCCGACCGGCATGCCCAGCCGTCGGCCGATCTCCTCGTAGCCGATCGGCGGGTCGGCGACCAGCAGGAGCAGGAGTTCGCGCTGGGTGGCGGACAGCTCGGCCAGGCCGTCCCGGACCACCTGTCTCCGCTCGGCGGTCAGCAGGTCCTGGTCGACCTCGTCCGTGGTGGGCCGTTCCAGGGCGGCGTCGGTCTGCGGATCCACCGGGATGCCCAGCCGCCGGGCGCGCAGCACCCGCAGGGCCTCGTTCTTCGTCGTGGTGACGATCCAGGACGGCAGTGCCCGTGGTTCGCGGAGCGAGCCCAGGTGTTCGACCAGGCGCAGCCACACGGTCTGACTGACGTCCTCGGCGTCGCGGTCGCTCATCCGGTAGCGCCGGAGCACCGAGATCACCAGCGGGAGGTACCGCTCCACCAGGTCGTTCCAGGCCCGTGCATCGCCGGCGGCGGCCGCCACGACCAGCTCCGTCACATCGCCGGTGTGTTCCGCCATGCGCCCCTGCCCCGTTCCCGCCCCGGTCCACCCGACGCACCGGACGTCCGGGGCGGACACGGCAGCGGTCGGGGAACGCACCCATGATGGCAGGCCACACGCAGACCTCACAGACCCGTTTCGGCACGGCCGGCGGCGTGACCGCCACCGGCCCGGGAGCGTGGGGTAGAAGTGACCCATGTCCGAGATCGCGCCCGCGAACCTGTCGCCCGCTCCGTCGTCGACCGCCTCCGCCCGTACCGACGACCGGACGGTGACGGTCATCGGTGCCGGCATGGCCGGCGCGGCCTGCGCGGTGGAGCTCACCCGGGCCGGCGTCCCCGTCCGCGTCCTGGACCGCGGTCGCGGGGTCGGCGGCCGGATGGCGAGCCGCACCCTGCACGAGCGGGCCGTCGATCTCGGGGCGGGGTACTTCACCGTGCGGGACGACGAGTTCGCCGAGGTCGTGGCGGGATGGCGGAGCGCCGGGCTGGCTCGGGAGTGGACCGACACGTTCAGCGTGCTCGAGGCGGGCCGGGCCCCCGAACGCAAGACCGGGCCGGTGCGCTGGGCCACTCCCGGTGGACTGCGGTCCCTCGTCGCCGCGATGCTCGCCGATCAGGACGTCCGGTCCGCGTCGCCGGTGACCGAGCTGCCCACCGGTGACGTCGTGGTCGCCATGCCCGACCCGCAGGCCGCCAGGCTCGTGGACGTCCCCTCCCCGGTCGACTACCTGCCGGTGATCACCGTCGTCCTCGGGTTCACCGAACGGGGATGGGACCTGCCGGATGCGGCCTTCGTCACCCACCCGGACATCGAGTTCCTCGCCGACGACGGGAGCCGGCGCGGCGACGGCGCCCCCGTCCTGGTCGCGCACAGCACGCCCGACCGGGCCCGCCGGCACCTGGCGGATCCGGACACGGCCGTCGCGCCGATGGTCGCCGGGGTCGGGGACCTGCTCGGTGTGGGTGCGCCGGCCTGGACCCATGCCCACCGCTGGACCTTCGCCAAACCCGCGGATGCACGCCCCGAGGCGTTCTTCCTCCGGGAGGAGGACGGCCGGTGGGTGGGTCTGGCCGGTGATCAGTGGTGCCCGCAGGGATCGCCCCGGGTGGAGAGCGCGTGGCGGTCGGGCACCGATCTGGCCCGGGCACTGGTCGCGGCCCGGGGGTGACCCCGGCCGACGCCCGGGGCACCGCAGGAGCAGGCGGGTGGGCGCGCCCGGCAGGATTCGAACCTGCGACCTGAGGATTAGAAGTCCCCTGCTCTATCCAACTGAGCTACGAGCGCCTGAGTGAGCAGGGTAACCGCCCCGGTGTCCGGCGCCCCCGGAGCGGCTCCGGGCCCCCGGCGAAACCGGGGGACCGTCGGGGGCCAGCAGTACGCTCGGGGAGTGTCCGAGACCGTCCGTACCCAGCCTCTCGACGGCCCGGCCGACGGGTCCGCCGCTCCCGTCGAACCCGTTCGTGCCCGGTGGACCGTCTCCGTCACCACCCTCGCGATGGCCCTGGTCGCGGTGTGCCTGGCCATCGGACTGGCGGCCACCGTGTCTCCCCGGGTGCTCATCCCCGGCCTCCCGGACGCCGGGCGCCTGGTCGAGTACGCCACTCCCGGGGTCAAGGCGCTGTTCGACCTGACGGCTGCGCTGACGGTGGGTTGGCTGCTCGCTGCGGTCGTCCTGGTCCCCCCGCGCGAGCAGGGTCGCCTGGACGTCGGGGGCTACCGCGCCGTCCGGGCCGCCTCGCTGGCCGCGTGGGTCTGGGCCGCAGCCGCGCTGGCGCTCGTCCCGCTCACCTACGCCGACACCTACGGCGGGTCCCTGGTGGACGCCCTGTCCGCGGACACGGTGATCCAGGGCGTGAGCGTGTCCGACGCCATCCGCGGCTACCTGATCGCCGCGGTTCTGGCCGCGCTCGTCGCCGTCCTCGCCCGGGTGGTGCTGCGGCGCCCGTGGGCCGGGGCTCTGCTGGTGATGGCCCTGATCGGGGTGCTGCCCCAGGCCGTCGGCGGTCACGCCGCCCAGTCCGGCGATCACGACGTCGCCGTCGACACGATGATCTACCACCTCGTCGGGGTGTCCGCCTGGGTCGGCGGGCTCGTCGCCCTGCTCGGTCTGGTGCGCCAGCGGGTCGCCCACCTGGACGTGATCGCGCGGCGCTACTCGGCGATGGCGCTCGTCGCGTTCGTCGTGGTGGCCCTGTCCGGCCTGATCAACGCCTGGGTGCGGCTCGCCGCCGTCAACGACCTGTGGTTGACCGACTACGGCCGGCTGGTGCTGGCCAAGGCTGCGCTCCTCATCACGCTGGGTCTGCTCGGGTGGCGGCATCGAGCCCGGACGTTGCGCACCCTCGGTGACGGCTCGGACCGGCGGCCCTTCCTGCGGTTGGCCGTGGTCGAGGTCCTGATCATGGCGGCCACCCTGGGTGTCGCGGCCGCACTGGCCCGGACGGCATCCCCGCCGACCTCCGCCGCCGTCCCCAGCGACATCGAACTGCTGCTCGGCTTCGACATCTCGGGCCCGCCGACGGTGGGTCGGCTGCTGCTGGACTGGCGGATCGACTGGATCCTCGGCCCGGCGGTGGTCGCCGCTGCGGTGCTCTACCTGGTCGGCGTCCGCCGGTTGCGCCGGCGCGGCGACGACTGGAGTCGCGGGCGAACCGCGGCCTGGCTCGGCGGCTGCGCCATGGTGCTCGTGGCGACCTCGTCCGGTCTGGGCCGGTACGCCGAGGCGCAGTTCTCGATCCACATGATCGCCCACATGGTGCTGGGCATGATGGCACCGATCCTGCTGGTGCTCGGCGGGCCGACCACCCTCGCCCTGCGTGTGCTGCCGGCCGCCCGGCGTGGAGAGGTGTCGGGCTTGCGGGAGGCGATCGTGGCCGGTGTGCACAGCCCGGTCACCCGGTTCCTCACCCATCCGCTGATCGTCTTCGCCCTGTTCATCGGGTCGTTCTTCGCGGTGTACTTCACGCCGCTGTTCGACGCCATGATCGGATCGCACCTCGGCCACCTGATCATGAACGTGCACTTCCTGGCCGTCGGCTACCTCTACTACTGGGTCATCATCGGCGTCGACCCCACCCCCCGTCGGCTCCAACCCCTGGTGAAACTGGGCCTGTTGCTGGGGGCCCTGCCGTTCCACGCGTTCTTCGGGTTGGCCCTGATGAACTCCCACACGGCGATGGCTGCCGGCTACTACACGGGGTTGGTGCCCTGGAACACCGATCTGGTCAGCGATCAGCGGCTGGGTGGCGCCATCGCCTGGGGGGCCACCGAGATCCCGATCATCATCGTGGTCATCGCCCTGCTCGCCCAGTGGGCCAAGAGCGACGAGCGCGAGGCGGCCCGGTCCGACCGGACGACCACCCGGGGAGCTGCGGACGACGAGCTCGACGCGTACAACGCCATGCTGGCGGGCCTGGCCGAACGGCAACGCGTGCGTCAACCCGATGCGGTTCCGCCCGGCGACGGTCGCTGACGCGCCGCCGGAGTCGCGCGGTCAGATGTGCTCGGACACGATCACCGCGGTGGTACCGGGCGCCAGCGCGCGGAACAGGTGGGGGATGTCGCCGGGGTAGCCGAGGTAATCGCCCGGCCCGAGCTCCACCGGGTCCTCGGCCGGCCCCACCAGGGCGCGCCCGGTACCCAGCACCAGGTGTTCCACCACGCCTGCGGCGTGCGGTGCGGACCGATGGGTGCGGTCGGGTTCGGCGGTGATGAGGTAGAGGTCCCGTCGTGCGCCGGGCGGGCCGGCCGAGAGCAGGGCGGTCCGGTAGTCGGCGGTTCCCGACGCCACGCTCGGCCCCGACCCGGCGCGGACGAGCGTCACCGTGTTGCGCGGCGGTTCCACCAGCCGGGCGAAGTTGACGTTCAGAGTGGTGCTCAGCGCCCACAGCGTCTCGATGCTGGGGTTGCCCACCCCCGCCTCCAGCTGGGAGAGGGTGGACTTCGCGATCCCGGCACGCCGGGCCACCTCGGCGAGCGACAGCCCCGCGCGGTGCCGCTCCCGCTGCAGGGCCGCAGCGATGATGGCCAGGGGGGCGCCGTCGTTCGGGCTCATGCCCTCACCTCCCTCGTACGTCATATCGAACGGATCGTTCGACTTGACGAACACTAACCCGTCCGTCCAGCATCTGCACATGAGAGCCACGTGGGTCCACCTGGGTCGTGACCGGGTGCGGGACATCGCGCTGGTCTGTCTGGCCGTGGCCGTCGTCGGGGCCTCCTTCGGTGCCGTGACCGTGGGATCGGGCCTGCCGGTATGGCTGCCGGTGGTGATGTCCGTGGTCGTCTTCGCCGGTGCGGCGCAGTTCCTCTTCGTCGGCATCCTGGCCGCCGGGGGCAGCCCGGTGGCGGCCGTGCTCGCCGGCCTGCTGGTGAACGCCCGGCACCTGCCCTTCGGGCTCGCCCTCGGTCCGGTGATCGGCGGTCGGGCGGCCGAGCGGGTGTTCGGCAGCTACCTGCTCATCGACGAGTCGGTCGCCTTCACCCTGGCCGAACCGGACGACACCCGGCGGCGGGCCGTGTACTGGACGTCGGCGGTGGGCCTGTTCCTCGGGTGGAACGCCGGCGTCCTCGTCGGGGCGCTCGGTGGGAACCTGGTCGGTGACACCGACGTGCTGGGCCTGGACGCGGCCTTCCCGGCCGCCCTGTTGGCGTTGATCCTGCCCGCGCTGCGCGAGCCCGCAGCCCGCCGGGCCGCCATCACCGGCGCGGTCCTGGCGGTCGCCCTCAGCCCCCTCCTGCCACCCGGGCTCCCCGTGCTCCTCGCCCTCGCCGGGCTGTCGATCGGCCTGCTGCCGCCGCGGGACTCCGACCGATGACCACGCTCGCCACGGCCCCGGTCGCCCCGGCCACCGGCACGCTGGGCCTGCTCGTCCCGGTGGTGGTGCTCGGCGTGGGCACCTACGGGTTCCGCCTCGCCGGCACTCTGCTGCAGTCCCGGTACCGCCTCCCGACCGGCGTGACCCGCCTGGTCGACCGCGGGGTGGTGGTCCTGTTGGCCGCCCTGGTGGCCACGGCCGCCGTCCTGGAGGTCGGCGCCTTCGCCGGGACGGCACGGATCGTCGGCGTCGCCGTGGGCGGGGTGCTGGCCTGGCGCCGGGCCCCGTTCGTCCTGGTCGTGGTGGCCGCCGCCGGCACCACCGCGGGCCTGCGCGCGCTGGGCGTGGCCTGACCCGATCCTGGGCGGGTCTTGCGGCGGACGGGTTGTCCCGATGTCCGGTTTCCATCCCCCGGCCGCCCGCTCGGCCCACCCCCGGCCTCGTCCGCCGCCAGGCTGACCTGCACAGGAGTCGGGCAACCCGTCCGGCCCGGGCAGGAGGAAGTCATGAAGAACGACGGCGCGACGGTCACCATCGTGGGGCGGGTGGCGGGTAATCCGCAGGTCGCCGAGGGCGGCACGGGGGACCGGGTCACCTTCCGGGTGGTGTCGACCGAGCGGCGGTACGACGAGGCCACCCAGGGCTGGGTGGACGGCGCCGAGTACGGCGTCTCGGTGGTCTGCTGGCGCAGTGTGGCCGCCGGTGTGCTGGGTCAGGTCCGCAAGGGTGACCCGCTCGTCGTGATCGGCCGGCTCTCGACCCGTCGGTACGAGAAGGACGGCGCCGTCGAGTACTTCACCGAGGTGCGGGCCGATCTCGTGGCCCTCGACATCGCCCGCAGCGGCAACCGGTTCCGGCGCAGCACCCCGGAGGAACGCCCGGCGGAGTCGGTGGACGCCGGCCCGTCCGGTGCGGCGACCGACGCCACCGGTACGCACGAGCGGGAGGTGGAGCTGGTGGGGGCGGGCGAGCCGGCGTTCTGAGCCGGTTGCCGGTGGGCAGGGGTGTGCCGGTGCCCCGCCCCGCCCCGAACCTGGGCTCGGTGCAGCCCCGGCGTACCGCCGCCCGGCTGTCGGTCCGGGCTGTGCACCGGGTTCGCCCGGGCGCCGGGTCGGGGCGGGACTCGCCGGAGTCCGGCCGCGGGGATCGTCACCGCGCGGGGGCGTCGGGTGTCCGTCGACACCGGCGCCCGGGTCGGTTCCCGCGGTCACCGTGCCCCTGGGGAAACCCGGGGGACCGCACCGGGTGCGGTGAGGCACACTGGTCGGTGGTCCACCGGCCGGTCGACGCAGGTCATCCCGGCGGTCCGGGTCCCCGACCACGGCGGTCCCGGTGACCGCGAGGCCCGTCGCCATGGCGGCGGGTCCGTGACCGGCAGGACGACGACCGGCAGTGCAGGGATCCGCTGCGGCGCGACACACGCAGCGCAGTGACAGCGAAGAGCAGTGAGAGGGAGACGTGCCCGAGTTCATCTACACCATGAAGAAGGCCCGAAAGGCCGTGGGTGACAAGGTCATCCTGGACGACGTCACGATGTCGTTCTACCCGGGAGCCAAGATCGGCGTCGTCGGACCGAACGGCGCCGGCAAGTCCACGATCCTGAAGATCATGGCCGGCCTGGACACCCCGAGCAACGGCGAGGCGTTCCTGTCCCCGGGTTTCACCGTCGGCATCCTCATGCAGGAGCCCGAGCTCGACGAGAGCAAGACCGTGCTGGAGAACATCCAGCAGGCCTTCGGCACGACCAACGCCAAGCTCGAGCGGTACAACGAGGTCCTCGCGCTCATGGAGACCGAGTACTCCGACGAGCTCCTCGAGGAGATGGGCACCCTGTCCGAGGAGCTGGACCACGCCGGCGCCTGGGACCTGGAGGCGCAGATCGACCAGGCGATGGACGCTCTGCGCTGCCCGCCCGGTGACGCCGACGTGAGCATCCTGTCCGGTGGTGAGCGACGCCGGGTGGCCCTGTGCCAGCTGTTGCTCTCCGCGCCGGACCTGTTGCTGCTCGACGAGCCCACCAACCACCTGGACGCCGAGTCGGTGCAGTGGCTGGAGCAGTTCCTCTCGGCCTACGCCGGCGCCGTCCTGGCCGTGACCCACGACCGGTACTTCCTCGACAACGTCGCACAGTGGATCGCCGAGGTCGACCGCGGCCGGCTCATCCCGTACGAGGGCAACTACTCCACCTACCTGGAGAAGAAGGCCGAACGGATGACGGTGGAGGGTCGCAAGGACGTCAAGCTGGCCAAGCGCCTCAAGGAGGAGCTGGCCTGGGTGCGGTCGGGCGCGAAGGCCCGGCAGGCGAAGTCCAAGTCTCGGTTGGCCCGGTACGAGGAGATGGCGGCCGAGGCCGATCGCACCCGCAAGCTCGACTTCGAGGAGATCCAGATCCCGCCGGGGCCGCGTCTGGGCAGCATCGTCGTCGAGGTCGATCACCTCAAGAAGGGCTTCGGCGACCGGGTCCTCATCGACGGGCTCAGCTTCACCCTGCCGCGCAACGGCATCGTCGGGGTCATCGGGCCCAACGGCGTCGGCAAGACCACCCTGTTCAAGACCATCGTGGGTCTGGAGCAGTCCGACAAGGGCAACGTGAAGATCGGCGAGACGGTCAAGCTGTCCTACGTCGACCAGAACCGTGGCGGCCTCGACCCCAAGAAGAACGTCTGGGAGACGGTCTCGGAGGGCCTGGACTTCATCAAGGTCGGCAACGTCGAGATGCCCTCGCGGGCCTACGTCTCGGCGTTCGGGTTCAAGGGCCCGGACCAGCAGAAGCCGTCCGGGGTGCTGTCCGGCGGGGAGCGCAACCGGTTGAACCTCGCGCTGACCCTGAAGGAGGGCGGCAACCTCATCCTCCTCGACGAGCCCACCAACGACCTCGACGTGGAGACGCTCGGGTCGCTGGAGAACGCGCTCGAGCAGTTCCCGGGCTGCGCCGTGGTCATCTCCCACGATCGCTGGTTCCTGGACCGGACCTGCACGCACATCCTGGCGTGGGAGGGGACGGACGAGAACCCCTCCCAGTGGTACTTCTTCGAGGGCAACTTCTCCGACTACGAGAAGAACAAACTGTCCCGGCTCGGTGCCGACGCCGCCCGTCCGCACCGCGTGACCCACCGCAAGCTCACCCGGGACTGACCCGCTCCCGCCGGCGCGCCGGCACCGCACACCCGGCCCGGTTCCGCTCGTCCCGAGCGGAGCCGGGCCGTTCCGTCCCCGGCGGGGATCGCACGCGGGGGCTCCGCGGCGCCCACCCGCCGATGGGCTGTCCGGTCGTGACCCGGGGTCCGGGCGGTGTCCACCGCTGGTCCGGCGACCCGCCGGACGGCAGGCATAGGCTTCCCGGGACGCGACGGAGCGAGCACCGCCGCCGACGGAGAGGGCGTTGTGTGAGGCGGGCAGAGGCAGTGCAGGTCGGGTCGGTCGTCGACGGGGATGGACCGGCCGGGGCGCATCCGATCGGGCCCGGTGGCCGCCCGGACGGGGCCGGACGCGGGGTCCGGGAGGCCGCAGCGGCCCGGCCCGAGCTGGCCTCGCTGATCGACCCGTACTTCCGGCACATCCCCCCGGAGGACCAACCCGCCCGGGTCGACGAGGTGCTGTCGATCGTCGAGGCCCACCGTCGCACCGGACTGGTCCGGCAGGCGGGTGTCCCCGCACTGCGCGTGCACAACCCACCGGCACTGGCCGATCGGCCGTCGGAGGACGACGAACGGCCGGTCCGGTCGTGGTCGGCCACCTCCACCGTGGTCGACCTGGTCACCGACGACATGCCGCATCTCGTCGAGACGGTCATCGCCGCCCTGGCGTCCTCCGGGCTCACGGTGCACCGCATCCTGCATCCGATCCTGTCGGTGCGGCGTGACCCGCGGGGCCGGCTGATCGATGTGCTCGGGGAGGGCGCCCACGGCCGGGAGCCGGGCGGTGCGCTGCGGGAATCCTGGATGCACATCCTGGTCGACCGGCTCACCGACGCCGAGCGGGCGGAGGCCGTCGAGGTGCTGCTGCTGGACGCACTGGCCGAGGTCAGGGCCGTCGTCCAGGATGCCGCGGCACTCACCGGATCGGCCGCCACCGCGGCCACCGACCTGCGGGCCACACCGTCGGTCCGGTCGGCGACCGAGGTCATCGAGACCGCCGATCTCCTGTACTGGCTCATCTCGGGGAACGTCACGTTCCTCGGGTACCGACGCCACGAGGCCGACCCGGAGAGCGGTTCCCTGCAGCCGGTGCGCGGGAGCGGCCTGGGCATCCTGCGGGACCCGCCGGTCGGCGCGTCCGGGGTCGACCCCGCGCCGGGCACCGGGCGGGTGGACGGTGCCGTCGCGGGGTCCGCGGACGCGTTCGATTTCGCGGACTCCGCGCAGGACGGCGAGACGTCTCCCGGCCACCTGTTGATCACCCGGGCCTCCACCGGGTCCGCCCTGACCCAGGAGGTCCCCCCGCTGGCGGTCGTCGTCCGCATCCTCGGCAGCGACGGGTCGGTCGTCCGGGAACACCGTTTCCTCGGAGTGCTGACCCCGCGGGCGCTCAACGCGGAGATCACCACCACCCCGGTGCTGCGGCGGACGGTGGAGGCGGTGCTGGCCTCCCTGGGCGCAGCGCCGGATTCCTACACCGGCGAGCGCGCCATGGATCTGCTCTCCTCCTACCCGCGGGCGGACCTGTTCTGGGCCGAGCCGGCGTTGGTCGCCGACGTCGTGGCGGGCGTGCTGCAACTGGCCAGCCGCCGCCGGCTCCGCGCGTTCCTGCAGCCGGACCCGTTCGGCCGCTTCGTGTCCGTGCTGGTCTACCTGCCCCGCGATCGCTACACCACCGATGCGCGGCTGGCCATGCAGCAGATCCTGCTCGAGGCCTTCGACGGCACGGACATCCGTTACGCGGCCCGGGTCGGCGACTCGCCGACCGCCGCGCTGCACTTCACCGTGACCACCGACCCCGGTCGGACGACGCATCCCGACCCGGCCGCGCTGACCGAGGCCCTCCGCCGCACCATCCGCACCTGGGAGGACCGGCTGGTCGCGGCCGTCGTCGGCGGGGAGGGCGCGGCGGACCTGGAACTGGACACCGCCGGTGCGCTCGCCCGCTACGCGGACGCGTTCGACGGCGCCTACAAGGAGGACTACGGCGTCGAGGACGCCGTGGAGGACCTGCGCCGGTTGGACGCACTGGACGGTCCGGACGATCTGGATCTGCAGTTGGCCGACTCTCTCCAGGACAACGGGGCCCGCCGGCTCAAGCTGTACGTCACCGGGGGGGACGTCACCCTCTCCCGGGCCCTGCCGGTGTTGCAGAGCATGGGCGCCGACGTGCTGGACGAGCAGCCCTACGAGGTGCGGAGGACGGACGGGACCCCGTCGCGCATCTACGATTTCGGCCTGCTGTTCCCGGCCGGCCGGCTGGCCGACGCGGCCCGCTCCGCCGATCTGCGGTCCCGGTTCTCCGCGGCGTTCATCGCGACATGGCGAGGGCAGGGCGAGGTGGACGGCTTCAACGGGCTCGTCCTGGCCGCCGGCCTGACGTGGCGCGAGGTCGGGGTGCTGCGGTCGTACGCCCACTACCTGCGCCAGATCGGAACCCCCTACACGCAGCGGTACGTCGAGCAGGCCATGCTCGAGCACCCGGAGATCGCCGCGGGTCTGGTCGCGCTCTTCGGCGCCCGGTTCGACCCCGACCGGCCCCGCGGTACGAACGGCAGCCCCGGCGGCACCGACGGGGGCACGGACGTCGTCACCGACGCCGTCACGTCCGTCGACGGAGCCCGTCCCGGCCCGGACGCCGATGTCGAGGCCGACGACCTGGCCACCGGGTTGACCCGGGCCCTGGACGAGGTCAGCAGCCTGGACGCCGACCGGATCCTGCGCGGGGTGCTGGCGATGGTCACCGCGACGGTCCGCACCAACGCCTACCGTCGCGACGCCCGCGGGGAGCGCAGCCCCGTGCTCGCCCTGAAGCTGGATCCGCGGCGGATCCCCGGTGTGCCGCACCCGGTTCCGGCCCACGAGATCTGGGTGTCCTCGCCCCGGTTGGAGGGCGTGCACCTGCGGTTCGGGGCGGTGGCCCGTGGCGGTCTGCGGTGGTCCGACCGTCCGGAGGACTTCCGCACCGAGGTGCTCGGGCTGGTCAAGGCGCAGGAGGTGAAGAACGCCGTCATCGTGCCCGTGGGGGCCAAGGGTGGCTTCGTCCTGCGCCGGCCCCCGGCGCCCACCGGGGACCCGCGCGCGGACCGGGAGGCGCTGCAGGCCGAGGGCATCGCCTGCTACCAGATGTTCATCGCCGCCCTGCTGGACGTCACCGACAACCGGGTGGGGCAGCACGTCGTGCCGCCGCAGCGGGTGGTGCGTCGGGACGGTGACGACCC